>CALZAE010000156.1 GCA_945612235.1 uncultured Gammaproteobacteria bacterium | reverse complement strand
TTGGTCAATGGCGCGGTGGCTTTATTGGCCAGTGGTGGCTCAACTAACCATACGCTGCATTTGCCAGCGATTGCTCGCGCGGCAGGTTATGAATTGCTTTGGGAAGACCTCGCCGCCTTATCTACGGCGGTACCTTTGCTGGCGCATGTTTACCCCAATGGCTCGGCGGATGTGAATCAGTTTCATGCGGCCGGTGGTGTAGCTTGGCTGTTCCAGCAATTGTTAGCCGCGGGTCTGATGCATCAGGATGTCAGTACTGTGGCCGGTCAAGGTATGGATGCTTATGCGCAAGAAGCCTACCTTGAGCAAGGTCAGCTGGCTTGGCGTAGTGTTCCGCTTAACAGTGCTGTACCCAGTATTTTAAGTGCAGTCGACCAACCTTTTGCAGTACACAGTGGTTTGCATTTGCTGACTGGTAATCTAGGGCGTGCGGTGTTGAAAACCTCTGCGGTTAAAGAGCAGTTTTGGTCGATTAAAGCGCCAGCATGTGTTTTTGATACTGAGGCGGATGTGCTGGCGGCTTATGATGCCGGTGCCTTGCTGGGTGATTTGGTGCTGGTCTTGCGCTTTCAAGGTCCGGCGGCCAATGGTATGCCGGAGTTACACAAGCTGATGCCTATTTTGGCTAACTTACAAAGCAACGGGCAAAAAGTGGCCTTGGTCACTGATGGCCGTTTGTCTGGGGCTTCAGGTAAGGTGCTTGCAGCGATTCATCTGACGCCTGAAGCGGGTAAGGGGGGTGTGCTCAGTCGCGTGCAAGATGGCGACCTGATTGAAGTGGATGCTAATCAAGATATATTGCATGTGCATGTGAGCGCAGAAGAGTTGGCGTTACGCGACGATGCACAGGTACCGCACACTGATGCGTTGGGCTATGGCTTATCTTTATTTGCCGCCCAACGTCGCTTAGTTGGGCCTGCAGATCAGGGCGCCAGCTTTCTAATAGAGGACTGAATAATGCTCACTATGGAAAAAATATTACGCCGCGCTTATCCTGTATTGCCGGTGCTGGTGATTGATGATGTGGAGCGTGCGGTTGGCTTGGCGCAAGCCCTGTGTGCTGGAGGCTTAAATGTAATTGAAGTTACTTTACGTACTCCGCAAGCATTGGAAGCACTGCAAGTGATACGTCAAGAAGTGCCTGGTCTTATTGTCGGTGCGGGCACTATTATTCGTGAAGAACAGTTTACTCAAGCTGTTGAAGCGGGTGCGCAGTTTGCGGTCAGCCCAGGCTTTACTGAGCGTTTAGCGCAAGCCGCTAAAGAGATGCAGTTGCCGTATTTGCCCGGGGTGATGACTCCGTCTGAGGTGTTGGCTGCTGTTGAGCATGGCTATCGTTCATTGAAGTTATTTCCAGCCAATGGCGAAGCCAGTGTGCGTATGCTCAATAGCTTTAAAGGCCCATTTACGGGGATTAGTTTTTGCCCAACCGGCGGGGTAACGCGTGATAATTTACTCAGTTATTTAAGCTTACCTAACGTGGCCTGTTGTGGAGGCACTTGGATTGCTCCAGCGAGCCTTGTGCAAGCCCAAGCCTGGGATCAAATCACACAATTGGCTCGCGAGGCCTGTGCCATGGCGCGGCATTTGGAATCCTTAACATGAGTTGGGATTATCCTGACCCTTTTATCCTGCCTTTGTGTGCTACAGCGGCTGATATCGATGAATTAGATCACGTCAATAACGCTGTGTATGTGCACTGGATGGAGCAGTGCGCTTGGCAGCATTCTGCCAGCTTGGGCTTGGGAGTTGCGCAGTATCAAGCTTTGGATCGCGGTATGGCGATTTTACGTCATGAGATTGATTACTTAGCTAGTGCTCATGCCGGTGAAGCCTTAGAGATGGGAACTTGGATTGCACATGCGGATCAGCGACTCAAAATGGATCGCTATTTTCAGCTCAAGCGTGTTGCCGATAATCTCACTTTATTGCGAGCGAAAACTACTTTTGTCTGTATCGAGTTGTCCAGTGGCCGCCCTAAGCGTATGCCGCAGGAGTTTGTTCACGGTTATGGAACAGTGATGTTGCCTGCAGACTAACTAAGGTTATTGTGTGGATAGTCATGTGTTAACTGCGGGTTGTGTTGTGCACTCGGCTGATGGCGCAATCAGGTGAGCATAGGTGGTGTGACTGGGCAGTGGTGCTCTGGCGTAGTTTAGTTTTTTTATTTTACCGGTATTGATTCCAGTGCCGGTCTCTTTGTGAGTTCGATATTGTGCAAATTGCTTTAGCACCGATGGAAGGTTTGGTTGACCATATTATGCGTGATGTGCTGACCGAGCAGGGCGGCATTGATTGGTGCGTGACTGAGTTTGTGCGTATCACTGACCAACTGTTGCCCAGTCGTACTTACCAGCGTTTGGCGCCTGAGTTAGCGCAGGACGCAAAGACACCTGCGGGTACGCCATTGCGGGTGCAGTTGCTGGGTTCGGATCCACAGGCGATGGCTGATAATGCCGCTAAAGCCTGTGAGATGGGTGCGCCAGTGATTGATTTAAACTTTGGCTGTCCATCGAAAACGGTGAATAATTCCTGTGGTG
>CALZAE010000155.1 GCA_945612235.1 uncultured Gammaproteobacteria bacterium | reverse complement strand
GGCCAACCGCTATCGAGTCAATTTGATGATGTGTACTTCTCTAAAGCTTCAGGCTTAGCCGAATCGCAACATGTGTTTATCAATCACAACCAACTCCCCGCACGCTTCGCCAATCTAACCGACGGGCAAACCTTTGTGATCGGCGAAACCGGCTTTGGTACTGGCCTCAACTTTCTCAGTGCTTGGCAATGCTTTAACCAACACGCACCCGCCAACGCCCGCTTACATTTTATCAGCGTGGAAAAGTACCCCTTACAGCACAGCGACCTCAGCCAAGCCTTAGCTTTATGGCCAGAACTCAGTGAATTTCGCGAACAACTATTGCAACAATACCAAGCGATTCACGAGGGTTTCCAACACATTCAACTGGATAACGGCCGCATCACCCTGACCTTATTAATTGGCGATGCGTTAGAGATGCTGCAACAGGTCGATGGCGAGATTGATGCATGGTTTCTGGATGGTTTTGCCCCATCAAAAAACCCAGAGATGTGGAATGAGCAGGTCTTTGCGCAACTGGCGCGCCTGGCTAAAAGCGATACCACCCTCGCCACTTTTACCAGCGCAGGTTTTGTACGCCGTGGCTTAATCGCAGCGGGTTTTGCCATGCAGCGCGTTCCGGGCTTTGGCCACAAGCGTGAAATGCTCGCCGGGCACTTTCAGCCAACAGAGACAAGCAGCACGCAGAGCAACCCATGGTTTGCGCGTCCCAAACCCCACGCACTGGCTGCCGAACAACGCCATGCCATTGTGATTGGTGCAGGACTGGCCGGTTGCGCCAGCGCCGCGAGCTTGGCAGCGCGCGGCTGGCGTGTGACGATAATTGAGCAACACAGCAAGATTGCCCAAGAAGCCTCCGGCCATGCGCAAGGTATTTTGTATCTCAAGTTGTCGGCGCATAACACCGCATTATCGCGCTTTATCCTCGCAGGTTTTGGCTATACAAGACGTTTATTAGCAGCGCTCAGCACCGAAAAACCTGCAAACTCGTCAAACCAAAAAACAATGCTCAGCACAGACGATTGGGATATGTGCGGCATCTTGCAATTGGCCTTTAACGATAAAGAGCACAAACGCTTTGCTACGCTCGCCGAGCATTTCCCCAAAGAATTACTGCAGGCGGTCAGCGCTGAACAAGCCAGTGCAATCGCTGGAGTCGAGCTGGAATACAGCGGCTTATTTTATCCAGAAGCCGGCTGGGTTAATCCGCCAGCCCTGTGTCACATACTCAGCCAACATCCGCTGATTAGCCTCAAAACCACTGAACAGGCTTTAACTTTAAGCCAAGATGCAGAGCATAACTGGCAAGTACATTCGGCCAACAGCCTGATTGCTGCAGCGCCGGTAGTGGTCTTGTGTAATGCAGCAAATGTCGCACAATTTACCCAGTCGGCACATTTACCGCTCAATCCAGTGCGCGGACAAACCACGCAATTACCGGCGACGCCTGCCAGTGAAAATATTCATTGTGTGGTCTGTGCTGACGGTTATATTTCACCTGCCCGCCAAGGGACGCACACCATTGGCGCCAGCTTTAACTTTGCGGCAGATAGCCAAGCAGCGACCTTAGCCGAGCACTACAGTAATTTAGACTTACTGCATGAGATATCACCCTCGCTAAAAGAGCACTGCGCCACAGACGCATTGGATGTCAGCACCCTACAGGGCCATGCAGCATTTCGTTGCACCAGCATCGACTACTTACCTTTAGTCGGCCCCATTGCGCAACATGATGCCTTTATGCAGACTTATGCCGATTTAAGAAAAGATGCGCGCCTACCGCTGCAGCAACCCTGCCCTTGGCATCAGGGTTTGTATGTGAATACCGCACACGGCTCGCGCGGTTTAATCAGTGCGCCACTGGCAGCAGAGTTGCTCAGCGCATGGATTTGCCATGAGCCCTTCCCACTGCCGCTCGATATAGTGCAACACAGCCACCCCAACCGCTTTGCACTGCGTACTTTGATGCGCAATCGTCCGCAATAATGCACAGGCAGCCATGCTAGCGCGCACAGAATCGTCGATTTCTGCTAAGATTGTCGCTTCTATTGTTTACTTCTGCGCAATCTGCGCTTAGAGGATTGCATGACTGTTTCTATTAAGACTGCTGACGACATCGCAAAAATGCGCATAGCAGGCCGTTTAGCGGCTGAAGTGCTGGAAATGATTGGTGAGCATGTCCAAATTGGCGTGACCACTGACGAACTCAATACCATTTGTCACGACTATATTGTTAACGTGCAAAAAGCCATTCCAGCACCGCTCAATTACAACGGCTTCCCAAAATCCATTTGCACCTCGATTAACCACGTGGTGTGCCACGGTATTCCCAACGACAAGCCGCTCAAAGATGGCGATATCATTAATATCGATATCACCGTGATTAAAGACGGCTACTTTGGCGATACCAGCAAAATGTTCTCCGTGGGCAAAACCTCTGAGTGGGCTGAGCGCCTGTGCCGCGTCACGCAAGAGTGCCTGTATAAAGGTATTGAAATCGTGCGTCCGGGTACCCGTCTAGGTGATATCGGCGAAGTGATTCAAAAGCACGCAGAAA
>CALZAE010000154.1 GCA_945612235.1 uncultured Gammaproteobacteria bacterium | reverse complement strand
CCACCGGTCACAATAATAACTTTATCTTTTAACTGCATTTCAACTCTCTCTTATTTTTAATAACCAAGCACGCGCACAACCTGAGGCTGCTCAACTGGTTTTAACCAACAAACAATACAACTTATCTACCCCACAGGACTGACGATAAACATCTAAACCTGCCAACCCTGCAGCGCAACCGCGGATAACAATACAATGAAAACCAATCTACGCCATAGTCCATTATGATTTATCCGCAGTAATCGCATCTCCAGCGCCAGCCTTTGCTAAACTGCTCTCCTGTCTGTTTTTTAATAAGGGATTGAGTATGGCAACTGTATTGCGCACTGTACTGGCACAATTAAATATGCGTGTTGGCGATATTGACGGCAACCTCCAACGTATCCTCGACTCGAGTGTTCACGCCCTGCACCACCAGCAGGCCGATCTGATTGTGTTCCCTGAGTTATCCCTATGCGGTTATAACGCACAAGATTTACTGCTGCGCGATAGCATGCAAATACGTATTGAGCGCGCGCTCGATCGCCTGTGCACTGCGCTACCCCACAAGCTGCATGTGCTAGTCGGCTACCCTTGGGTTGAGCACGGTGTGCGCTACAACTGTTGTGCGCATTTTCATCAAGGCCAATTACAAGCGGTTTATAAAAAACAGTTTCTACCCTCTGACCCTACCGCTTTTGGCCAGCGTTACTTTAAACCGGGCCAGCAGCCGCTGTGTATTGGGGTCAACAACCTTAATATTGCCATTGGTATCGGTGAAGATATTTGGCAATCGGCTTTTATTGAGCAAGCCAGTGCTGCTAACGCCGATATGATTGTCAGCCTCAACGCCTCAACTTTCCACCTCAACAAACAATCTGAGCGCGAGCAAATGCTCAGTCAACACGCCCAGCACGCGCAAATGCCTATTTTGTATGCCAGCCAGGTGGGTGCACAAGATGATGTGATCTTTGATGGCGGCAGTTGCACTGTTGACGCGCAAGGTAATTTACGTCAGCGGGCGCCGGCCTTTAGCGAGCAACTCTGCGCTGTCGAACTACACTTTACCCGCTCGGATTGCCACATTGAGCGCTCCACGGTCGAGCCTCTGCTCAGTGAAGAAGCCAGCGTTTATCAAGCACTGATGCTCAGCCTGCGTAACTATGTTGAGCAAAACGGTTTTAAAGGCGTGCTGCTGGGTTTATCGGGCGGCATTGATTCAGCCTTAGTGCTGGCCATTGCTGCAGACGCTTTAGGGGCTGATAAAGTACAAGCAGTGATGATGCCTTATCATTACACCGCGCAAATCAGCCAAGACGATGCCGCTGAGCAAGCGCGCATTATGGGGGTGGATTATAAAACATTAGCCATTGCACCAATGGTGGAAGCCTTTAGCCAAACCTTAGCGCCAGTCTTTGCTGATATGCCTGCCAGTAGCGCGCACGATACCACTGAAGAAAATCTACAGGCTCGTTGCCGCGGCAACCTACTGATGGCGCTGTCTAATAAAAATGGCTACTTAGTGCTGACCACCAGCAACAAGAGTGAAACTGCGGTGGGCTACTCAACCTTATACGGTGATATGGCCGGTGGCTTTGCCTTGCTCAAAGATGTCTCTAAATTGCTGGTCTATCGCTTAGCTCGTTACCGCAATAGTTTAGGCCGCGTGATCCCTGAACGCGTGATTACTCGTGCGCCCTCGGCAGAACTATCACCGGACCAAACAGATGCCGACAGCTTGCCGCCCTATGAAGTTCTCGATGAAATATTGCGCCTATATGTCGAGGAAGATCAATCCGCTCACGCCATTATTGCCCAAGGCTTTGAGCATGACATGGTGATGCGAATTTTACGCTTGGTGGACTTAAGCGAATACAAACGTCGCCAAGCCGCGCTTGGGCCACGTATCAGCAAGCGCAGTTTTGGCAGTGACCGTCGTTACCCAGTGACCAATCACTGGCAGCGCGGGGACTGATCCAGACACAAAAAAGCCCCTGTGCTAGCGATGAGCGCAGGGGCTTGAGTGTTCAATCAGCAAAGGTTTACCCAATACACTTGTGCAAGACAAGATTTAAAGAATCACTAAGTTATCCCGATGAATCAATTCAGCTTCAGCCATATAACCTAGGGTTTGCACAATACTCTCTGAACACAGGCCAATAATTTTAGTCGCTTCTGCGGAACTGTAATTACTTAAACCCCGCGCCACTTCCACACCCTGTTCATCAACACAGACCACCATCTCGCCGCGCAAGAAATTACCTTGCACCGCGGTCACGCCCACCGATAACAAACTTTTATGATCATCGGTTAACGCCTTGGTGGCGCCTGCATCTAAGGTCAAGGTGCCACGTGTTTGTAAGTGACCAGCCAGCCATTGCTTGCGCGCACCATCGCGGCACTGCTCTGGCGTCAGCAAAGTACCTAAGCGTTCACCAGCATGCAGACGGTCTAAGACATGCTCAATACGGCCACCGACAATCACGCTGTAAGCACCTGAGCGCGCAGCTAAACGTGCAGCACGCAATTTAGTTTGCATACCACCGCGCCCTAAAGCACCAGCACTGCCGCCGGCCATCGCATCAAGCTTTGGATCATCAGCAC
>CALZAE010000153.1 GCA_945612235.1 uncultured Gammaproteobacteria bacterium | reverse complement strand
AGTCGTTTTGCTTAGATTTGCCTGTAATGGCTTTTAAGGCGTTTTGCTCAATATCAATAGCAGGATCAACGAACTCTGTCGCCAAACCGTCCTCCATGCTCTCCAGTTCCTCCAACAGCGAGCTAAAGCTAACCTGTGAAGTATTCTTCAGGGTCTGTACTGGCGTCACGCTTACAGCAATCTGCGCTATTGCGCCCTCTACCGTATGCTGATCTAGCGCCTTGTCTTTGCTTGTTACCTGCAAGTCTTGTAAGGCGCTGGCATTGGGTAACTCATTTAAGCCGCGCAAGTTAAAATAATCTAGAAAAGTTTTTGTCGTGGCAAGCATCGCCGGTTTGCCCGGTACATCTTTATAGCCCACCACAGTAATCCATTCGCGCTCTAATAACGTCTTGATAATGCTGGTACTGACCGCCACACCACGCACATCTTCAATTTCACCGCGCGTGATTGGCTGACGGTATGCAATTAAGGCTAAGGTTTCTAACATCGCCCGCGAATAACGCTGTGGACGTTCTTCCCATAAACGCCCAACATATGAAGAATACTCAGTACGCACCTGCAAACGAAAACCTGAAGCTACCTCTGTCAACTGATATGAACGCTCTTGCGTATCTAAATCAAGCTGCTCTAAAGCTGCGTTAATTTGCGCTATGCTGGGCTTATGTTCTTCGTCAAACAACTCAGCGATACGCCTAACACTTAAAGGCTTACCTGCCGCTAACAACAAGGCTTCTAGCACTTTTGCGAAGTGTTGCTTATGCTCGAAATCCAGCTTATTCATGGGGTTTAGTTCGTACATGGATTTCACTAAAGGCTGCGTTTTGCACTAATTCAATCAAAGATTCTTTAACCAACTCTAAAATGGCCATAAAGGTCACAACAACACCTAAACGCCCTTCTTCTAGCGTAAATAATCGAGTAAAAGGCACAAAGTTACCATCACGCAAAGCTGTAAGCACCCTGCTCATACGCTCACGGGTTGATAGTGTTTCACGACTAATTTGATGGCTTTCAAACATATTGGCGCGCCGCAATACATCAGACATCGCGAGCAAGACTTCCTCCAAAGCGACATCGGCCATTAAGTGGCGCACTTGCGCTTGCGGAGCCACAGCCTTAGCGATAAATACATCACGGCCCACACGTGGGATTTCATTTAAGTCTTCGGCCGCTGTTTTAATGCGCTCATACTCTTGCAGTCGACGAATCAGTTCTGCGCGTGGATCTTCATCGTCATCCAGGCTGCTGTGCTGTGAGCGTGGTAATAACATGCGCGATTTGATTTCAGCTAGCATGGCCGCCATCACCAAATACTCAGCCGCGAGCTCTAAGCGCACGGCTTTCATCAGCTCAACGTAGCCCATGTATTGGTGGGTGATTTGCGCAACTTGGATATCAAGAATATCGATATTTTCTTTACGGATCAGGTACAAGAGTAAATCTAAAGGCCCTTCAAAGGCCTCAAGAATGACTTCCAATGCATCCGGCGGAATATATAAATCCATAGGCAAGGCAGTCATAGCCTCGCCATAAATCAAAGCCAGCGGCAGATGTTCTGTTGCTAGAGTCATCGCCGCGCCCTGCTCTTTATCCATAGTTGAATCGATACGCTCAGTCATTACTAACTGCGAAATGGTTCTGGATCGCCACAACCTTCACGTAGAATCTCCGGCTCTTCGTCCACAAAACTGACAACTGTTGACGCTTCAATTCCGCCATAACCGCCATCAATAATCAGATCCACTTGGTTTTCTAGCAGATCTCTAATCTCATAAGGATCGCTGAGTGGCTCATTGGCGTCAGGGAGAATCAAAGTGACACTCATCAATGGTTCACCTAACTCTGTTAACAAGGCATGCGCAATTGGATGACCGGGTACGCGCAAACCAATGGTGCGGCGCTTAGGGTGCATCAGCATACGCGGCACTTCACGAGTGGCGTTGAGAATGTAAGTGTATGGACCTGGTGTGTAGGCTTTGAGCAGACGAAACGCCTTGGTATCCACTTTGGCAAATACGCCCAGCTCTGATAGGTCGCGGCACATCAAAGTAAAGTTGTGCTTGTCATCTAAACGACGAATACGACGGATGCGCTCCAGAGCAGTCTTGTCACCTAAGCGGCAACCTAAAGCATAAGATGAATCGGTTGGGTAAATAATCACCCCGCCTTTACGTACAACGTCAGCCGCTTGCTTAATTAAGCGGTCTTGCGGGTTTTCCGCATGAATTTGGAAGAATTTCATAGCCATGTCCTCATGGTTAAAGGGATGCAGTCTGTAATGTAGGGAAATCCAGCAGCGGAGTTAAATCATCCGGTACAGCTCGATAACGCCCCAACTCAGACCATTGCTGAGGTAAATGAAAGTCGCTACCAGCCGTGACTTTTAAATCAAATTCGCGCGCTAGTATTGATAAAGTGCCCACCTGCTCTGCAGGCTGCATACTATTGACCACTTCCAGCGCATGCCCACCGGCATTGACAAAGTCTTGCACTAAACGCCGACGTTTGGTGCGCGTAAATTTGTAATGGTATAAGTGTGCCAAGCTGATGGATGCTTGAGCTTGCAACAGTGTGGCCACAGTTTCTTCAAG
>CALZAE010000152.1 GCA_945612235.1 uncultured Gammaproteobacteria bacterium | reverse complement strand
TTAAAAAGTAAGTACTTTACTGTTTTTACAGCGCAACATCTGCGCCATTTTGGCCGGTTGTGCAATGCTCACGCCGGTGCGTAAATCCTGTTCTTGATAGCTGCTATTGGGTAGATATAACGCGCAGACCGCAACCATCGCGCCAGCATCAATAATCTGCTGCAACAGGCCTTCTGGCTTCATGCCCTTAGGCGCTAAAGCACTGGGGCTTTGGTAGCTTTGAATGGCTAATTCAGCCGCTTGATCACAAAGTAACATGCTCAATTGCACACCCTGCTCTTGCATCGCGCGCGACAGCACCATGGCCATACCTTGGGTTTGTAATGCAGCGCTGGTGACGATAACAACGGCCTGTTCAGGCTGATTTATAGCTGTAGTTGCTGCGTTTTCGACTAATTGGTTCATAATTTGACTCCTCATTACACGATTCAATTGATGTATATCAATCAAGCATAGGCTGCATGGCATTTAAAAATATACCCCATGATATAATTATTTAAATATAACTAAAGAGCTATTACAGCCAATAGATGCCCATACGCCTAGGGAGGCACTATGAAGACGTATCCTACTCTTCTATCGTTCAGACAGATGATCATTGCGATCATGCTGCTGATGCTTGGCACAATGCCAGCTACAGCCTTGGATCGCTCAGCGCCCTCTACGGCTGATCACTCTCAATTTGAACAACTCAAAGGGCCATTTACCTCCGGCCCTGAGGTGACTCAAGCCTGCTTAGGTTGCCATACGCAAGCCGCACAACAGGTACAAAAAACCACGCACTGGACCTGGGAGTTTGAGCATCCGGAAACCGGTCAAATGTTGGGTAAACGCCATGTCGTCAACAGCTTTTGTGGTGCTGCCTCATCCAACGAGCCGTTCTGTACCAGTTGCCACACGGGTTACGGCTGGGACGATATGCGCCAGCCACCGCCCAGCGATGGCAGCGCAGTTGACTGCTTGATTTGTCACGACACCACGGGCGGTTATAAAAAATCCCCCACAGGTGCTGGCCATCCTATTTACGAGTTTGCCGACCCGCTTGATAAAGCCATTAAACGTAAAACTGATCTGGCCAATATCGCCCAGAATATTGGCGCCAGCAGCAGTCAAAACTGCGGTAGCTGCCACTTCTATGGTGGCGGTGGTGATGGTGTTAAACACGGCGACTTAGATTCATCCTTACTCACCGCACCACGCAGCCTTGATGTGCATATGTCGAAAGACGGTGCTAATTTCGCCTGTGCCGATTGCCATACCACCTCAGCACACAGCGTCACCGGTAGCCGTTATTCCACTAACGCACATGACCGCTTAGGCATTGATGTGCCGGGCCACACTGACAATACCCGCGCCTCCTGCGAGTCATGTCATGGTCCTGCGCCACACGATAAGCCCAAGCTCAATGAGCACGTCAGCCAAGTCGCCTGCCAAACCTGTCATATTCCTGAGTTTGCCCGTGGTGGTGTAGCGACTAAAACCTGGTGGGACTGGTCCAAAGCCGGCCAACTGGATAAAGACGGCAAACCACAAACTATTCGCGACAAAGACGGCAACCTTGAGTATTTAAGTACCAAGGGTGAGTTCCGCCATGGCGAGAATGTAGTGCCTGCATACCGCTGGTTTGATGGCCAAACGCGCTACACCTTACGTGAAGACAAGATTGACGAGACGCAAACGCCCATTGATCTCAACCAGATTACAGGCAGTCACGACAACCCAGACTCACGCATCTGGCCGTTTAAAATCATGGAAGGTAAGCAGCCTTATGACACGGTCCATAAGCACTTACTGGTCAACCATGTGTACAGCGCAGACGATGATACGGCGTTGTGGACTAACTTTGATTGGGTGAAATCTCTTAAAGCCGGTACCGACTACGCAGGCCAAGAATACAGCGGCGAGTTCGACTTTATCGAAACCCGTATGCACTGGCCTATCGCGCACATGGTAGCGCCAGCAGAGAATGCGCTTGATTGCGCTTCATGCCACGCGCGTGATGGTCGTTTAGCCGCGCTGACTGATTTTTATATGCCCGGTCGCGACAGCAACAAGTGGCTGGACTATGCCGGTTGGGGTATTGCGTTATTAACCTTGCTCGGAACCTTAGCCCATGCCGCTGGACGTATTATTGCCAGCCGTAGGAGAAAAAACGTATGAAAGGGATAATGATTTATAAGCGTTTTGAACGCTTCTGGCACTGGTGCCAAGCCGGTTTGATCTTCTTTTTGATGTTCACCGGTTTTGAAATCCACGGCAGCTATACGGTGCTAGGTTTTGGTAAGGCGGCGCAGCTACATGAGTATGCAGCTTACGCGTTGCTGGGTTTATGGGTACTAGCCATTTTCTGGCACCTAACCACCGGTGAATGGAAGCAATATATTCCCACCACCGATAAGCTCGGCGCGGTCGCGCACTACTACTTAATCGGCACCTTTACCGGTGCTGAGCATCCGTATCGTGCGACCTCGCAAGCTAAGCATAACCCTTTGCAGCGCTTGGCTTACTTGGGCTTTAAGTTGGTGATTTCGCCAGCAATTTGGATTTCGGGTCTGCTGTATTTGTTTTACAACAATTGGGCCGATTGGGGTTTCGACCGTTTCCTCAGCCTAGAA
>CALZAE010000151.1 GCA_945612235.1 uncultured Gammaproteobacteria bacterium | reverse complement strand
AGTTGCGGTACCCGAAGCAATCAACACTGCATCACAGGCTTGCAAAGCGGTTTGCGATTGGCCATCTAAAATCTGAATAGGTAAATTAGGCATCCCAGCTAAAATAGCCTCAAGCTGAACACGTCGCGCTTGATTGGCTGCCGGAATCACAAAGCGCAACTGCGGCTTTTCAGCTAATAGATAACACGCAGTGTCCACAAACAACGCACCGAGCTTAGCCACTTCACCGCCACGACTGCCGGGTAACAAGGCCACCACCTCAGCATCGACAGGTAAGCCCAACTGCTCGCGGGCCGGCACTGGATCATGTTGCATGGCAATACTGTCAGCCAAAGGATGCCCGACAAATAACACCGGCACCTGATGCTCTTGATAAAACTGTGCTTCAAAGGGCAACAAGGTCAGCATCAAATCGCAGCCTTGACGAATTTTAAACACGCGCTTTTGCCGCCATGCCCACACCGAAGGGCTGACGTAATGCACGGTTTTAATCCCAGCTGCACGTAATTGTAATTCGATAGTGAGATTAAAATCAGGTGCATCAATGCCAATAAAGACATCCGGCTGCTGCGCTTTTAAGGTGGCAATTAAGCGTTTGCGCCGTGAAAGCAACTCAGGCAAACGCCCCAGTACTTCCACCAGACCCATAATTGACAGACGCTCCATTGGAAAATACGAGGTTAAACCTTGTGCTTCCATTAACGGTCCGCCCACACCGATAAACTCAATCTGTGGATGCTGCTTGCGTAAGGCTTGCATTAAGCCTGCGCCCAGAATATCACCTGATGCCTCACCCGCCACTAGGGCGACTTTAAGCGGCGGCTGCTCTTGCTCGCTCATTAGCGGGTAATACCACGTGAAGATTGGCGAATCGACTCACAAAACACTGCAACTTCTGGATGCTGTGCTTCACTGTCGGCCAATTTTTCTAATGCAGCATCAACAGTTAAACCTTGACGATAGACGGTTTTATAAGCGCGACGTAATGCCTGAATGGCTTCTTCAGAAAAACCACGACGGCGCATACCTTCAAAGTTCATGCTACGCGCTACTGCAGGATTACCGGCAGCAGTAATAAAGGCTGGAATATCTTTACCTACCGCCGTACCCATTGCTGTAAAGCTGTGGGCACCAATATGGCAGTACTGATGCACCAGGGTGAACCCTGACAAAATGGCCCAGTCATCCATATGCACATGCCCAGCCAGGGCCGTGTTATTGACTAAAATGCAGTGATTACCAATCACGCTGTCATGGCCAATATGGGCATAGGCCATAATCAGATTATGATCACCAATAGTGGTTTCAGAGCGGTCTTGCACGGTACCGCGGTGAATAGTGACGCCTTCACGAATCACGTTATGATCACCGATCACTAAACGCGTGGCTTCACCTTGATACTTTAAATCAGGGGTATCTTCACCGATGGATGAAAACTGATAAATGTGATTATTTTGACCAATACGTGTTGGTCCTTTAATCACCACATGTGACGCAATAATTGATCCCGCGCCAATTTCAACCTCTGGACCAATAATCGTCCAGGGACCGACAGTCACATCGTCCGCAAGCACAGCCGACGGATCAACAATGGCCAGAGGATCAATTAAACTCATAATTTACGTTCCGCACAAATAATTTCAGCCGAGCATACTGTTTTATCGCCCACGCTAGCTTGGCAGTTAAACTTCCAAATACCACGCTTAGCACTGATAAAGGTCGCTTTAAGATCGAGACGATCACCTGGTACTACCGGCTGACGAAAACGTAATTTATCTGAACCAACAAAGTAATAAAGTGTGCCATCTTCTGGCGATGCGTCCATCATTTTAAAGCCCAAAACACCGGCCGCTTGCGCCATGGCTTCAATAATCAGCACGCCAGGCATAATAGGGTGCTGAGGAAAGTGACCATTGAAAAAAGGCTCATTAATGCTTACGTTTTTATAAGCATGAATCGTCTTCTGCTCCAAATCAATTGCTGCCACACGATCCACCAGCAAAAACGGATAGCGATGCGGGAGAAGTTGACGAATTTCGTTGATGTCCATCATATATAAAAGCCTTGATCAAATAAGTGAGGCTGTGAATACCATATACACAAGCCTACCACCTGCAACTGAATGGCACTTAATGCGCTAAATTAAAGCTGCTTAGCTAAGAAAGTCGATAAAGAATCAGATGGTATATCCATACCCGAGGTCACTTTTGAGTATGTTTTTCTAACGCACGTAGACGCTTAGCCATGCTATCGAGTTGGCGGAAACGTACCGCATTTTTCTTCCAATCCGCAGCAGGTTGCATTGCTGTACCCGACGAGTAAGCGCCAGGTTCAGTAATAGAATGTGTCACCATGGTCATACCGGTAATAAAGACACCATCACAGATATCAATATGACCTACTAAACCTACACCACCGGCCAACATGCAGTTGCGGCCAATTTTTGCGCTGCCCGAAATACCAACACAAGCAGCAACAGCTGTGTTATCACCAATTTGCACGTTATGCGCAATTTGGATTTGGTTATCTAGTTTTACACCATGACCAATTAAAGTGTCGTCTAAAGCACCGCGGTCAATTGTGGTATTGGCGCCGATTTCAACATCATCACCAATAGTTACACCACCAATTTGCGCAATCTTATGCCAAGTACCTTGATGATTGGCAAAGCCAAAACCTTCACCACCAATCACTGCACCGGATTGAATCACCAC
>CALZAE010000150.1 GCA_945612235.1 uncultured Gammaproteobacteria bacterium | reverse complement strand
GCGCGCTTTAGCCACATGGGTGTAAATCTGCGTGGTGGATAAGTCACTGTGCCCAAGCAACATCTGCACGACGCGTAAATCCGCACCATGGTTGAGCAAATGCGTAGCAAAAGCATGGCGCAAGGTGTGTGGCGACAGTGGCTTGCTGATACCTGCCTGTTGAGCATGGATTTTAATGCGATGCCAAAAAGTCTGGCGGGTCATTTGCTGGCCGCGTTGACTGGGAAAGAGCACATCGGTTGAGGCTGCATTGAGCAACTCGCCGCGCCCTTCTTTGATATAGAGCACCAACCAATCCAATGCTGTTTCACCCAAAGGTACAAGGCGCTCTTTCGAGCCTTTACCCATCACCCGCACCACGCCTTGGCGCAGATTGAGTTGATCAAGGGTTAGGCTGATCAGTTCTGTGACCCGCAACCCACAGGCATACAAAACTTCCAGCATGCAGCGATCACGCAAGCCCAACACCTCTTCAATATCTGGTGCAGCCAGTAAGGCTTCAACATCCGCTTCCGATAAAGTGTCTGGTAATGCACGACCTATTTGCGGTAACTCGATCTGCAATGTTGGGTTTTCAATAATCGAGCCTTCTTCCAGCAAATACTGATAAAAGCCGCGCGCACCCGACAAAAATCGCGCACTGGAACGCGCTTTATAACCGGCCTCCAAACGCCAGCTTAAATATTCCAGCAAAGTCTCGCGCCGCACCTGTTGTAGGGTCTGCTGACGCAATAACAACCACTGGGCAAACTGCTCCAAATCACTGCGGTAGGCCATACGCGTATTATCCGCCAAGCCACGCTGCAACCATGCCGCATCCAAGAATCGCGTTAACGCAGATAAATCGGGCTGGATATCAGTCGTCATTCAAATCACACCTTATTCTAAAATCACTATGACTGGAGTTTAAGCCAAGCGAGCCATACTGCGACAATTCAAACACTAGATATATTCGACAAGTACTTCGAGACAGCTGTGACAAGCGTAGCCATGGATGGCGCAGCGCCGGAGTTGAGCCCCGGACGGGCTCATCGACGGAAAAACAGCTGTCTCGAAGTGCGCCATGCCAACTATTGACCAAGCACTACGCTCTTAAAATCTCGAAGCAGCATATGCGCGTGTCGTACCGCGCTAGTGACGCTCTTCCCTCAAAGAGTCATCCTGACTCTAATTCGGGCGCTACGCCATCCATGGCTACGCTTGACGCGTCACTAGCGCGGTACTCATTGATCATTGATGTTGTTTGCAGGCCTCATATAAACATTCAGCGTGCCATAAACATAATTTCATATACCCCAGAAACAACAAAGCAGCCCGTAGGCTGCCTTGTTTTGAAACACTGGACGAATTAACGTGACAGTTTTTCTTTAATACGCGCTGCTTTACCAGACAGAGCACGTAAGTAGTACAGTTTCGCTTTACGAACATCACCACGACGCTTAACAGTAATGCTGTCAATCAGTGGGCTGTAAGTTTGGAACGTACGCTCAACGCCTACGCCGCTAGAAATTTTACGAACAGTGAAACCACTGTTGATACCACGGTTACGCTTAGCAATTACAACACCTTCGTAGGCCTGTAAACGCTGACGATCACCTTCACGTACTTTAACTTGGACAATAACAGTATCACCAGCAACAAACGCTGGGATCTCTTTAGTCATCTGTTCAGCTTCGATCTGCTGAATTAGTGCATTTTTCATTCTATGCTCCTGAAGGCAAACCCTTATGGCTCACCATCGATACGTTAATTAACTATCGTTCTGCTGACGAAAGTACTCGTCTAACAGCATTTTCTCTTCTCCAGAAAGCGAGCGGCCATCCAGAAGATCAGCGCGACGCTCTGCAGTACGCCCTAAGGCTTGCTGCAATCGCCAGCGCCGGATATGTTCGTGGTTACCACTGAGTAGCACCTGCGGAACATCTTTGCCTGCATACCTAACCGGTCGCGTGTAATGCGGGCAGTCAAGAAGGCCATCACTAAAGGAGTCTTCTTGTGCGGAATCTGCATGGTTTAATGCCCCAGGCAGCAACCGCGTTACAGCATCAATCAGCACCATTGCCGGCAGCTCGCCACCAGACAACACATAATCGCCAATTGACCACTCTTCATCGACGTAGGTTTCAATAAAACGCTCGTCAATGCCTTCATAGCGCCCTGCAATCAGAATTAAATTATCCTGTTTTGCCAGTTCGCTGACCGCGTCTTGTTTAAGCTGACGGCCTTGCGGCGACAGGTAAATAACCTTAGCCGGCCCTCCAATGGCTTGCTTAGCCGCAGCTAATGCATCCTCAAGAGGCTTGATCTTCATCACCATGCCTGGACCACCACCAAAAGGTCGGTCATCCACTGTTTGGTGTCGATCCTCAGTAAAGCTACGGGGATTCCAGCAATTAAGCTCGAATAACCCTTGCGTTACTGCACGACTGGTAATGCCATACTCGGTAATCGCAGCAAACATCTCTGGAAAGAGACTGATAACTTCAACGCGCAAAGCATTTACTCATTAAAAATCCGCATCCCATTCGACATGCATCTCGCCTGCTGTCAAATCCACCGACTGCACACACTGCGCTGTATAAGGCAGTAAACGCTCTTGATCATCAATGCTGCCAGCACAGGGCTTAACAACGAAGACATCATTCGCGCCAGTCTCTAATAAATGGTCAACAATCCCAAACAACTGCTGGTCTTGATTGATCACCTTTAAACCTTCAAGTTGATGCCAGTACAACTCATC
>CALZAE010000149.1 GCA_945612235.1 uncultured Gammaproteobacteria bacterium | reverse complement strand
ATCAGCATAGCCGCCGCGTGCTTCACGCAGTGCAGCTGTCAGCTTGGTCTTGCTTTCAATCTCACCATCAAAGACTTCAAAATCATTCGAAGCCCAGTAAGTTTCAAAGGTGCTTAATGATTTTTTAATAATATGCGGAATTTCTTGCGAAGTGATTTTTAAGTTCCACTCCAGACCGCTGGTCAAAGCTGATTGCGATAAATTTGATGAACCGATATAGCCGGTATCAAAACCCGTATTGCGTATAAACAAATAGCTCTTGGCATGTAAGCGTTCGCGCTGGGTGTTATAGCTAAGCTTAATTTCCGTATTCGGTAGTGTGGCTAAAAACTCGACAGCCTTAGCATCAGTCGCCCCCATATAAGATGTGGTTATCACCTTGAGCTGGCGTCCACTGCGGGTGAACTCTTCTAACTCTTTACGGAAAATACGAATGCCAGTCCACTTAATAAAGGACACTAACCAGTAAATCTTATCGGACGAGAGGATTTCACGCTTAAGCTCTGTTTCTAGCGACAAGCCAGCATTACTGCCACAAAACAGCTCACTCTGAGTCAGACCGGTCAGCGGGAATATATCTTCAACATATTTTTTGAGGTCAGCAGCGACTGGGTTTTCTAACTCGTATAAGGCCGTTAGGATTTTGCCTTGACTGTCGAGTAGATTTTCATCAAAAAAGTCATCATCATTCAGCTGTTTTTTCAGCCAGAGCAAGAGCTGATTAGCCAACTCAATTTGCTGTTCCAAGCGATTATCGTCATTGGGAATTAAGCCAACCGCATGCTGCAAAATCCCACTTAAAAAACGCGACAACCACACCGACGCTTCCGCTGCCTCAAGAGTGCGTTCACCCACATAAAACCGATCGCGATTTAAACGTGAAGCGACTAACTGCGTGATGAGTTGCTCATAAATCCCTATTTGCTGCATGACTTAATCCTAGATGTACTGTGCCGGCTCACTATACGGTTTGCACGAATGGCTGTCTTGCTCAACTGTTAATAAGCACGAACAGCAATTCGCACTACACTAATCGCACACTGCTTGCCTATGAATCGAATAAAACTGTTTTTCGGCTCACCGAATGAGCCGAATAGAACACTTAAGCGGCTCATTCGGTGAGCAACACGTCATCTCACAGCTTTAGTTGAGCAAGGTATATTTGTAAAAACGACTGCAGGTGGGCGTAGTACGCGCTATGTCATTACCAAATAAAGACTAAAACCATACTTAAATTAACAAAAACACACTTTTATGCGCATTAAAATGCAAACAAGCACACTTTTATGCGCATAAAAGTGTAATATCGGCTTTGTTAATGGTGTAGGAGGCAGGCTATGCAGCGGTTATTACTCAAAACTCTACTCAACTGGAAAGCCCAAGCAGAGCGTAAACCGCTATTGATTGATGGCGCTCGCCAAACTGGAAAAACCTACTTACTGAAGGTGTTATTCGGCTCCACCTTTACCCAGATACTACGTGTCGATTTTCTAGAGTCGCCAGAAATCGCTGAGGCGTTTGCTGGCTCACTGACACCAGCAGATATCATCACCAATCTTGAGCTATTAACTGGGCAAGTGTTTAACCCAGAAACAGATTTACTGATTTTAGATGAAATCGGTGAGTGCCCGCGTGCTGTTACCGCCTTAAAATATTTTGCCGAGCAAGCCCCACAGATGTATGTCGTGGCCAGTGGCTCAAATATTGGGCTATTAAATTCGTTTCCAGTTGGCAAAGTTGAACAACATAATCTGCGCCCATTAACCTTTCGAGAGTTTCTAATGGCATCAGGTGAGCATGCGCTGATTAAGGCATTTGAAAGTCAAACCAACTCTGCAGCAGCGCATAGCAAACTCTTCGATAAGCTCACCGATTATTACTTTACTGGCGGTATGCCTGAGGCAGTGCATGCATGGTTTACATTGGCTGAGCAAAGCATTCTTGATCGTGTTGCAGCCGTAAATAAGATCCATAGCGATTTAGTCTCAGGCTATTCACGCGACTTTGGTAAGTATTCTGGCAAGGTAGATGCAGGTCTAATTGAGTCTGTTTTTAACAATGTGCCAGCACAGTTGTCATCAGTGCTGGATGAGTCAGTGAAGCGTTTTAAATTCAAAGGTGTGCACGAACGAAAATCACGTTACAGCGAATTAGAAGGCGCGATCAGCTGGCTGGATAAATGCCGTTTAGTGTTAAAAAACTATCCAATTGATGGCATGCCACGCAGTCCATTAGCGGCCTATAAAAAAGAAAACGTGGTTAAATTATTTCTGTTTGATGTGGGCTTACTCAACCATATGCTTGGCGTCAGCTATAAAGAAATCAAGCAACAAGGCTACGAATATAAAGGCTTTGTCGCAGAAAATTTTGTCCAGCAAGAATTCGCTGCACAGGGCTTGGAGCCGACATTCTCTTGGGGTGATGCCCGTGCTGAAATTGAGTTTGTCGCGACAGATGATGCAGGCAGAATTATTCCCATCGAAGTTAAAAGCGGCAAACGTACCCGCGCGCGCTCACTTGAGTCCTATATTAATAAATGCGCACCACATAAGACTATTAAGCTCACTGGCACCCAAGGCTCTTCAGTATTGGAGCGCGAGCATATTGTGCTACCGCTGTACTACAGTGAATATGTGGTGAGTCAGCACTTACAAGCCACTAACCCTTCTCCTCCACCAACTGCTGATGCGGCAAAGTAAACACCTGATCAAATGCTAAAGTAAACACAAAGGTATACACCAAGAAAAACAGCAGTAATGC
>CALZAE010000148.1 GCA_945612235.1 uncultured Gammaproteobacteria bacterium | reverse complement strand
GGTGATGGCCGTCACGCGCACCCCACGCAAGGCATGCTGGACATGCTAACCATTCGCCGACATAAAGGTGACTTTACCCAGCTTAAAGTAGCCATAGTCGGCGATATTTTGCACTCACGTGTCGCGCGCTCAAATATGATTGCACTGAAAACGCTCGGCTGCCCAGATATCCGCGTGATTGCACCCAAGACCTTGTTGCCAGTGGGTCTTGAGCAATACGGTGTCAATGTTTACACCGACGTGAATGAAGGCCTGAAAGACGTTGACGTGATTATTATGCTGCGCTTGCAACGTGAACGTATGCAGGGTGGTTTATTGCCCAGTGAAGGTGAGTTCTACCGCCTCTACGGCTTAAGCGAGCAACGCTTAGCATTAGCACATCCAGACGCCATTGTGTTGCACCCTGGCCCGATTAACCGTGGTGTCGAAATTGATTCTTTAGTGGCTGATTGTCCACGCTCGATGATTCTTAACCAAGTGACCTACGGGATTGCCATTCGCATGGCCGTCTTGTCGATGACTATGAGCGGTCAAAACGAACAACGCCAATTGGATGCCGAAAAGCAGGAGTCGCTCTAATGCGTATACAGATTAATGGTGCACGCTTAATTGATCCTGCCAGCAAGATGGATCAGCAAGCTGATATTTTTATTGATGACGGCAAGATTGTTGCCCTAGGTGATACCCCGCGCGGCTTTGTCGCCGATCAGATGATTGATGCCAATGGCTTAATCGCTGCGCCGGGTTTAGTGGATGTGTCGGCTTCTTTACGTGAGCCCGGCTATGGCCGTAAAGGCTCGATCGCTTCAGAAACCCGCGCCGCCGCTGCCGGTGGTGTGACCAGCTTATGCTGCACACCACATACCAAGCCGATCTTAGATACCGCAGCAGTTGTGGATTTAATTCTGGATAAAACGCGCGACGAAGGCTCATGTAAAGTTTTCCCCATCGGTGCCTTTACCCAAGGCTTAGCCGGTGAACAATTGGCAGAGCTGGTCACTTTACGCAATGCTGGCTGTGTGGCATTCAGTAATGGCTTAGTACCAATGAGCAGCAACCGCGTGTTACGCCGTGCTTTAGAGTATGCAGCAACCTTTGATTTAACGGTGATTTTCCACCCGCAAGATCCGGACCTGGCTGAAGGCGGCTTAGCCCACGAAGGCGCTGTGGCGACCTTCCGTGGTTTAGCTGGCATTCCAGAAACCGCTGAAACCGTTGCTCTATCGCGTGACTTACTGCTGATTGAGCAAAGCGGTGTTCGCGCACACTTTAGCCAGATTACCACTGCGCGTGGCGCACGTTTGATTGCTAAGGCACAAGCTCGCGGTTTAAAAGTCACCGCTGATGTGGCGATGTACCAACTGATTTTGACCGAAGAAGCCTTAATGGACTTCTCCAGTTTCTATCACGTGATGCCGCCATTGCGCTCACTAGAAGATCGTGAAGGCTTGCGTGAAGCGGTGAAAAGCGGTGTGATTAGCGCCATTGCCAGTCACCATCAACCTCATGAGGCCGATGCCAAACTCGATCCATTCGCAGCGACTGAGCCGGGTATCAGCAGTATTGAACTGCTACTGCCTCTGGCGATGAGCTTGGTTGAAGAAGGTGTGTTTGACTTACCTACCGCATTAGAGCGCTTAACCACTGGCCCTGCAGCAGCCTTGCGTTTAAATGCCGGTCGCTTAGCAGTGGGTGCCGCAGCAGACTTGGTACTGTTTGATCCGAAAGGGCAAACCGTTGTCGGTGAGAACTGGCAGTCGCGCGGTCGCAACTGTCCATTTATGGATCACGTACTGCCTGGTGCTGTGCGTTATACCTTGCTCAACGGCAAGGTCACGCATAAAAACCTGTAATCAGTTACTAAGGCAACATATTACGCGCCACGTACAATCTAGAAAAATAAAAACCCAGCTTTTGTGAACTGACCCCCATTTATTGGACAGGTTAGTGCTGGGTTTTTATGCAGTAATATAACGTCACTTAACGCAACAACTGCAACACTTGCTGGCTGTGCTCTTCATTTTCTGTCGCCATAATCAACTTACCAGCGCTCATCGGCTCATTGATTCTTGATACGCCAACCAGTTGGCCTTTGGCGCTAAACAAAAAGAAATGATCAATGGCTTGCGAACTGACTTCAGCCAGCTTTTTGCTACCCTGTTCTGACAGTTCAAACACCATAAAGCTTTGGCCTTGCTCAGTGGTGGCAGATTGCACTGACTGCATATCTGCTTGAGTTAAGACCGGCTTAGGCAAAGCATACAAACTTTTACCTTCACCCAAATCAACTGCGATAAAAGCAGGGTTAGGATTCTGCTGAGCTAAATACACAGCAATCACATTTTGCTCGGCCGCATCTGTTGGCTGTTCTGCGGCGGGTTGTTCTGGTGCCGGTGCAGGCTGCTGCGCCACTTCCTGTTGGTGCTGACACCCTGCCGCTAAGATCAAACCACATGCAAGACCCACTATTTTCAACATCTTCTTATTTAACATAGCGCTATCCACCTCAAAAATTTGACCCACCCTATCATTAATAGGTGTAAGTTTTTACCCTCTGCTAAGTATAGGATGATAGTTTTATCAGCACCCTAATCTAAACCTGTATTTGAGAAAGCTAGAGCAGTTACAAGTTCAGATATGCAGTAAACTAAAAGTTAATCATTGGTGAATGGATGTACTTGTGGCCAACACTCTAGTAACTCAACTCAATACAGCGCTGCACAGTATTGTCGCTGATGCGCGTTTAACCATCAGCTCATTACC
>CALZAE010000147.1 GCA_945612235.1 uncultured Gammaproteobacteria bacterium | reverse complement strand
AATCATCACCAAAGATCGCATCTAAATCAGGCTCACCTGGAATTGCATGCTCTTCAGATGCCCAAGCGCCGAGGTCAATCAACTTACAACGCTCACTGCAAAACGGACGCGAAGGGCTTTGCTCGCCCCACTCCACCGGCTTCTCACAGGTTGGACAGGCCACTGTGGTTACAGCTGTCATGCTCGACCTCCTTTAAGGGTTAAATAATACTCATGTAAACGCGCAACTTCGCGCTGCAAAGCCGCTTTATCCGCCGCATTACACAGCACATCATCGGCATATTTTAAACGCTCATCACGCTTCAGTTGCACCTGCATAATGGCACGCAACTGCGCTTCAGACACCTGATCACGCTGCAAAGCACGCTCAAGCTGTACTTCAGTGGGCACATCCACCACCAACACCCGCTGCACCACTTCATGCTGCCCCGACTCCACCAACAACGGCGACACAAGGATGGCATAAGGTGATTGCGCAGCTGCTAGAAACTGATCAATCTCAGCACGAATCAGCGGATGCAATAAACGCTCAAGCCACTGACGTTGCTCTGGCTCAGCAAAGATATGCTCGCGTAACACCGCACGATTGAGCTGGCCATCGGCCTGTAGAACATCAGCACCAAAGCGCTCAACAATATGCTCTAAAGCAGGACGCCCCGGCTCTACTACCCAGCGCGCAGCATGATCTGCATCAATGGCTTCAATGCCCAGCTCGACAAAGGCATCCGCAGCAGCACTTTTACCGCTGCCAATACCTCCTGTCAGTCCTAACACCCAAGGTTTACTCACACTTCTGATCCTTTATTGACTGCACTGGCGAGCCATACTAACCGATGCCTGCGCAACCCAAATACTGCAAATAGACAACACGCACTCAATCATCAGCGCATGTTGTTCTGTAAATCACTTCGGGAAAAACAAACGTTTAAGCTCAGCACCTGGGTCATTCGCACGCATAAAGGCTTCGCCAACTAAGAACGCATGCACATTGTTAATTTCCATCAACTCAACGTCAGTACGCTGCAAAATACCGCTTTCGGTAATCACTAAACGCTCTTGTGGAATGCGCGGCAAAAGCTCCAAAGTGGTTTCTAATGACACTTCAAAATTATGCAGATTGCGGTTATTAATACCCACCAACGGCGTATCAAGATGAGTCAAAACGCGATCCAACTCCACACCATCATGCACTTCCGCTAATACATCTAAGCCCAACTCTTTCGCGGTAGCCGCCAGCTCCAGCATTTGTGTGTCATCTAAACAGGCAGCAATCAACAAGACGCAGTCAGCACCCAGCGCACGTGCTTCAACAATCTGGTAGGGATCCACCATAAAGTCTTTGCGAATCACCGGCAGCTTGCACGCGTTACGCGCTTCTTGCAGATAACGATCCGCGCCTTGAAAAAAATCAATATCGGTTAAGACTGACAAACAGGTTGCGCCGCCTTGTGCATAACTTTTTGCCAACCATTCAGGCACAAAGTCCTCACGCAAGACACCTTTGCTCGGCGAAGCTTTTTTAATTTCCGCAATCACTGCGGGTAATTTCTTCTGCACTTGCTGTTGCAGAGCATTGGCAAAGCCACGGGTAGCCGAGGCTTGCGCTGCTTGGGCATACAACTCGGTGACGCTAACAACTTGCTGACGTAGCGCCACTTCTTCGTGCTTACGTGCAACAATTTTTTCTAAAACCGTTGGAATACTCATGGATTAGCGGCCTCTTGCTTAAACACGGAAGTGAAAGATACAAGTTCTGATAATTTTTCTAAGGCAAGACCGGTATAAATAGTGTCATGCGCACGCGCCACGCCTTCTTTTAAAGTACTGGCTATGCCTGCAACATATAACGCGGCACCCGCATTCAAGGCAATCATTTCTGCGGCTTTATGAGCATAGGGCAATTCACGCTTGCCAATGGCATCGCGAATCAATGCATAGGAGGTTGCGGCATCATCCACTTCCAAGCCAATTAAGGACTGGCTATTGATGCCAAAATCTTCTGGCTGAATGCGGTACTCAGTGATTTCACCGTCTTTCAATTCAGCGACAAAAGTAGGCGCACCCAGACTGATCTCATCCATACCGTCTTGTGCGTGCACCACCATTACATGCTTGCTGCCTAAGCGCAGTAATACTTCAGCTAGCGGACGGCACAGTTGCTTGCTAAACACACCAATGACTTGGTTTTTCACCTGCGCCGGATTACTCATCGGGCCCAAGATATTAAATAAGGTACGCAAGCCCAACTCACGGCGCGGACCGCTGGCATGGCGCATGGCACCATGGTGCGACGGCGCAAACATAAAACCTACACCCACAGTTTCAATACAACGGGTGACTTGCTCAGGGGTTAAATCTAAATTAATACCCGCTGCTTCAAGTAAATCAGCACTACCACTTTTACCTGACACGGCACGATTACCGTGCTTCGCCACTTGACCACCGGCGGCCGCCACGACAAAGGCTGCGGCAGTCGAGACATTGAAAATATTCATGCCGTCGCCGCCCGTACCGCAGGTGTCAACGAGATGCTCGCCCTCAATCGCAACGGGCTCAGCCAATTCGCGTAATACCTGTACCGCACCAACAATTTCATCGATGCTTTCACTTTTCATGCGCATGGCCACTAAAAAGCCGCCCACCTGCGCTTCGGTGCACTGCCCAGTCATAATTTTACGCATCACCGACTGCATCTCTGCTGTACTTAAATCCAGGTGATTGACCGCACGATTGAGCGCTTCTTTAATATCCATTAACGCTGCCCTCCTGTTTGGGTTAAAAAGTTAGCCAACAAGGCATGTCCTTGCTCGGTCAAAATGGATTCAGGGTGAAACTGCACCCCTTCAATATTTAAAGTGCGGTGCTGGATGCCCATAATCGCCTCCAACTCGCCTTGCTC
>CALZAE010000146.1 GCA_945612235.1 uncultured Gammaproteobacteria bacterium | reverse complement strand
CATGCAGGAATTAATGCGTGACTAAATATCCAATGACACTCCAAGGCGCTCGCGCCTTGGAAGAAGAACTTAAGTACCTTAAAACAGTACTGCGTCCACAGATCACCTCAGCAATTGCCACTGCCCGTGAGTTGGGCGATTTGTCAGAGAACGCTGAGTACCATGCCGCACGTGAGCAGCAGGGTATGAGTGAGGCACGTATTCGTGATATCGAAGGGCGCTTATCAGCTGCGCAGATTATCGATGTCACGACTATTCCTTACTCAGGCAAAGTGTTTTTTGGTACTACCGTTGAAATTGCTAACGTTGAAACTGATGAAAGCGTTTCTTACCACATCGTCGGTGAGGATGAAGCCGACCTTAAAGAGGGTAAGATCTCTGTGACTTCACCTATTGCCCGCGCTTTGGTGGGTAAAGAAGAAGGTGAAGTGGTTGCGGTACAAACCCCTAGCGGTGTGATCGAATACGAGATCGTTGAGGTGCGTCATATCTAGTGCCGCACCCTTGCGTGCCGGCTCCATCACTTGGCAGTTTGCACAAGTGCTGTGGGTCGGCGGTCTTTGGGTTTTGCACTTTGTCTTGCTTAAAGCGCTGGTGCAGATTGGATTTGCCAGTGTTTTAGTGCAAGAAGTTGAGCAGTATACGCGCTCTATCGTAGTGGGCTTTGCCTTGGCGTGCGTGTTGCTGCAATTACTAGTGTTGGTGCGGGTGCTGCCAGCTAAGCAGTTGCTGAAAGATATTCGCGGGCAATTGTTGTTGGTAGCGTTATTGTTAAGCAGTAGTTTCTTGCTGATTCAAGCGTTGCTGCCCAGCGCGCAATATTGGCTGGTTTACAGCTATATTGTTTTGGGTTTGTGTGGCTTGTTATTAGTGATTCAGCCGGTGCCAATGCAGCGTCCAGCCGCGAGCGTTTAAGTAACGCTCGTGGAACTGGAGTAGGATTTTACATTAGCTGTTGTAACGTAAAATGTTAGATAGGTTTTTATTAGGCTGCGGGTTTTTACGATAAATGAGCGCAACCTTGCCGATACTTTGTATCAAAAGGCTGCTGCTTTGTGCACACAGCTGATCAATCAGTGCTTTACGGTCATCGCGTTCTGCGCGGAGTTGAATCTTGATCAGTTCGTGATCATTGAGTGCACGATCCAGTTCTGCCAGTACGCCTTCGGTTAAACCGTTGTCGGCAATGGTTACAATCGGCTTTAAGTGATGGCCGATGGATTTAAACTGTTTCTTTTGCTCTTGTGTGAGCGACATAATCGACCTCTGAGTCGTAACATGAATGAAGGTGGGTAGTTTACCTGACCTGAAGCTTAAGAGGTATTCTGTGGCTCGATCTAAAAGCAGTTCGCGTTGGTTAAAAGAGCATTTTGACGATCCTTTTGTCAAAATGGCGCAAAAAGATGGCTACCGTTCGCGTGCGAGTTACAAATTATTAGAGATTCAAGAAAAAGACCGCATTTTACGACCTGGCATGACGGTGATTGATTTGGGTAGTGCGCCCGGTGGTTGGTCGCAAGTGACCAGTCGGGTGATTGGTGATAAAGGTACTTTGATTGCTTCGGATATTTTGCCGATGTCAGCCATTGCCGATGTGACCTTTATTGAAGGCGACTTTACTGAAGATAAAGTCTTCAATGAAATTATGGATGCAGTCGGAAATCAGCCGGTAGACCTTGTTATTTCTGATATGGCCCCCAATATGAGTGGTGTACGTACAGCTGATCAGGCTGCAGCCATGTATTTATGTGAGTTGGCCTTGGATTTGGCAACCAAAGTGCTGCGTCCCGGTGGTGATTTTTTAATTAAAATTTTCCATGGTGAAGGTTTTGATGAATATTTGCGCGATGTGCGTCAGCGTTTTGATAAGGTTCAGATGCGCAAGCCAACATCATCACGTGACCGTTCCCGTGAACAGTATTTATTAGCGCGTGGTATGTACGCGGTTGATGAAGATGTTTGACTGACGTGTTTAAATGTATTGTTACATGACAAACCTACGCACAGCGTCAATATGTAGTAAGTTTGTTGAGTGTAATTGACGTTTTTGTTGCGGTTGTTGCAGCAGAGGGTATATAGAAGTGAACGATATGACTAAAAACCTACTTTTGTGGTTGGTTATCGCTGCTGTCCTAGTGACCGTAATGAACAACTTTACCTCGCAAAGTGATACCGGCAAGCTGAACTACAGTACCTTTATTGAAGAGGTCAAGTCAGGTCGTGTGCAGCAGGTGACTGTTGATGGTTTTGTGATCAGTGGTAAACGTGCTGATGGCAGCGTGTTTGAAACAGTGCGTCCAGCGATTCAAGACAATGGCTTGATGGGTGATTTAATCGATAACAATGTAAGCGTTGTCGGTAAGCAGCCAGAGCGTCAGAGTATGTGGATGCAGTTACTGGTTGCGAGCTTCCCGATTCTAATTATTTTCGCCATTGTGATGTTTTTTATGCGTCAAATGCAGGGTGGCGCTGGCGGTAAAGGCGGCCCGATGAGCTTTGGTAAAAGCAAAGCGCGCTTGATGGCTGAAGATCAGATTAAAACCACACTTGCTGACGTAGCGGGTTGTGATGAAGCCAAAGAAGAAGTGGGCGAAATCGTTGAGTTTTTGCGCGACCCGAGCCGCTTCCAGCGCTTGGGCGGTAAAATTCCACGCGGCGTGTTGATGGTGGGTCAACCAGGTACGGGTAAAACTTTGCTGGCTAAGGCCATTGCTGGTGAAGCAAAAGTGCCGTTCTTTACCATTTCCGGTTCTGACTTCGTGGAAATGTTTGTCGGTGTCGGTGCCTCACGTGTACGCGATATGTTTGAACAAGCAAAGAAACATGCACCTTGCATTATCTTTATTGATGAGATTGATGCGGTCGGTCGTCACCGGGGTGCCGGTATGGGCGGTGGTAACGATGAGCGCGAGCAAACCCTAAACCAACTCT
>CALZAE010000145.1 GCA_945612235.1 uncultured Gammaproteobacteria bacterium | reverse complement strand
GTTGAGCGATGCTCGCGTTGAGAAAGTGACTGACATCCTGACTGAAGGCGAGATGGTTGACGTACTGGTACTGGACGTAGATAACCGCGGTCGTATCAAGCTGTCAATTAAAGACGTTGCTGCAGCGAAAGCTGAGTTAGCAGGAAAAACAGAGTAAGGTTTAACTTTACTGTGTTGAAAAAAGCCGCCTAGTGCGGCTTTTTTTATGCCTGAATTTTGCCTAAGTGCAGTGCAAGTACGCGCTTTGTGGAGTGTGCTGCTGTCATCTAAGTGCAGTTTGACCATTTAAGTCTGGCGTGAGCGGTGACCTCAAGCGCTCGAACAGGTTAAACTGCGCCTTTATTTTTCATTCACTCAGGATCGCAGGACCTTAACATCCATTAAGGGCGATTTTGTTACAGTTGATCATGATTGAGGGTAAGTTTTATGGGTGTTTCCACACCAACACTGGTGACTTTTGCGGTGTATATTGCGCTGATGCTGGGCATCGGTTTTTGGGCTTGGCGCTCCACCAACAACTTTTCTGACTATATTCTCGGTGGTCGTAGCTTAGGTAGTTTTGTGACCGCAATGTCAGCCGGGGCCTCGGATATGAGCGGCTGGTTGCTAATGGGTTTGCCGGGCGCTATTTTTGTCGCCGGTTTATCAGAGAGTTGGATTGCTATTGGTTTGGTGACAGGTGCTTGGTTGAACTGGTTGTTTGTCGCCGGGCGCTTGCGTGTGCATACCGAGTTTAATAACAACGCTTTAACCTTGCCGGATTACTTTACCCATCGATTTGAAGATAACAGCCGGATTTTACGCATTATCTCGGCAGCGATTATCTTGGTGTTTTTCACCTTGTACTGCGCCTCTGGGGTGGTAGCGGCCGCGCGATTGTTTGAAAGTACCTTTGATTTAGACTACGGCGTCGCGCTGTGGGTGGGTGCGGCGGCGACTGTGCTTTATGTGTTTATTGGTGGTTTTTTAGCGGTCAGTTGGACGGATACGGTGCAAGCCACGTTGATGATTTTTGCGCTGCTGATTACGCCGGTTTTTGTGATCTTAGCTTTAGGTGATATGAGTGAGGCGCTGGCAACCATTGAGCAGGTGAAGCCCACCGCCTTTAATATGTTGCATGGCCTGTCCTTTATGGCGATTGTCTCGCTGCTGGGTTGGGGGTTAGGCTACTTTGGTCAGCCGCATATTCTGGTGCGTTTTATGGCGGCTAAATCATCAGCAAGTATTCCTAATGCGCGTCGCATCAGTATCGCCTGGATGATCATCACCTTAGCTGGTGCTGTGGCTGTGGGTTTCTTTGGTATTGCCTACTTTGCTCAGCATCCTGAATTAGCTGAAGCTGTGGATGGCAATAGCGAGCGGGTCTTTATGGAGTTGGCGAAGTTGCTATTTAACCCATGGATTGCGGGGGTTATTTTAGCGGGTGTCTTAGCTGCTGTGATGAGTACTCTTAGTTGCCAGTTATTAGTCAGTTCCAGTGCTTTGACTGAAGACTTTTACAAAGGCTTTTTACGTAAAAATGCCTCACAGAAAGAGTTGGTCTGGGTGGGTCGTTTAATGGTCTTAACCATTGCCTTGCTCGCGATTTATTTGGCTGCGGATCAAAACAGTAAAGTGTTGGACTTGGTGTCTTACGCTTGGGCTGGTTTTGGTGCTGCATTTGGCCCTGTGGTGCTGCTGTCAGTGGTCTGGCGCGGTATTACACGTAACGGTGCTTTGGCCGGTATGGTGGTGGGTGCGCTGACTGTGGTGCTGTGGAAGCAGTACAGTGGTATTGATCTGTATGAGATTATTCCAGGCTTTGCTTTTGCTACTATTGCGATTTATTTGGTGAGTATCTTAGGTCAAGGTCCAACCACGGGTATGATTACGCGTTTTGCGCAAGCGGATAAAGCTTTCCGTGATGAAAACAGCTAATCACTCAATAGCGCGTGTGGCGTAGAGCGCTACGTCATACCAAGGAGAGCAGATGGATGCAATGCTAGCGTGGTTGTTACCTGCTGATCTGCCACTATGGGTAGCGCTAACTTTAATTGCTACCGCCTGCTTTACCTCCGCCATGACTGCAGCACTGGGCATTGGTGGTGGGGTGTTATTGCTGGCGGTGTTGAGTATGGTGTTGCCGGCTGCGGCAGTGATTCCTTTGCACGGATTGGTGCAATTGGGCTCCAATGCCAATCGTGCCGTGTTGACTGCTAAGCATATTCATTGGCCTTCGCTGTACTGGTTTATACCAGGCGTGGTGCTCGGTGCGTTGTTAGCCAGTGTGTTGCTGGTTGAGTTAGCGCCCTGGGTGTTGCAGTTGAGTATCGCCAGCTTTATTTTATTGCTGTGCTGGGGGCCGCCTGTGCCGCAGTTTGCCACGCGTGCGCTGGGTACTTTTAGTGCGGCCACCTTGACCACTTTACTCAGTCACTTTGTCGGTGCAACAGGACCTTTGGTGGCGGCGTTTATTAAGCAGCAGCAACAAGGACAACGCCAAGCTACAGTAGCAACTTTTGCTGCAGCGATGACCTTGCAGCATGCACCCAAAGTTCTGGTCTACAGCGTGGCGGGCTTTGTGTTTTCTGAGTGGTTGGGTTTGGCGTTTGCGATGATTTTAGCTGGAGTGGTGGGGACCAAGCTGGGCTTAAAACTATTGTACAAAACCTCGGATCAGCGCTTTGCGCAAATATTCAATGTTTTACTGACATTGCTGGCGCTGCGTTTAATTTGGCAGGCTGTAAGTGGTTGGTACTGACGATTGGTTGCGCGCAATTTAGCCACTGTGTTTGCTTAGCGTGCTGGTTATACTGTAGCGCAGTTTTATGAGTCAGTTAACTTGGTGTTCTACAACGAGGGTCGGCACAACATTAATCCGACTTCTATTATTTCTTAAAGGATATATATGTTAACTATTTCAGTGCAATCACTGGTTTTAGCCAGCGCCACTGTGGCGTATTTGGTGGGTGTGGGGGGCTGGTTATTAAAACGCA
>CALZAE010000144.1 GCA_945612235.1 uncultured Gammaproteobacteria bacterium | reverse complement strand
GCTGTAAAAAACGATGGAAGAACACCGCTGGAATCGCTACAAATAAACCCGCAGCTGTGGTGATCAATGCTTTGGCAATACCACCGGCTAACTGCGGTGCATTAGCCATACCTGAACCCATAAAAGCACTGAAGATCTCGATCATACCCAATACCGTACCGAGTAAACCCAGCAGAGGGGTAATGGCGGCAATAGTGCCCAGCGGCGTCAAGTAGCGCTCCAACTCATTCACAACTTTAGCGCCGGCTTCCTGAATACTTTCTTTCATCATTTCGCGGCCATAGCGTGAATTAGCTAAGCCTGCAGCTAAAATTTGCCCCAACGGCGACCCCGCACGTAATTCAGCAAACCTCTCGCCATCCATTTTCTTGGTTTGTACCCAACGCCACACTTGCGCCAAGAGCTGCGGCGGACTGACCCGTGAAGGGCGCAAGGTCCATAAACGCTCGACCACAATGGCCACGGCAATAATTGAACACACAACAATGGGCAGCATAATCCAGCCACCCGATTTGATCAGCTCCCACACAGCTGTAACTCCCTCAATAAATTGCGCCTACTTTAGCACAAGCCCAGCCCTAGACTGAAAGTGATGATGCTCATTGTTGCCGCCAAAAACGTAATTGTTGCGCCATAGTCCAAGGGGACTGGTAGGTACCTAGCTGCACTAAAATAGCTTTATCAATGGCCGTATCGTAGATATCCACCTGCCTGCGCTGCAAAGTTTTTAGCACCTGCGGGTGCGGATGCCCATAACTGTTGTTTTTACCTCGAGAAATTAACGCATAGCGCGGCGTAATCGCTTGCACAAAATGACGCGAGGTCGAAGTACGACTGCCATGATGCCCCGCCACCAACCAATCCGCCTTAAGCCACGGCCAATCCTTTAATAAAGCGGTCTCTCCTGCGGCATCTAAATCGCCGGTGAGTAATAAGCGCTCGCCTTGCGCATCTATCAGCAAGACACAGGATTTTTGATTACTGTCTTGAGCATCCTGCCATTGCCAGCGCCAAAACCACACGCCGTCCCATTGCCATTGTTCTTGAGTGCAGGCCTGAGCAGCAAAGTGTGCTGGATGCTCGCTGGGCTGGCCGCTGACAACTCGAGCAACTTTAATAGCGTCCAAAATAGCAGGCGCACCACCAGCATGATCCGCATCCGCATGGGAAATCAGCAACTCATCTAAATGCGTTTGTGCAAACCCTCGCAACACAGGCACCACAATGCGCTCGCCAGCATCAAAACCAGTCATAAAAGGCCCGGCGTCATACATTAAACTATGTTGCGCGGTTTTCACCCAAACCGCTTGCCCTTGCCCCACATCCAGCACCCAGATACTGGCCTGCCCATGGGGAACCTCTTCTTGATAGGGATACAGCAGCGGTAACCACAACACTAAACCCGCCGAGACCGGCAACAAGGGGCGCGGTAATAAAAAGCAGGCAACACCAACTAAAGTGAGAAGCAAAGCGACAGCACCCACCGCACTGCCTTGCCACGCTGGCCAACCTTGGGCAAACCATTGCAGCACGCCAAACATGATACTTAAGCACCATGCCGCCCACTCTAAAACAACACTTGCCACAGTAGGCCATGGTAAAAGTACGGTACCGAGCAAGGTTAACGGCAGTGCCAACAAACTCAACCAAGGCACAGCAAAAATATTCGCCAGCGGCCCCATCATACTGACCGGCAAACTCAAAGCTAACAGAAAGGGTGCTAAACCAATGGCCGCAATCCATTGCGTACGCCCCATAATATGCCACCAACGCCACGGCCCTAAACGTGCGGAAAAAGCCACAAGCAAAGCCCCCACCGCAGTAAAAGATAGCCAAAACCCAGCTTGCAGCACGACCAACGGCTCACGCACTAAGACTAAAATCAAAGCAGTTAGAAACGCAGTCCACACACTTAAATGTTGGAAGCGCCAGCGCCATAACAAAGCGACCATCACCATAATACAGGCACGCTGCACTGGCACCGCAAAACCAGCCAAGGCACCGTAAGCCAAGGCCGCTGCGATAGAGAGTAAGCAAGCAACAGGCAACCAAGGTACCGATTGCGGCCACCAGCCTAAACGCATGAGCCACAGCACCAACCCATAAGCCATCGCGGCCATTAAACTGATGTGCTGTCCAGATATCACCATCAGGTGCACAGTGCCTGTGGCTTGTAGTGTGCGCCACTGTGCGCTGCTTAAACCTGAACCATCACCCAAGACTAAAGCCGCCATCACTCCCTGCATAGATTGTGGTGCATAACGCTGCAAACGTTGTCTGATCTGTTCACGCCAATGATCTAAGCCTTGCCCTGCTGCCAAGCGTGTACCGGTCTTGACCGACCCTGTTGCGCCAATCCGCTGAGCAAACAGCCAAGCGTGATAATCAAAACCATGCGGATTCAGCGAGCCATCCGCACGCTTTAAGTTCACAGCTAAGCGCCAGCGCTCACCGGCCTGCAGGCTCTCCGGTGGCGCTCGCCAAGCTAATCGAATACGTTGAGGTAACTCAGTACGACGAGAAGTAGCATTGTGCAGTTCAAAACGCACAGTCGGTGGCTGCCCTTTCACCACGGGCCATTCAGGCAAACCTTTCACCGTGCCTTCAACCCACAGGGTACGGCCATCCAGTTCAGGTTTAAGCTGATCTTGTAACGCCCAATGCGCATTCAGGCATGCCCAACACAAGCCTAACATCGCATAGGCAAACACCCTGTAACGGCTACGCAATAACGCCAGCGCCAGTAATGCGCCAACTAGCAACCAAAGCATGCCGGGCAATACTGGCAACCAACGTAAAGCTAACAAACCAACAATAAAAGCAAGCGCAGCTAAATGCATCACGCGACCTCCTTGTAGCATTTGCAAACAAATATTTTGCTAAATAGCGCGCTTTATAAGACTTTTGTCACACCCTGTAACAGCACCCCACGCGAATAAGATGCATAATAGACGAGCTTTAGCATGTCAGAGAAAATTCATGCCTCGTCAA
>CALZAE010000143.1 GCA_945612235.1 uncultured Gammaproteobacteria bacterium | reverse complement strand
ATAGCGGCAAATTCCCAGGCTAATTCTTCACGGCTTTTATAGTGCGCGTCATACAGGGTATCGATCATGGTCATAGGACCAGGCAGCGCCCATTTGATCGGTTGCGTAGTGTGTTGACGTAAAAACTTAGCATCTTCAACAAATACTGATTTGGGGCGACTCACCGCACCGACCACAGAGGGTACGCTGGCTTCGTAGCGGTTACGGATTTTCACCGTTTCACGCTTGGCAAAATCCACACCCTCAAGGTGCTCAATAAAGGTGGTGACAAAGTGTTGGCGGGTTTGCTCACCGTCACTGACGATATCAATGCCTGCCTGTTGCTGCTCGTGCAACCACACGCGCAATGCATCTTGCTTGCCTTCAAGTAATTCATCACCTTGCAGTTTCCAAGCGGACCAGAGTTTTTCCGGTTCCGCCAACCATGAGGGTTTAGGTAAGCTGCCAGCGGTGGATGTAGGTAATAAGATGCTCATAATAATTCCGTGTTCAATCCTGGTTAACAATCTGTGAATAACGATCTGCATGCCAGCACTGTGTTAACAGCGTACCGGCATGCTTACTCAGTTCATTTAGATATTGCTTCGTTATAAAATTCAAATTTAAGCAGCGTAACGCGCCGACCATTGCTCAAGAATAGCTTGGTAGGGCTTAATAAAATGCTCTTCAGTAAATTTTCCTTGTGCAATCGCCAGTTGGTTGCGCTCTTCACGGTCATAGACGATTTGCGTTAAGGAATGATCCTGGTTTTTCAAATTGGGCTGATAGCACTTGCCGGCTGCAGCGTTAGCGTTGTAAATCTCCGGGCGATAAATCTTTTGGAACGACTCCATGGTGCTAATCGTACTGATCAACTCCAGATCAGTGTAGTCATGCAGCAAATCACCAAAGAAGTGAAAAGCCAAAGGCGCGACGCTATTGGGCGGCATAAAGTAGCGCACGTTTAAGCCCATTTTTTTGAAATACTGCTCAGTTAATGATGATTCATTGGGCAGGTATTCCAGACCTAATACCGGATGTTGATTGCCTGTTTGAGTATAGATTTTGTTATCTGACACACTGAGGCAAATTACCGGAAGCTTGCTGAAATTTTGTTGATAGGTGTCTGAATGGATAAAACTTTTAAAAATATTGCCGTGCAGATCGCCAAAATCTTCTGGAACACTAAACTGCGGTTGGCCTTTATTGTGATCTAACAGGCGCACACTAAAATCATAATCGCGTACATAGGAAGAGAAGTTATTGCCGACCACGCCTTCGATACGCTTGTTGGTGAGGTGATCAATAATATTGGTTTTTAACACCTCAATAGCAGGAAAACGACTCTCCTGGCCTTGGTTGTCAATTGCCATATCTACAGAAATGATTTCCAGTTCAACCGAGTAACGATCAGCTTTGGGGTTATCCCAGTGCGCTAAGGCATTGAAACGGTTGTTAATCATCTGCAGAGTGTTGCGCAAGTTTTGCTGACGGCTCTCGCCTCGAGCCAAATTGGCAAAGTTAGTCGTCGCTCGCGTGCTCTCTGCTGGGTGATAGTTTTCATCGAAATCAATGCTGTTGAGAGAAAATGTAAAATCGTTACTCATGATGTTCTGGTCTCCATTTGCTGCGATACAACCTGAATACGCTGATTGTTGCTGTGTTGGCTGACGTTCCTAGTCAGGCCGTCTGCAGCACGTATTCTGGTGTGTGCTCATTAATAGTCATGTCTCTAGCTGGCTAGAGTTGAGAATGGATACATTTATACGTGGATTCTTACATGAACAAAAATGATCTTATTTCAATCGATACATGAGGAAAGGTCATGATGAGCTGTGATTCAGCATTTTCTGGGGTAAGCGGGGTGTAAGTTTTACTACTTTGCATCGCTTTCAGCTGGCTGTATTACAGTGTTTGAGTGGCAGGGCAAGAATCTACGCAGAAGTGTTTTTAATGATCACTAATAAGTAGTGCTAAGCCATCCACAGGGCTTGTTGTGCCAGCGAAGTGTTGACCCAGCACATGCGTATAGATTTGTGTGGTTTTTACATCGGTATGGCCAAGTAGTTCTTGCACAGTGCGAATATCACGTCCAGCTTGTAAAAGATGCGTAGCAAATGAGTGACGAAAGGTATGGCAGGTGACGCGCTTATTGAGAATGCCTGCTTTTTGTACTGCTGCTTTTAATGCCTTTCTTGCTACGGAGTCGTGTAAATGATGCCGGCAGAGCTTGCCGCTGTATGGGTGATTGCAGAGGGTACTGGAGGGGAAAATAAACATCCATGCAGGTTGTCGGTAAGCAGAAGGGTATTTACGATCTAAGGCAAAAGGTAGCGATGGCCCGACACCCTGTGCATTGTCTTCTTGCTGAATCACTAAAACTCGATCGATAAGCTGTTTAATCGCGGGGATTAGACGGGTGGGTAGCAAGCTATTTCTACTTTTTCCGCCCTTACCGTCATGCACGCTAATACAGCCATTATCAAAATCAAAATCTTTAACCCGTAAACGTAAACACTCATTAATGCGTAAGCCTGCACCATATAGCAGGGCGAATATCAATTGGTTGCGAGAGTCCATAACTTGCAAAATACGCTGAACCTCACTCACAGAAATAACTATGGGTAAGTTTCTAGGTTTACTGGCGGGAATATAGTCCATATTGCCCAGAGGCTGCTGTAAAAACTTGTTATATAAAAATGCTAAGGCATTCAAAGCAATTTTTTGCGTATTAATTGCTACGTGCTTGTCATTCGCTAGGAAGGATAAAAACTGCCGAACCTCCTCGCTACCCATCACCTGCGGATGACGCTTCTGATGAAATAAAATAAAACGCTTAATCCAGTGCAGATAAGTTTTTTCAGTTTTAAGTGCGTAACCTTTTTGACGCATATCCATGCGTATCGAGTTTAAAAATGGACTGTTAGACATAAAACGCTCCTTGTCTTGCAACTGTGTGTCTGTACAGCCTATTCTAGCTGGGATTTGTAAATGTGCTTGTTTTCAAACTTGGCGTTGCTTGTTTTGCTACTGGTTTTTATTAAAAAACGATAGAGATCAATTGCTTAT
>CALZAE010000142.1 GCA_945612235.1 uncultured Gammaproteobacteria bacterium | reverse complement strand
GAAGTAATCGCCGACAGAATCGTTGCATTCAGAATATCAACAAAAAACGCACCCACCATCGGTACAATCAAAAACGCTTTATGCGAAGGACCATAACGGTCTGTCACAGCCTGCATATTCGCAACAGCAGTCGGCGTCGCGCCCATCCCGAAACCACAAAAACCTCCTGCTAAGACCGCCGCATCATAGTCTTTACCCATCACCCGAAAGACCACAAAAATCGCAAATAAAACCAGTAGAACAGCTTGCACGCCTAAAATGATCACCAAAGGTATCGCTAAATCTTTAATCACCCACAACTCTAAACTCAGCAGAGCCATCGCTAAAAACAGTGACAAAGACACATTACCGAACACATCCACACAGCGATCAAAAACATTCACTTTAAAAAGACTACACAACACATTACGCACAACCACGCCCGAGCCCAAAGCCCAAACAAAGGTCGGAATCACAAAGTTCGATTCGCTAAAGTGCTCCGCCATAAAACTCGATAGATAAGAAGCGCTGGCTAAACACACGGCAAACAAGGCTAAGGTTTCAATCGCACTGTCCGCAGTAATAAAACGCATCTGCTGAGGTTGTTCAAAAGCAACGCGAGGACCTGTGTTCGTGCCTTCGCTTGGCAACTGAACTTTTTTCATTAAACGCCGTGCCACCGGACCACCAATGAGACCACCACAGACCAAACCAAAAGTAGCGCAGGCCATACCTAAAGCAACCGCACCTTCAATACCAAAGTCGGTTTCAAAGATTTGCCCCCAACCCGCAGCAGTACCGTGACCACCCACTAAAGTGATCGAGCCAGTAATCAGTCCGGTCAAAGGCTCCAAGCCCAAGAGCGAGGCAAGACTAATCCCCACCACGTTTTGCACCACAATAAAACCAGCGACGATTGTGGTGAACAGCACTAACGGCAAGCCACCGGCTTTTAATCGACTGAAATCAGCACTTAAACCAATCGAAGCAAAAAACATCAACATAAAGCCATCTTGCAGGCCTTTTTCGATTTTTATCGAAAAGCCATTGAACTGATGCAAGGCCAGCACCAATAACGCTGCAATCAAACCGCCAACTACGGGCTCTGGAATATTGAAATTATTGAGCACTCGCACGCGCTGGACCAAGACTCGTCCCACCAGCAAGACAACAGTGGCCGCAATTAAAGTGTAATAACTGTTTAAAACGATAACAAAACCATCACTCATAAAGACTCCGCGCTGATCATTTAACCGCTATACCTATAAAATGCCTTCCTCATAACCCATTAGTAACCGGGCAGCAGGCCGCTAGGCACAACAAAACGTTGCACAGCTTAAGTGGCAAAGTCTCCAGTGTGAACCTTTTAAGGTATTTAAGTTAAAAACAGATGATCAGTGATTGCTTGATTTGCGCATCAAGCAATCACTGATATTTAACACAGAGAGAGAAATAGCTAAGAAAATAACTACTTATTTAGCAGTGAGCGGCTCGGCAAACCAGGCCAAAATCTCATCCCATAACGGCTGCGCCAGCGGACGGAAATACCCCATGTGGCCAATCGCACCAAACTTCAAGTTATAGGCTTGTGGGTCAAGATCTCGGTGAGTCACCTCTGCAGCGCTGTAATACTGCATAAAAGCATCACGCGAGACCGGCAGTGCCCAGAGATCATCCAAAGCAACCGCGGCAGTAATCGGTGTGGATATCTGCGCAAACTGTAGTTTTTTACTTTCACGCACCAGCGGGTCATCAAAAAAATAATGTGGCATGCCACACCAGCGTTTCCAAGACCGATAAACATCGATGGGCATATCTTCACCCATTCCGAGCATTTTCCATGGCAAATAGCCTTTCCAAGCCACAAAGACAGGAAAGACGACATTCCACATAAACTGGACTTTTAAGCGCTCCGGCAACGGCATCCAACCATGCCAGCCTGCACCTGTACCGACGGTATAGCAGCGACTGACTTTCTCATGGTTGGGTAACAAACCCAAGGCATGACCGCCATACGAGTGTCCGACTAAAAACAACGGCAAATCATCACGATGCATATAGTCGACCGCAGCAGCTAGATCCAACTGCCCCCAATCTTCAAAGGCCATTTGGAAACCTTTAAGCTGCTTAGGCGCGGACTGACCGGTGCCGCGATAATCCAAGGTCAATACGTTAAAACCTTGAGCGCTGGCGTACTCGGCAAAACGTCGATAGAACTGTTGACCAACGCCTGTTGCGCCAGCTATCAGCAGCTGACCTTTAACAGTCTCTGCGCACGTAGCATATAAATATGCACTGATTGGATAGCCATCGGCAGCCTGTAAAGTCACTGCTTGCGCAGCTTGGCTCGTGTCACTCATAAAAACTCTCCGTCTTATTATTCAGCAAGCGATGTCAGGCTCACTGCATTTTTGTACTCAAGAGTCTATTAATTCGTCGAGCAAATGCCTAGCGCTAAATAGCGACTTAACAATTCTTCACAAAACTGTGTTTTCTAACCCAGCCTAAAAAAATGCCAATCAGCTAAGCTGACCGGCATTTTTAACAGTTTTAATTGTTGCGCTGCAAATTGATTAAATCAAATAGCTCACCGCAAACACACCAAGGAAACCTACGGTGTAAGCCAACAGCAAATAGCCAAAATAACGCAAGTAAGCCATAAATGTGAGCGCAGAGATCTTACTCATCGCCACCACACCTGCCGCCGAACCAATCGCTAGCAAGGAACCGCCGACACCGACAGAATAGGTCAAGGTCAGCCATTGGCCTTCACTCATCTCAATTCCGGATTTAAGCAAGGCGGCGGTTAAAGGCACGTTATCAATCAGTGCTGAGAATAAACCCACTGAATAGTTAGCTACGACAATCGGTAGTTTTTCGTACAACGTGGGGAAGTGTTCCAGCACATGCAGCTCTTTGAGCATGCCGACTAACAGCAACACGCCTAAGAAAAACAGCAAAGTATCAAACTCGATTTTGCGGATGTATTCGAGCACAGCCTCATCTTTATTGAGGAAATGCACCGCCATAAACATCACCGCCAAGCCAAATAAGAACGACAAGACCGGTGGAATACCGAAAGCGACGTTAGC
>CALZAE010000141.1 GCA_945612235.1 uncultured Gammaproteobacteria bacterium | reverse complement strand
TTTTTGCAAGCGCCGCAAGTGGATGCCGAGGCTGTGGGTCTGATTTATGAAGCTGTGCTAGAGAATCGCCAATTCAGCGCCACTTATAAAGGCAAATCTGACCGCGTGATTCACCCCTATGGCTTGGTGCAGCAAGGGCATACGCTGTATTTGATTTGTCGCTTTTATGAATTTGATGACGTACGCATTACCGCCTTGCACCGTTACCAAGATGTGCAGTTACTCGATGAGCCGGTGCGGGCGTTTCCGGAGTTTAATATCGATGACTATTTGCAGAGTGGGGTGATGCAGTTGCTGTTGCCCGATCAGCAGTATCTTGATCTACGCTTACGGGTGACGCCATGGTTGGCTGCACATTTGGAGGAAACCCCGTTGGCCGAGCAGCAAACACTCACCAGGGATCCGCAGCATGCAGACGGCTATCAACTGAAGGCACAGGTGCTCGATAGCATGCAATTGCGGCGCTGGTTGTTGAGCCAAGGTGCAGGTTTGCAAGTGTTGGGTCCAGCACGTTTGCGCGACTGGATGGCGACTATTGTGCGTGAGCAAGCACAGCAGTATGCCGATTAGTTGCCGCTGCAGTTGGCACTTAGATTGAGGGTAGATCATCTCCATCCTCAATCTAAATTGCCCTCCGGTGAAATTTAGAAACGGTAGCCCAATTCCAACCAATACTGGCGGCCCACGCCAAACAGTTGGGTTTCACCTTCAGCGCTGATCACGTTTTTGCTATCCAGCACGTTGATCAAGTCGGTACGTATATAAGGCGAACTGGGACCGGCCAATAACTGATACTCAACACTCATATCCCAGCGTGCAGTGGAACCTTGTCGCTCAATATCATAGCTGTCGAGCTTCTCCTTCGAGCCTGCTAGGGTTTTTTTGCCCAGTGGTTTGATATAACGGTAGCCATTGGTCAAGGACAGAGAGTTACGCACAAACAAACGGTCGTTAAAAGCCTGGGTGATTAAGTCGAAGTTAGCGGTAATAGGTGTGGCGAAATCCCCAGCGGGTAAGTCATAGAGGTCAATCACTTTCCCTTTGTAGATGACTTGTTTTTTCGGGTCTTGATTCGAGGTATAGCCGTTATTGGTATCTGTAATGCGGCTATCGGTCTTCTTATCCATCCAGGCTAAAGCAGAGTTGATGGTCCAATCCATGCCAGCAAAAGGTAATGTTTGTGAACGCCAAAATAGATCGACTTGGTAAGTATCACTGGCACCTGAGTTTTCAAATGAGCTGATTTTAGTGGTTTTATCGAGTTTAGTGCGAATCTGCTTACGGCCACGACGTTGTACAGCCTGTAGACCGGCTTGCCCAGATAAAGCAGGACCAAACATGCCAATGCTGTATTCGTCGTCGTAGGGTGTATCAAGGTCGTTGAACTGCCACTCTTGATTGAGATCGGTCACCTTCCAGTCAGCGCTAGGGTTTTTACGTGTACGTTTAGTGATATAGCGACGTTCTTTTTCACGTAAGCGATAAGCTAAAAATGATTTACCGTAGTAACGGTTAGCCCCAACTCTGATTTGATAGGCTTTATTGTCATCCAAATACACACCGGCCAAAAAGCGCGGAGCCCAGTTAGTGTTTTTCAACCAGCCGTCACGCTCAAGACGTAAACCGCTGCGCCAAAAGAAACGATCGTGATCACCTTCTAGTTCAGCGTAAGAGGCAAGATTGAGGCTGGTAAACTTGATCTTGCCTTTGCCATAGACAGTTTGTGTACTAAAGAAATGATCTTCAGGTTGCCAAGTGCCCATAGCGGAGGGCGGTGGTAAAGGCTGGGTAAAATCTAATATGTATTCATTATAAGTAAAGTCACTGGCTCGATCTTGCTCATAAGCGGACCACTTAAACTCACCGCCATACTTAACCTTTATTTGTTGATTAACAGGTGTGGTGAAACCCAGTGTTGCCCCCATGTTGCCTTGATTGTTAGCAAGCTCACCATAACCGCCAATGACGCCTTCACCAAAAAGTGATGCGTACAGATACTGATCTAGAGTATGATTTTTAAACTTGCGCTCATCCGCACTGATCCCTGCATTAACGTTTAAATCTATCTTGGTCTGGCCGAGCATTTGGCCAAAGTTCACACTGAGATTCAGGCCGTTATGCTTGCCGGCAAAATCAGAGTCTAGATAGTTAATAATAAAACTGTCTTCGCTGTAATTGCTGTAAGCCAAGGACGCGTTCAGATCATATTCACGCTCGAGTAGGTCGGCACGCACCACAGCAAAACGGGAGTGACGATCAAGAGACTTTTCTTCTCCTGGCTTATACAGCTTGCCGATTGCAAAAAACTGATCAAGATCCAATTTAACTAACTGTTTCTGTTTGATTTTGGCCTGTTTTTCACTGTAGCCAGCAAATACACCTAGATCACCAAAACGTGTCGAGCCTGACAGTGCAGTTTCAGACTTTTTAAAATTGGGCTGAAACTCGCCTGGTAAGCCTGTTGGTAATTGTGCAGCACCATCACCAAACTCAGCTTCTTGCTTCTTATCCACATGAAACTGCGTCCAGCTATCTTGTGTGCGTCGCTGACTGATCTCAAAGGTATTGCGCCCGTTATAAGACTGCGTCTCAGCTTTCACGATACCACCAGTAAAACCGCCTTCAGTTGCTGAAGCGTTTACATCAATCACTTGCAACTCTTTAACAAAGCGCGGATCAATAAACACGCTTTGTGAGTGGCCCGCGACGCTGGTGTAGTTTGACTCGTTTTCTCTGTTCGCAGGATCGAGCATATTGTCGATGCTAGCGCCATCCAACATGATTTTATTCTGGTAGGCAGCCGCACCACGAATGGAAAATTCTGCTGGCTTGAGGTCGCCTTGCTGCAAACTGGAACTGGCGGTATCAACCACGCGCACCGATGGCACCATGGTTAGCGCTTCAGCTAAATCATTGCGCAGGCCACGGCGCATATCCAGTTGGTCGAGCATCTTGATATCGGGTGTATCGAGCTGGCCAATCACTACCGCTTCAGGCAGTTGCATAGCGACGGCCTTCTTAGCGCTGATCTCTTGCGCCGTTGCCGTCAAAGTGAGGCAGCTTAAAGTTAAGCCGCCCAGCAAAGGAGTCAGGAGGTGACTGGTGCAACTGCTGCGAGTCATGGTGTGGCCTTGCGTCAGAAAGACAGATA
>CALZAE010000140.1 GCA_945612235.1 uncultured Gammaproteobacteria bacterium | reverse complement strand
GCATCCAGCGGCAAGTAAAATGCAGTCAATGTCGCTGCGCGCTCATCAATAATGGCAATACGACCGTCACTCAACACTTCCACCCCTTCTGGGTCAGAAAAACCGCGCAACTCAACCACTCGCAGCACTTCACCTTCTAAGGACAACTCCACCAATTTCGGTATTCTGCCGGTCACAGTAAAGAGCGTATTACTCAGCGGGCTCCAACTCAGCCCCGAGGTTTCAGATTTTTCGAGTCCAGCCAAAGGCTTGGCCTCAATCACTGCACGATAGCCTGGCAGCCAAATACTATCGGCTTGCTGCTGCGTACTGGTTTGATGCTCTTGCCACAAAAACAGCAAGCGATCATCCCAATGGAAATAGTGCATGAGCCCAACAACCAAAGCTATGCAAGCAGCCGTTAATAACGACAATTTTGGACGCGATTTAACCACTTTAAGCATGCCAACGACCTCCTACATTATTATTCAAACCATAGGGTTGCGCCTCTAGCACTCAACACGCGGCGGCAACTGGTGATCAGGCGCCATATCCTACTGCGAAAAGCAGACCAGCGCCCTAGACAATCGTTATACTCTGCGCATTGTTTATTTGGAGAACTCCATGTCACTGCCTTCTTTACGCTTAAAATCCAACTCCGATCGTCGTTTACGCAGCGGCCATTTGTGGGTCTATAGCAACGAAATCGATACCAAACTATCACCGTTAAACGCGTTTAAAGTGGGCGACCAAGCCATTGTCGAAAACGCCTCAGGCAAGCAACTGGGCATTGTGGTGATGAGCCCACAAACTTTAGTGTGTGCACGCTTAGTCTCACGGGATGTCGAGCATCGTCTGGATAAATCCTTGCTAGTGCACCGCTTAAATATTGCCCTGTCATTGCGCGAGCGCCTGTTTAGTGCGCCGTTTTATCGTTTAGTACATGGCGAAGGTGATTTATTACCGGGTCTGGAAGTTGATCGTTTTGGCGATATTCTTGTAGTGCAAATCACTGCTGCCTGTATGGAGCCGCATAAAGAGATTATTCTCGAAGCCCTACTGCAAGTGTGCAAACCAAGCGGCGTACTCTGGCGCAATGATGCCAATACCCGCGATGCTGAAGGTTTAGAACGTTACTTAGAAGTGGCCTTTGGTGAAGTGCCAGAATGGGTGCAGTTGCTGGAAAACGACTTGGTCTACAATGCACCCTTGCTGCAGAAAAAAGCTCTGGGCTGGAATTACGACCAACGCTTTAACCGTTTACAAGCCGCAGTCTATTGCACGGACAAGCGCGTGCTGTCGGTGTATAGCGATGTCGGTAGCTGGGCGATTCCGGCAGCGTTAGCCGGTGCCAGCGAAGTGCTTTGTGCCGATGCATCCGCACAGGCGCTCGATGCTTTAGAAACAAATGCCGAACTCAATGATATTGGCGAAACACTGCTCTGCGCCGAAGGTGATGTACTGGAAACCTTGCAGGCACTGAAAAGCGATGAAGAGCGCTTTGATGTGATTATTGTTGATCCACCGGCCTTTATTAAGCGCAAAAAAGATCAAAAAACCGGTGAAGCTGGCTACCGTAAACTGTACGAGCATTGCATCCGCTTGCTCAGCCGTGATGGCATTTTAATCTGCTCATCACGCTCGCCGTTTTTCAGCGAAGACAGCATGCACAGCACTTTATTGGCAGCAGCACGTCACCTCGATCGTAATATTCAGATTCTTGAACAAAGCGGACAAAGCGCTGATCATCCGATGCATCCAGCAATTGCAGAAACCCGTCATCTGAAATACACCGTGTGTCGCATCTTGCCTAATAGCTGAGCCTGCGCTTAACTAGAGCAAACAACGCTGCCCTTTGCCGTCATGCACTGGGCAGCGTAGAATCTTAAGAATTCTCGTCACTACCCTCGGCGAGCTTAAGTATGCTTTGCCGATCGCAGGGTCACCCCCGCCGCAACAGTTGCAGATGCACTTATCGCCCTTATTTTATTTTTGCAGGAAGTTCTGATGCCTGATTATCGTTCGAAAACCTCAACCTTCGGCCGCAATATGGCGGGTGCTCGTGCCCTGTGGCGCGCAACCGGTATGACCGACGCGGATTTCCATAAGCCGATTATTGCTGTTGCTAACTCCTTTACCCAATTCGTTCCAGGTCACGTGCACCTCAAAGATATGGGTCAACTGGTAGCGCGTGAAATTGAGCGTGCCGGTGGTGTGGCTAAAGAATTTAATACCATTGCCGTGGATGACGGTATCGCTATGGGTCACGACGGTATGCTGTATTCGCTACCGAGTCGTGAAATCATTGCTGACTCCGTAGAATATATGGCCAATGCCCACTGCGCCGATGCCTTAGTGTGTATTTCCAACTGCGATAAAATCACCCCCGGTATGTTGATGGCCGCTTTGCGCCTGAATATTCCAGTGATCTTTGTCTCAGGCGGCCCAATGGAAGCCGGTAAAACCAAACTCGCCAGCCACGGTCTCGACCTCGTCGATGCCATGGTGATTGCGGCGGATGACAGCGCTTCTGACGAAAAAGTAGCTGAATACGAGCGCAGTGCGTGCCCAACCTGTGGCTCATGCTCAGGTATGTTTACCGCCAACTCCATGAACTGCTTGGTGGAAGCACTGGGTTTAGGCTTACCGGGTAACGGTACTGTGCTAGCCACCCACGCCGACCGTGAAGAATTATTCCTAGAAGCCGGTCGCACCATTGTTGACCTGTGCCGTCGTTACTACAAAGAAAACGACGAATCCGCACTGCCACGTAACATTGCCAACTTCAAAGCCTTTGAAAATGCGATGACTTTGGACATTGCCATGGGCGGCTCCAGCAATACTATTTTGCACTTGCTCGCTGCCGCGCAAGAAGCGGAAATGGACTTTGACTTGCTGGATATCGACCGCTTATCACGCAAGGTACCTGAGCTGTGTAAAGTCGCGCCGAATATCAAAGATTATCATATGGAAGATGTGCACCGCGCGGGTGGTATCTTCAGTATTTTAGGCTCATTGGCGCGTGGCGGTTTCTTACACACTGATCTGCCAACCGTGCACAGTAAGTCGATGGCCGAGGCCATTGCCAAGTGGGATATCACCCAGACTGACGATGAAGCCGTGCATACCTTCTTTAAAGCGGGTCCTGCAGGTATTCCAACGCAGACTGCCTTTAGCCAAGCCACGCGCTGGCCGACGCTGGATTTAGACCGTGAAAAAGGCTGCATCCGCAGTGTTGAGCACGCCTATTCCCACGAAGGTGGTTTAGCCGT
>CALZAE010000139.1 GCA_945612235.1 uncultured Gammaproteobacteria bacterium | reverse complement strand
GGGTTTCATATTGATTAAATACCTTCAATAAAAACGGCAGCATGGCTGAGCTTTCGGCAAAGTGAATCCATTGCAAGTAATCACTATATTCTGCTGATTGCTCATTAGGCGCTAGGTGTGGCGCAAACTTTTTAATCAGTAATTCGACAATTGCGCCTGACTCAGCGATAACTTTGCCATCCAATTCGAGCACTGGAGATTTGCCCAAAGGGTGAATAGCTTTGAGTGATGCGGGCGCTAAGTGGGTTTTAGCATCGCGCTGGTAGCTGATCAGTTCATAGGGTTGGCCGATTTCTTCCAGTAACCAAAGGATGCGGATTGAACGTGAAGCCTGCAGGTGATGAAGTTTGATCATGGTCGTGAATTCCTTGTGGGCGATAACGCCGAGTTATTATATTCATGAGGAAGTTGTATTGAGTATAGGCGCTGTTGTTTCTCTGCTGGACTGAGTATGGCATGGTATATTGTGTATATGCGACCAGTCTATTATTTATTGAGAGCGATAAAACACAGACTCGGTACAGCGGTTGGGTGCAGCACTTAAGCGTGCCTAGCTGGTTAACATATTAAGGTGTTGTTTTGGCACGAGCAGCAAGCACGCCTAGATAGGCGAGAGCGTTGCGCGTATTGGGTCAAGACTTGGTACACTACATCTTAATTTTTTGCCTTTTGGCAGTCTGCTTTTGGTGCCTGATTTCGATGAAACAAAATTACGCTGATACTCGTCAACAGTTACTTGACACCGGCCATCGCATGATGGTGGTCAAGGGATTTACTGGTGTGGGCCTGAATGAAATGCTGCAGGCAGCCGGTGTACCTAAGGGGTCGTTTTATCACTACTTCAAATCCAAAGAGCAATTTGGACAGTCGTTGCTAGAAGAGTACTTTCAAAATTATCTAGTTGATATGGATCAGCGCTTTGCAACCGATGAACCGGCTCGCGAGCAATTGATGGGGTATTGGCAAAAATGGTTAGAAAGCTACTGTGAGCCTTGTGATGCGCAAACCTGTCTAGCTGTGAAGCTCAGTGCTGAGGTTGCCGACCTGTCAGAAACCATGCGTATCGCCTTGCGAGACGGTACTGATCAGGTGATTGAGCGCTTAACCCAGTGTATTACGCAAGGGCAGCAGGATGGTTCTTTGCCTGTAAGTCATGCTGAGCAAACAGCGACTGCGCTGTATCAGTTGTGGCTTGGCGCCAGTTTATTAAGCAAGTTGCATATGAACAATCACCCGCTAGAAAGCGCAATGCTGACGACTCAGGCTTTGCTGGAAAAGTAATTGCACGCCTTTAGTATGCTGTGGCTGTCAGCTAGCACTGCATACTAGATAGGTATTTACACCTCATTTCTTCCTGCTTAATAGATAGATTTTCTTTTAACGCCTGAGTGGTTTTAGCGTGAGGACTAGATCTTTATATTCCGTATAGACGACTGGTCTAATTTTGTATATAGTGCGCCCACAAACACAGCACAATGGCATATAAGTGTGTTGTGCATCAGCGGCACGTGACCTTGTTAGCTTGGTGTTATGTCATAAAAAATTTACTTATTTTGCTAGGCGACCGGTCTATTTTTTATTCGATGCGCTGGCGTCATATCACTTGCTTAGGAAACTGAAAATGAAAACAGAGAGCTTATTTCAGCCGCTCAAATTGGGCCGCCATATCCTGAAAAATCGAGTGGTATTACCGCCGTTGACACGCTCACGCAGTACCCAGCCGGGTAATATCGCTAATGAGTTGATGGCTACCTACTATCAGCAGCGTGCAGGTGCGGGATTTATGATCAGCGAAGGCACACAAATCGAGCCGCGCGGGCAGGGTTATGCGTGGACGCCGGGTATCTATACGCAGGAGCAGATCCAAGGCTGGCGTAAAGTAACAGATGCTGTGCATCGCGAAGGTAACATTATTTTTGCACAGCTGTGGCATGTCGGCCGAGTGTCACATACCTCACTGCAGCCCAACGGTGCCGCACCTATTGCGCCTTCAGCGATTGCTGCTGATAACGTTAAGGTGTTTATTGAGACAGGGCCAGGAGCAGGCGCTTTAGCTGAGCCTTCGCCGCCACGTGCCTTAAGCACAGCAGAAGTCAAAGAGTTAGTGCAGTTGTATGCACAGGCGGCACGTAATGCCTTGGCTGCTGGTTTTGATGGGGTTGAAATTCATTGCGCCAATGGTTATTTGGTCAATCAATTTATCTCGCAGCACACGAACCAGCGCGATGATGAATACGGTGGTTCGTTGCACAATCGTTTGCGCTTTTTGCGTGAAGTGGTGACTGCGGTGGCCGCGGTGGTGGGGGCTGATTGTGTCGGTGTGCGCTTTGCACCTTTATTTGCGAGTACCACAGAAGACCGTGTGTATATGGGATTATTGGAAGATGACCCACACACAACTTATCTTGAGGCGGTGCAAGTACTTGAGGATATCGGAATTGCATATTTATCGGTTGCCGAAGCGGACTGGGATAATGCACCTGAATTGCCCGCCGATTTTCGCAGCGCAGTACGCCGCACTTTTAGTGGTCGTATTATTTATGCGGGTCGTTACACCGCTGAACGTGGGGTGAAAACCTTAGACGCTGGATTAGGTGATTTAATTGCCTTTGGTCGTCCCTTTATTGCCAATCCGGACTTACCCCAGCGCATTGCTAATGGCTGGCCGCTTAACCTTGTTGATCCGGCCACTATGTATGGTGGTACGGCACAAGGCTATATTGATTATCCAGTTTATAGCGAGTAATCACAGCATGCGCATCAACACTGAGTCTTGATGCGCATGGCGGACTGCCACTGCTCAAGAGCGTCAGCAGGCGCAAGAGATCTCTGCAGAAAAAGATGTGAGTAAAGATGATGTGCCGTGTTAGATTGCCGATAGATGCTGCTGCATCAGCTATTGCGTACAATTATTTTAGGCTGGGTCAGGTTTGCTGCAAGAGGCTTAAACTAAATGCGAGCAATTTAAGCTGAACCAAAGGGCAGTATCAGGCTCAATAATATTGCTAGTGTCACTCAAACAATAATGAAGGATACGAATTATGCTATATACAATTGCAATGATACTGATCGTCTTATGGGTTCTGGGTCTGGTCTCATCAGTTACCATCGGCGGCTTTATTCACCTGTTATTAGTGATTGCCGTAGTGATAGTGTTGCTGCGTGTAATCAGTGGTCGAAAACCCTTATAGCGACGTCACCTAGAAAGCCTATCTAGAAACAGGCTTCACTCAAACCCCAGCATCATAGTTGGGGTTTTTGCTTTGTAACAGAAGTTTAAGTTATTCGGCGCTGCGTTCAACCAGCTCTGGTAGTGCGTGACGCCACTCTTCAAA
>CALZAE010000138.1 GCA_945612235.1 uncultured Gammaproteobacteria bacterium | reverse complement strand
GAGTGGTAGGTGATCCCCCAGGTGGTGTCTTGATCCAGATCGATCATTAAACCAATATTGTAGCCAAATGCAGTGTCGTCACCTTTGATATTGATTAGGGTATCGTTGTCGAACCTAGGGTCTCGACTTGTAAGCAAAGTGTTCGTCAACTTGCCATCAATACGGTTAATGGTTGGACCAAAGCCCACAGCCACACGCTCGTTGATTTTATAACTTAAGGTGGGCTGCACAGTCATCACGGCAACTTTGCTGTATAGGCCTTGATGTGCGCCTTGGAAGCTTTTTTCATAGTCGCTGATTAAGCCAAAGGGCACATACATGCCTAAGCCAAAGCTCCAGTCCTCGTTCAGTTCAGTGGAGAAGAAGGCAAAGGGTACGTTGGCTAACGGGACCATATCGCCTTTATTGGTGCCTGAGGCATTGCTATCGGTGTGGCTGATATCAACATTGGCTTTAACGACGGCAAAACCGCCACTGATTTGCTTGCCTTGCAGTTTAGACAGTCCGGCAGGGTTACCAAAAATAGTACTGGCGTCTAAAGCGGATGAGGCGCGGCCTGCATAAGCAGTACCGGCACCGCTGGCGCTTTGTTCGTTTAGGGATAAGCCGTTGGCAAAAACTGATGCACTGATTAAAGAAACGCTGATGGCTAGCGCACAGGGTAAAAAGGCAAGTCGCATTGTTATTATTCTCCAATGTATGAAAATTGGCGCAACGTTAACAAGGTTTTTTGTGAGAGCCAATACTCTGTAATGCCTAAAAAGGAGTTGTGCGAGAGTTTTGGTCTGGATATGAATAAAAAATGGCAGGCGGTCTAAAAAGGTGTGGATTGTCAGACAGAATATTGCTGTGTAAATCGCGCGATACTAGGTTGGTGCAGTAGTGCAGAATAAGGGTGCGCAGGTGGTGAGCTCAGACTGGCGTGAATGAGTCCACGCCAGAGTTGCATTCTAGCTTAGCGTTGAAGAGGTGTGGGTGTGCGCTTAGGCTGGCTGTACAGGTCTAGCAGAACTTGGTCGAGAATGGATGCCGCACCCCAGGGCTGAGCATGATTGACAATGGCCACTACTGCCCAAGCATCGCCGTTCACATCGCGGCTGTAACCCGCAATCGCACGTACGTTTTTCAGCGTGCCGGTTTTAATATGGGCTTGGCCGACCAGTTGACTGTTGCGCAGGCGCCGACGCATAGTGCCGTCCATCGCGACGATGGGCAGTGAGGAGATAAACTCAGCAGCGTAGGGACCTTTCCAGGCGGCCTCGAGCATTTGACCCAATTGACGCGCAGTGATGCGCTCGGTACGGGAGAGGCCAGAACCGTTTTCAACCACTAAACCATTGGTATGAATATTTTTACGCTTAAATAAATTGTTGATGACACGACGCGCGGCGGCTGCATCATCACTGTCGGTGGAGTTACGAAAACGTGCACCAATGGATAAAAACAGTTGTTTAGCCATAGTGTTGTTACTGTATTTGTTGATGTCCCGAATGATTTCAACCAGATCCGGTGAGTAAGCGCGTACCAGTAAGCGTGCTTGCTTAGGTGTGGCGCCTAACATATCGTTACCTAAAATAGTGCCACCCATCTCTTGCCAGATGCTGCGTACTACGCCGGCTGAGTAGCGTGCATGATCCAGCAGTGCAAGGTAGTGTTGACTGCTGCAGCCTGAGGCAATATCACCGCTAACGGTGAGAGTTAGGGTGTGCCCATCATCGTGTGGCAGGTATCTGATATTGGGGTTATTACAGTCTTTATTGGCTTGCAACTTAACGTTGTTGATAATCTCAATGCTGCCAATTGGAGGCTCCATCACAATGTGTACGCCGCTGTTTTCACCGCGAACAATTAAACGCTGGGACTTAAAGTTGATCAGCAAAGAGTCAGGTTCAACCAGAAAGGGTTTGTTTTGATCGTTTTTGTCATCGTCAAACAAAGTCACAGGCGGTGGCGCAAAGTGGTTGCGGTCAAGAATTAAGTCACCTGAAATATGGCGTACGCCATTTGCGCGCAAGTCACGCAAGAGTAACCAAAGGCGCTCCATATTCAACTTAGGATCACCACCGCCTTTGAGGTACAGGTTGCCGTTAAGTATGCCGTCTTGCACTGTACCGTCGGTAAAAAACTCTGTTTTCCACTGGAATGTTGGACCGAGTAGTTCAAGGGCAGCGTAAGTGGTCACCAGTTTCATGGTGGATGCAGGGTTGATCAACACGTCCGCATTCATATAAGCGCTTTTGCCATGACTGCCCAAAGGAATGGTCACTGCGGATAAAGCTTCGCTGTTGATTTTATTAGCTTTAAGGGCTTTATCTACATTAGAGGATGGTAGAGCCAGCGCTGTTGTGCTGGTAAAAAACGTGGCTAAGCATAAAGTGCAGAGGCTCTGGCGCGCAGTTATAAGAGGACTGTTTAACAACTTTAATGGAAAATGCTGCGCGCGCAGCTGACGTAAAAATGATATGAGCACAATAAAAACCTTTTAAGTACGGCCAGTAAATAACAAAACGCTAGCTATTATGCGCTATTCGCACCAATGAAAGCAGTGCAGAGGGCTTATTTGTTTAACGAGGGCGTTTTTAGCCGGCAAAGCTGGTAATATTCGACCCCTATTATTGGAGGTGCACCATGGCTACAAATCGTTCGCGTCGTTTACGCAAAAAATTATGTGTTGATGAGTTTCAAGAGTTAGGTTTTGAATTGCAATTGAGCTACCCAGAAAGTACTGACGATGCAGCGGTTGAAGCATTCTTTGCTGACCTAGTTGTTGAGGGTATTGAAGGTAACGGTATGGCGCTAATCGGTGGCGAAGAGTTCGCTGTTGTGTGCTCAGGCAAGCGTGGTTCTGTGACTGAAGAGCAGCGTGCGACTGTAGAAGCATGGTTGAAAGCACGTCCAGAGCTGAGTTCGTTCGAAGTGAGTCCACTGTTGGATGTTTGGTACCCAGACAACCCAGTAGCAACAGCTTAATTGCTGGCAGTGTGTGTATAAAAAAGGGGAAGCAGTGATTGCTTCCCCTTTTTTATGTCGCTGATGGCGATCAAGCAGCTTAGCTGTTGATGCTATCAACCAATGCTTTAGCTGGAACCAGCTTGATTACTTTTTTAGCAGCGATTTGAATAGCAGCACCCGTTTGCGGGTTGCGGCCAGTACGTGCTGGACGCTCTGTGACTTTAAGCTTACCGATACCTGGCAAAGTGATTTCGCCATCGTTATCCAGAGCATCATTGACAACTGAACTCAGCTGATCAAGTACATCACGGATATGAATTTTAGTTGAATCAGTTGATTCTGCGAGTTCGTTGATCAGTTGATCTTTGCTAAGGGCCATAAGTAACGCTCCATGGTGAGTAAGGG
>CALZAE010000137.1 GCA_945612235.1 uncultured Gammaproteobacteria bacterium | reverse complement strand
CGCATGCCCAGTGACAAAACGCACCGACTGCGCATAATCGCGATGGGTTAATGGAATCCCCGCATAGGCCGAACACCCCGACGCTGCGGTAATCCCCGGTACCACCTGAAAAGGAATCTGCTTGGCTGCCAACTCGGCAATTTCCTCACCGCCACGGCCAAAGACAAATGGATCACCGCCCTTGAGGCGCACCACGCGCTTACCCTGCAAGGCCAACTCAACCAGCTTTTGATTGATCTGATCCTGCGGCACACTATGGTTCGACATCTGCTTGCCCACATACATCCGGTCTGCATCACGACGGCATAAATCAAGAATCGCCGGCGCCACTAAGCGGTCATACAACACCACATCCGCCTGCTGCATTAAACGTAGCGCTTTAAAGGTGAGCAAATCCGGATCACCCGGACCTGCGCCGACTAAATACACTTCACCGCGTACTTGATTCGATGCACCACTTATTTTATCAAGCAATAACTGTTCGGCCTGTTGCTCACGACCAGCAAAGATATGCTCCGCCACTTGCCCCTGAAATACATCCTCCCAAAACATACGGCGCGGCTGCACTTTGGGTAAGAGCGCTTTGACCTGATCACGAAAGCGCGCCGCCAGCCCAGCTAAACGCCCATAACTGGCAGGCAAAAGCGTTTCAATTTTTGCTCGGACTAAACGCGCTAAGACAGGCGCATGCCCCGCTGTCGATAATGCAATAATCAAAGGCGAACGATCAACAATCGCCGGAAACATCACCGTAGATAACTCCGGCGCACCCACTGCATACACAGGAATACCCATCGCCTGCGCTTGCTGGGCAATCGCGGCATTGACTTCCGGCTGATCAGTCGTGGCTAACACCAAGCAACAACCGGCTAAATCGCTGCCTTCATAGGCTCGCAACAGACACTGCCCGCCTTGCGCAGTCACGAGTTTTTGTAGCTCAGCACTCATCACTGGAGCAATCACCCGCATGACCGCACCGGCAGCCAAAATCACTCGCGCTTTGCGCAGCGCCATCTCGCCGCCACCGACCAGCAGCACATCACGCCCGCGCAGCTTATGAAATAACGGCAAACAATCCATCATCAAACCCCTGATCAATAGTGGAAAACAACTGGCCAGCGCAACACAGCGCTAATGCAAAATGCCCATTGAAACAAAACGACACGCTCTAAATGCAAAACAGCGACTTAACCGAAATTAAGCCGCTGTCAAAAGCTCGTACTGCATAGCCTCAGTGACTGCGCAAAATCACTTAGCGAATCACCTCAAGACCACCCATATAAGGACGCAATACCGCGGGTACAGTAATACTGCCATCGGCTTGCTGATTATTCTCAATCACCGCCACCAACGTGCGACCCACCGCTAAACCTGAACCATTGAGCGTATGCACCAACTCAATTTTACCGCTTTCAGGATTGCGGAAACGCGTTTGCATACGACGCGCTTGGAAATCCGTGCAGTTGGAGCATGAAGAAATCTCACGATACTTGTCTTGACTCGGCACCCACACTTCTAAGTCATAGGTCTTGCTTGCGCCAAAACCCATATCGCCGGTACACAGCGCCATCACACGGTAAGGCAACTCCAAGGCTTGCAAAATTTTCTCGGCATGGCCGGTCAACTCTTCCAGCGCTTGGTACGAAGTGGCTGGATCAACAATCTGCACCAACTCAACTTTATCAAACTGATGCTGACGGATCATACCGCGTGTATCACGGCCCGAAGCACCGGCCTCACTACGGAAACATGGGCTGTGCGCCACCATTTTGATCGGCAAATGCGCCACATCCAAAATCTCACCTGCGACCGTATTGGTCAGTGACACTTCAGCCGTTGGGATCAAATACAACGGCGCTTGATCTTCACGCTCAATACGGAATAAATCTTCCGAGAACTTAGGCAACTGGCCGGTGCCCTGCAATGCTGAAGCCTGCACCAAATAGGGCGTGTACATTTCTTGATAGCCATGCTCAGAAGTATGCAGATCCAACATAAACTGCGCCAATGCACGGTGTAGACGCGCAATACCACCACGCATCACCGCAAAGCGTGCACCGGATAACTTGGCTGCTGCTTCAAAATCCAAGCCCTTGATATTTTCGCCCAACAGCACATGGTCCTGAACGGGGAAATCAAAGCTGCGTGGCGTACCCCAACTGCGTACTTCCACGTTCTCATCTTCATTAGCACCCTGCGGCACTGACTCGTGCGGCAGGTTCGGGATATTTAGCGCAATGGCATCAAGCTGCGCCTGGATAGCTTCCAACTCGCGCTTACCCGCTTCTAACTCACCACCGAGCTGATCCACTTGGGCTAATAAAGGCGCAATATCTTCACCGCGTCCTTTGGCTTGACCAATCGACTTCGAACGACTGTTACGCTCCGCCTGCAACTGCTCGGTGCGCGTTTGCACCTCTTTGCGTTGTGCCTCTAGAGCTTCTAAAGCAGCGACATCAAGTTCAAAACCACGCTGTGCCAACTGCGCAGCGATGTCTTGGGGATTGTTGCGTAACAATTTTGAATCAAGCATAAAAAATATCCGTTCTTACAGAGAAAATTTAATCAGTGCCATGCCCAGCCAAGTCGCCAATAAACCACCGACCAAGGTCACGCCCATATAGAGTAAAGCTTGCAGCGACTGGCCATCAGTGAGCAGGCGCAGTGCATCCAGTGAAAATGTTGAATAGGTGGTAAAACCGCCCAAAAAACCGCTCATCAGTAATAAACGCGTCAAATCTGGCACATCGGGGCGCAACACAAACCAAGCAAAAGCACAGCCTATTAAAAAACAGCCCACGATATTAACCAAAAGAGTGGCAATGTACAGATAGGCCGGCAAAATTTGTGCAATCAGCAAAGAAACCGCATAACGCAACACACTGCCCAGCGCACCACCCAACGCGACCATTACCAAGTTTGTCATTACGAACTTCTACGCTGCTGCGCACTGGCTTGATCTAAACGTTTCAGATGCTGAAGTTTCTCGCCAATTTTAATTTCTAAACCGCGCGCTGGCGGCTGGTAGTACTGACGAGGCTCTAACTCTTCTGGAAAATAATCTTCACCTGCAGCATAAGCATCTGGCTCGTCATGCGCATAACGGTACTCTTGCGCATAGCCTAACTCTTTCATCAGTTTGGTCGGTGCAAGTCGTAAATGTATGGGCACTGGCAGCGAACCAAATTCTTGCGCATCCTGACGTGCTGCTTTAAAGGCCTTATAAACGGCATTACTTTTCGGTGCACAGGCTAAATAAGTAATGGCTTGCGCGACAGATAACTCACCTTCAGGACTGCCTAAACGCTCTTGCACATCCCAGGCGGATAAACACAAGGTCAGCGCGCGTGGGTCGGCATTGCCAATATCTTCACTGGCCATACGCACCACGCGACG
>CALZAE010000136.1 GCA_945612235.1 uncultured Gammaproteobacteria bacterium | reverse complement strand
CTACTGACGAGCCTAAGCCATGAAATTGTGGTTGTTAAGGCATGGTGAGGCGCAGCCTTATCAGCTGCATGATGCTGAACGACAGCTCACTGAGCGAGGTCGTCAGCAGGTGCGTGATACAGCTGAGCATGTGCGTGGTATCGCATTTGATCGAGTGCTGTGTAGTCCGTATATACGGGCGCGGCAAACAGCCGAGTTATTGTGTGCGACACTAGAGCTGGCGAACACTATTGAAATTGTCCCTTGGCTGACACCAGAAGATGATGTACGTAGCGTTACGCGTAAGCTGGATGGCTACTCAGTGGAGACATTATTAATTGTTGGGCATCAACCTTTATTAGGTGCTTTAGCTGGATGGCTGACTGATGCCGATCGTTTGCACAGTGTGCCGATGGATACTGCCAGTGTTGCCTGCCTTGCAGGTGACTTTGTTGGCGCGGGTACCATGCAGTTGCAATCTGTGCAGCATGTAGGCTGATCACAGGCTGCTATTGCTCGACATCCGTATTGATAGATTAAGGAATAACGCGTGACAGCTACAGCACAAGAAATACGAATTCAATTACCGCATATTGATTTAGCCGCACGCGTGTATGGGCCCGAAGATGGTGAGCCTGTTTTGGCGCTGCACGGCTGGCTGGATAATGCGATGACCTTTGATTTACTGGCACCGCAGTTACAAGGTCTGCGTATTGTGGCCATTGATATGGCGGGGCATGGGCATTCAGGCCATCGTGCACCGGGTGCGGGCTATCAGCTATGGGACTATGCGCTCGATGCGTTGATGGCCACACAAGAGCTAGGGTGGGAGAAGTTCTCGCTACTTGGACATTCCTTGGGTGGCATTATCAGTGTGATGATCGCAGCGGCTGTGCCTGAGCGCATTACGCGGGTGGCTTTAATTGATGGCATAGTTCCAGAAACCGGCGAAGCCGATCAGTCACCGCACAAGCTAGGTGAAGCTTTACTGGCGCATATTGATTTGGCAGCGAAAAAGAAAACCGTATACGAGTCTGTTGAACAAGCAGTACAGGTGCGGATGCGTGGTTTTATGCCCGTCAGTTATTTGGCCAGTCAGTTGTTGGCTCAGCGAGGGTTAAGCCCTGTAGCCGGTGGTTACAGTTGGAACAGTGATTCACGTTTAACATTGCCATCGCCTTTACGTTTAACGCGCGCCCACGCTGCCGCCTTTGTGCAGGGTATGCAGTGCCCAGTGTGTTTGGTGGTTGCCGAGCAGGGCGTCTTAGTGGCGCAACCTGAATTTGAAGCTTTTCTCAGCACTTTAACTTTAGATGTGCAACGCTTACCCGGCGGACATCACTTGCACCTTGATGATGAGCAAGGCGCACAAGCCGTTGCTGAACGAATACAGGCGTTTTTTACCACATCGTAATGATCACCAGCGGCGTCACGCACTACGCTAAAGCTGTCATTCACAGGAGTACTTATGATTGATTTATATACTGCAGCCACGCCCAATGGCCATAAAGTATCCATTGCTTTAGAAGAGCTGGCGCTACCTTACCAAGCGCATGTTTTATCCTTTGATCAGCAAGAGCAAAAGGCTCCAGAGTTTTTGCGGATCAATCCCAACGGTCGTATACCAGCGATTGTTGATCGTGATAATGATGATTTTGCCGTGTTTGAGTCGGGTGCGATTTTATATTATTTGGCTGAGAAAACTGGCCAGTTGTTGCCCGCTGATGCCAAGGACCGCTCAGTGGCTTTGCAGTGGTTGATGTTTCAAATGGGTGGCGTAGGACCGATGCAGGGCCAAGCGAATGTGTTTTATCGTTATTTTCCGGAGAAAATCCCCTCAGCGATTAACCGTTATCAAACAGAAACCCGGCGCTTGTATACCGTGCTCAATCATCGTTTAGAGCAGGTTGAGTATTTAGCCGGTGACTACAGTATTGCCGATATTGCCACTTACCCTTGGGTGGCGTTGCATGATTGGGCAGGTGTCAGTGTAGATGAGTTGCCCGCTTTACAGCGCTGGATGCAAGCTTTAGCTGCACGCCCAGCTGTGCAAAAAGGACTACAAGTGCCAGTTCGTGCTACTGCAGACGAGCACTCCATACAAACAGCACAAACAATGTTGGTTAAATGAATATGCACAGATGGATATTAAAAACGACTTTGGCGGCTGTGTTTATTGCTGCCAGTGCGGGAGTGTCGGCGGATTATTTTGCCGATGATTTATTAGCGCTCGAGTCATTGCATGAAGCTAAAGTTATTACGCAAAGTCAGCAAGCTAGCCTGGAAAAAATCTACCCACAAGGCTCAGTGCGTCGTATCAGTGGCACGATGCGTTACAGCGGTGAGGTATTGGTTCGAGGCTCTATGGAGGAGCTAACAGTACAGTTGGCGCCAACCCATGATGCCTTAGATGCTTTTGCTGCCAGTCGTGAGTTGTTGCAAAACCAAGATGCACAAATGCTGTATTGGTGCGTGGCGCGTGAGTGTGGCCCAAGTAATTTATGGGCCAATCATGTGTTTAATAACGCACGCTTGTACGGTCCGGATGATGGACAGGCTTATGCTCTCTTTCGTTTAGCCGGTGCTGAACAATCAAACTTGATCGCGGTCTATGCTATTACGCGGGGTAATGGTCGCGGCTTTTTGCATGCAGAATATTTTCAAGCCGAGCAGTTACCCGAGAATTTACGCCCAACGGCAACCACTTTAGCTCGACAGTTGCGTACCGATAATCAGTTGAACCTATCGCGTTTAACCGATGCTCCCGATCCTGTTTGGACCAAGTTGTTGGTACGAGCCTTGAATCAAAATAGCACTATGCGCGTCAGTATGGCTGGTGAGCAGGCAGCGCAATGGCGTGATGCCATGGCAGACCAAGGGGTACGCGCTTCAAGGATTGAATTAGAAACGCCCCATAATAAGCCAGGTTTAGTGCTCCAGCGTTTGCCTTAATCAAGCAGGGATTTAAGTGGATATACAACATGTTTAGCAATGATCGCCTACTCGCGCAAATTTTATTGCTGGTGCTATTGGGTGCCTGTTTATGGGTACTCACGCCTTTTGTCACTGCTTTGTTTTGGGCCGCGGTGTTGGCGTTTGCCAGTTGGCCGGTGATGCGCTTTTTAACCCGGGCGTTAAAGGGTAATGCATCCTTAGCTGCAGGCTTGTTGACGTCAGGCTGGGTGCTGATTGTGGCTGGGCCTTTGGTGTGGCTGGGCTTTAATATCGCTGATCATATTCGTAATGCTACTGAGCTGATTAAAAACCTGCGGGTGACGGGTTTACCTGATGCGCCCGAGTGGTTAATTGATGTGCCTATGGTGGGTGGGCGTTTGCTGGAGTTGTGGCAAACCGTAGACCAACAGGGCGCCGCGTTTTTAGCTACAGCCAAGCCTTATATGGGGCAGACAGGTAACTGGTTATTAGCACG
>CALZAE010000135.1 GCA_945612235.1 uncultured Gammaproteobacteria bacterium | reverse complement strand
TTTTTTATGTTGAGTGATCTTAGGTGTAAACAATATAGATGCTCTATGCGCCTTTGTGCATAACACTAAGCTTTACTGCTAAAATCTCTACATATTTTTAGGTGTGTAGCTATGGATCCTCGAAGCCAAGTTTTATTACGTAATGCTGAGTTATTTTCTGGTCAAGTATTACTTGCAGGACTGCCTGCAGACGAATTGCTTACCGAACTACCTGCTGCACAGGGCTGGAGTTGGCATGCCGGTGAGTATCAGCAATTAATCCAGCGTTTTCCTGAGCGATGTGTGTTTTCCACACAAGCCCCAAGTGCAGAATACAGTGCCGGAGTGCTGTTTTTACCTAAGTCACGCGAGCTGACCGAGTATTTGCTGCAAGAGTTGGCCGCTAAGATACCCAGTGGTCTATTGTTCTTAGTCGGTGAAAAACGTGCGGGTGCCGAGCGTGCAGCAAAACAATTAGCAGCTTTTGGCCGCACCAGTAAAGTTGATAGTGCTCGGCATTGCCAGTTATGGCGCTGTGAAGTGCAGCAAAAGCCACAGGCGCCTGATTTGGATGCATTAAGTAAAGTATTTAGCGTCAGTGCTGCAGAGCAATCCATTCAAGTGTGCAGTGTGCCGGGTGTGTTTAGTCATGGTCGTTTGGATGTAGGGACGCAATTACTTTTAGAGTGTTTGGATGATTTACCTACCGGGCATTATCTAGACTTTGGCTGTGGTGCAGGTGTTGTTGGTTCGTTTTTGCAAAAGACCTACCCAAAGTCGCAAGTGACTTTATTGGATGTTGATGCCTTTGCTGTGCATAGCAGTCAATTAACTCTAGCGGCCAATCAACTCGAAGCTACGACTCTTGCTGGAGACGGCATTGATGCAGCGCCTAAACAACTGACTGCCATCATCAGTAACCCTCCCTTTCACCAAGGTGTGCATACTCAGTACGAAACCACAGAAACTCTCTTGCGTCAGGCAGCTGAGCATCTGCAGCCCGGCGGTGAGTTACGTATTGTTGCCAATAGCTTTTTAAAATATCCGCCATTGATTGAGCAGCATTTAGGCCCGTGTACTGTATTAGCTGAACGTAATGGCTTTAAGGTTTATCGTGCGGTACGTCGCTAACCGCACAGAAGATTGCATTCTCTCGAGATTTAAAAAGGATATATCGTGACTGACAATACTTTAGTATTTGATGTGGTTGGTGCTGAGCAATTTGAGCAACTCGTGGTACAAAACTCTTTTGATCAGCCTGTATTAGTCGATTTTTGGGCGCAATGGTGCGCGCCTTGTAAAGTTTTGCTGCCTATTTTAGAAAAAATCACTACGGGCTATCAGGGTGAGTTATTGCTAGCAAAAGTGGACTGTGACATTGATCAAGAGATTGTGGCGCGTTTAGGTATTAAGAGCTTACCGACCGTTGTGTTATTTAAAGATGGTAAACCTGTCGATGGCTTTACTGGCGCACAAAGCGAAGCAGACATTCGAACCTTATTGAGTAAGTATGTTGCCGAACCTGCTCAGCCTGCGGTTGATCCCTTACTGAGCGCGCAAGAGTTATTTGAGCAGGGCGAATTTGCGCAAGCTGAAACCTTATTAAAAGAGTTGCTCTCAGGCGATGATCAACAACCTGCGGCATTGGTTTTATTTGCTCGCTGTTTAGTTGAGCGTGGCGCTTTAGCTGATGCAGAAGCAGTATTGAACTCTGTCAAAGATGACGAACAAAAGCATGCTATAGCTGCGGTACGTGCACAGCTAGCTTTTTTAAGACAAGCTACAGATCTGCCTGATATAGCGGATTTGAAAACTCGCTTAGCTAAAAATGCAGAGGATGATGAAGCTGTTTTGCAGTTGAGTATTCAGCAACTGGCGCGTCAGAGTTATGAGCCTGCATTAGATAATCTATTAAAGTTGTTTATTCGCAATCGTAGCTTTGCTGAAGGTGCTGCACATAAAACATTGCTGCAGGTATTTGAATTATTAGGCACTGAGCATCCATTGGTCACGCTATATCGCCGTCGTTTATATCAGGCGCTGTATTGATCAGATTCCTGTAACTTGGGTGATTTAACGATGCACAGTTTTTATGCGATGTTACTGGATGCTTGGCGCCATGCGGGTACGCGTCAGCGCTTATTTGCGTTAGCGATACCTATGATTCTCAGTAATCTATCTGTGCCTTTAGTGGCGCTGGTGGATAGCGCCGTAGTGGGTCGGCTGCCGCATGCTTATCAGTTAGGCGCTGTAGCTGTGGGTGGCAGTATCTATACCATGCTGGTCTGGACCTGTGGATTTTTGCGCATGGGCAGTACAGGTTTTGCTGCGCAAGCAGCGGGGCGTAATGATCAGCAAGCGCTGCGTTATATTTTACTGCAAAGCTTATTATTGGTCTTTGTGCTGAGCGTGTTGTGTTTAGTGATTGTCCTGCCACTGTTACCGCAGATCTTGCAATGGATGGACACATCGGGTGATTTACAGAATCTGGCTCAACAGTATGTGTTGATTCGTCTATATGGTTTGCCTGCCGCCTTAATGATGCATGTGTTAGCCGGCTGGTTGTTGGGATTACAAAATGCCCGTGCCGCGTTATGGATGTTGTTGTTAGCTAACTCGGTGAATATTGTTTTAGATATTTATTTTGTCTTTGGTTTGCACTGGGAAGTGGCGGGTGCTGCGCGTGCATCGGTGATTGCTGAGTGGTCAGGTGCGCTGCTTGGGCTAGCATTGGCTTGGCGTTATGTCGATAAAGGTCCGTTGCTCAACTTTTGGCAGCATTTATTGCGTTGGGCCAGTTGGCGCCCCTTGTTGGCGGTGAATCGGGATATTTTAATTCGCAGCTTAGCCTTGCAGGCAGTGTTCTTTAGTGTGACTTTTCAGGGCGCGCGTTTAGGCGATAACACTGTGGCGGCTAACGCATTATTACTCAATGGTTTATTGTTGTGCTCTTACGCTCTGGATGGTCTTGCGCATGCTTTAGAAGCGCTGACGGGGCATGCACTGGGTCAACAGGATCGGCGCGCATTGCAGCGTGCTTTAGCGTTAGTCAGTATGTATGCGTTACTCGCTAGCCTAGTGTTTGCTGTGCTGTTTTGGTGGTTGGGCGATCTGTTTATTGCCTTACAAACCAATATTGCCAGTGTGCAAGAGACCGCCTCGCAGTACGTGATTTACTTAGCGTTATTACCGCTGATTACAGTGTGGAGTTATGTGCTCGATGGCCTGTTTATTGGTGCGACTCGGGCTAAGGAAATGCGTAATTCAATGCTACTTGCGGTGGTTGTCTGTGCACCGGTAGCTTGGCTGCTACATGACTGGGGTAATCATGGTTTGTGGATTGCGTTTTTACTCTTTATGGCGCTGCGTTCTGTGTTCTTAGGCGTGAGCGCGCGCCATCTTCCGAGTTGGTTTCACCGGCCTTTATCGTGAAGCTTGCGTTGTAAAACAGCTGGCATCAGACA
>CALZAE010000134.1 GCA_945612235.1 uncultured Gammaproteobacteria bacterium | reverse complement strand
ACACCCATCAGCCGCTACATCAGCTGAGGAGAAAAACGTACCGCAATTATCCACAACGGTTTGCTTCCAACCAATCTGATAGAAAGCTTCCATCGATAACTGGTCGGTTAAGTTCTGTGAAACAAAGAGCATATTAACCGGAATCAAACCTTCTTTTAGCTCCGCACCAGGACGGCGGAATGCTGATGCATCCAACGGGTTGACCGAGTTGATGGAGTTCATAATAAAGGTGCTTTCACCCCAACTCACCACCTGCTTACCTAAACGTACGGTGCCAGGCTGATCACCAATGGCGTAATTCTGGTAAACAAAGGCATCGAGAATTTCTGCGCCGCGGGTTTTAGCACCCTCTTTACGACCTTTATTGCTGATATCTTTATGCGGACGATTACCGTCTTGTAATTCCGCGTCATACCAATATTTGCCGCGCACAAAGACCCCAGTATCTTTGTACTTTAATTCAAGATCATGCAGACCCTTAAAAATCTGCGAGAATGTTTTGCCGCGCTGAAAGTTCAAACGACCGTCATCGCCAGTTTGAGTAAAGCCCGTACCGCCATTGGCGTTACCAATAAAACGCTTATCCGGTTTAGCTGTAGACAAGCTCGCGCCAACGGATAAAGAAGAGTCAAATGTGCCTTCAATCTCACCCATATTAAATGTAACTGCTGAAGCTGGAGCAGCTAAAACTGATGCCAAGCTGACTGCCAATGGCAATTTAGCCAGATGCCACATATTTTGTTTTTTTATAATCATGGATGCAACTCCCGGTTTTATTTTGGCTGTTGGTCATCTAACCGACCTTTTCTATTGGGCAAACAACCCCCAAGGTTGTTTAATCCTACGCACCGCTCTTATTTGGCGACTTTTAATATCTTATATACTCTATCTATACCTCTAATGCAGTATGCATGCCACTTAAATATATGACCTATAAGTCATATTTACACCCCTATAAGGGCGTAGTCTGCAGAGAGTAAAATAATATACAAGTCACAGCAGAAGGTTACTGCTATGCAAAAGCAGAATATGGCACAGTGAGCCTGTAACACATACCTGAGTATTAAAGTAACAAGTGCCGCACCAAGGTAGCACACAGGGAACAAACCCAGCTATAACTGCTCAACAGCTCACACAGATAGCATGGCCAGCCGACGAAATCAGGCAACAGGTAGCAACCACCCCAAACAACTGAGTAACAAATAAGTGCCGGCAATGAATACTTAGACAGTTTGAGCGAATTAGGACGCTGGCCCGGCCAACCAAATAAGACTAGCAAAGCGGCCGGTCACTGCCTGGCGACGATAGGAATAAAAGCGCGGATCAGTGACTGTGCATAAGCCACCGCCATAAATCGCCGTGACACCACAGGCATTTAAACGGATACGCGCTAAGTGATAGATATCAGCCATCCAGCGTTCTGGATTCACACTGGGGACAAAAGCATGCTCTGCTAAAGCGTGTTGCGCAATAAATGTATCACGCACTTCTGCACCAACTTCAAACGCCGCTGGGCCAATTGCTGGCCCCATCCAAGCTAAGACTCGCTCTGGTGCGACCTGCATACTGGCCACAGTGTTTTCTAGAATGCCTGCAGCAAGACTGCGCCATCCCGCATGAGCTGCGGCGACACAGCGCCCTGCTTGGTCAGTTAACAACACTGGCAAGCAATCAGCGCTCATAATGCAACAGGCAAGATTCTGACTACCTGTCACACTAGCATCTGCAGTCAGCACCTGCGTCGCATCAGCCTCTACGACACAATCACCATGCACTTGATTTAACCAAGTCGGCTGACAACCTAAGGCTTGGGCCAAATACTCTCGATTGCGCTGCACTTGCTCTAGTGCATCGCCCACATGCTCACCTAAATTAAAGGCAGCAAAAGGCGACTCACTATTGCCTGCACTAGAAGTGGTCACACAGGCCCGCACATGTTGCGGTGCAGGCCAGTTCGGCACGAGCCAATCAAAAGGGAGTGCTGCAGGATCTTTTTTCAACCGACAAACGCCTCACGGTCTTGACGTAGCAAGGTCAACAACCAAGTAAAGTCATCCGGCAACGGTGCTTCCCACTTAATACGCTTACCTGTGACTGGATGCTCAAGTTCCAAGAAACGCGCATGCAGTGCTTGACGCGGAAACTCTTTAAGGGTTTCCAGCAAGGTTGGATTCACTGCAGGTGGAATGCGGAAACGCCCGCCATAAGCCGGGTCACCCACCAGCGGAAAACCAACATGCGTCATATGCACACGAATCTGGTGCGTACGTCCCGTTTCTAAAATCACACGAGCATGGGTGTGCGAACGAAAACGCTCTAACACACGATAGTGACTGACTGCTGGCTTACCACTTTCAATCACCGCCATCCGCTGACGCTGCTGACCGTGACGGCCAATCGGTGCATCAATAGTAGCGCCCGAAGTGATGACGCCAATCACAATCGCCTCATAGGTACGACCTACGCTGCGCGCTTGCATTTGATCCACAAGACTGGTGTGCGCTACGAGTGTTTTAGCGACCACCATTAGCCCTGTAGTGTCTTTGTCTAAACGGTGCACAATTCCTGCGCGCGGCACTTTAATTAATCCGGGCACATGAAACAGCAACGCATTCAATAAAGTCCCGTCGGGGTGACCCGCAGCAGGATGCACTACTAAACCAGCAGGTTTATTGAGCACTAGAATGTGCTCATCTTCATAGACAATATCCAAGGGGATATCTTGAGCGATCCACTCACCTTGCGCTTCGCGCTCAGCAGTCAGCACCAGCTCTGAACCACTGTAAACAGTGTCGCGTGGTCGGATAACCTGACCATCAACTGTGAGGCGTTTTTCTTTAATCCAAGCAGTCAAACGTGAACGGGAATGTTCCGGGAACACTTGAGCTGCAACCTGATCTAAGCGTTGACCACCCAATTCCTCTGGAACCTTGGCGTATAATTGAATTGTTTCAGTCGTATTTGTTGGCATACTCATCAACAGAGAATGCGTAGGCTTTGGTTTCAAGCGCACGCTTGTGGTTAAATACAGAATAATTTGCCCTGAATCGTGATTCAGGGTGTTCACTATAACAGGACGGCTCACTGCAAGTCAGCCGACCGTTTAACGGCGTACTCAATCATGCATCTAAGGCACCTGCTATTTATCGCTCTTTTTACCTTATTAGGCGCCTGTGCGTCCAAGGAAATTGATACCGATCTCAGCGAAACAGCGCTCTATGAACAAGCACAAACCGATCTCAGTAAAAAAAGTTACTCAGGCGCCATTACTAAGCTCAAAGCATTGGAGTCTCGCTACCCCTTTGGCCGCTATGCAGAACAAGCACAGCTTGAACTGATTTACGCTTATTACAAAAACCTTGAGCCAGAAGCCGTGCGTGCTTCTGCTGACCGTTTTATTCGTTTGCACCCACAACACGCTAATGTTGACTACGCTTACTATATGAAAGGCTTGGCCTCATT
>CALZAE010000133.1 GCA_945612235.1 uncultured Gammaproteobacteria bacterium | reverse complement strand
TACATTTGGGCGCTGGAAAGTCCGCGCGCACAGAATCTGCAAACCATCAATAACTGGCAAGAAGTGCGTGATGCCTTGGATAAAAATCCTGAGTTAAGCACAGTCTCGCCCTTGATTTCTGGCCCAGCCTTTGCACAAAAAGGCACCGCCCGTGCTTCGATTGCCATTATGGGCATTGAGCCTGCGCGCTATAAGGGCATTATTGAACTGGAAGAGTATCTGCAAGAAGGGCGCTTTAGTGTCGGCGCGAATAATGTGCTGATTGGTCGCCAATTGGCGGAGGATTTAGGTTTGCGCGCCGGCGATAAATTACGTCTTGATGCCGGTGATAATCGTCAGACTGTAATGGATGTGGCGGGTGTATTTGAGTTGGGTGTGCGCGAGCTCGACAGCCGTTATGTCTATACCGATCTTAAACAAGCACAATCGCTGCTGAATTTACCCGGCGGTATTACTATTTTGGAGCTGAAAATCGCTGATGTGTTTGCCGCAGAATACTGGGCACAGCGCATTAAAAAGCTTACAGGCCTGCATGTGCAAAGCTGGATGGAAAGTAACGGTCAACTGCTCAATGCCTTGCGCTCACAAACCATGACCACGCAGATGATTCGCGTGTTTGTCGCCTTGTCGGTGATATTTGGTATTGCCAGTGTCTTGGCGGTGAGTGTGGTGCAGCGTACCCGTGAGATAGGTATTTTACGCGCCATGGGCAGCTCGCAGCAGCAGATTTTGCGCGTATTTTTGCTGCAAGGTGGTTTGCTCGGATTGGCTGGGTCTTTGCTGGGTGTGGCGGTTGGCTTTACTTTGGTGCAGGTGTTCAATGGCTTGGGGGAGCGCTTGTTCTTGATTCGTTTAGAGCCGTCGATGGTGTTGTCGGCGATTGCTATTGCCACCGCTGCTGGGGTGATTGCCGCGATGGTGCCGGCACGACGTGCGGCTAATTATGATCCGGCGGTGGCGATTCGCTATGTCTAAATCACATATTTTGACCCACGCTGCCGAGCAAAATATCGTGCTGCAGTTGGATCAACTGAATAAGGTTTTCAATGCGGGTACGCCGCTGGAAAATCATGTGCTGCATGATATTTCTCTGCAAGTCAGTCGTGGTGAGTTGGTGGCCTTGGTGGGTACTTCTGGATCGGGTAAAAGTACCTTGCTCAATGTCATGGGTTTGCTAGATGTGACCTCATCGGGTGAACTGCGTATTCAAGGGCATCTGACTCAAGGTTTGGATGAGCAGCAGCGCACACAATTGCGCAGTGAGTCGATTGGTTTTGTCTTTCAGTTTCACCATTTGATCAGTGCCTTTAGCGTGTTGGATAATGTACTGATGCCGCTGATGCTGCGCTACGGTAAACCTTCAGCCGAGCAAATTGCGTATGCGCAATACCTTTTAAATGAGGTGGGTTTAGCTAAGTATGTGGGTCAATCAACCAATCGTTTATCCGGGGGCCAGCAACAACGTGTCGCGATTGCCCGAGCTTTAGTCACGCGCCCAGCCTTGGTGTTAGCCGATGAGCCAACCGGGAACTTGGATACCCAGACCGCCGATGAGGTGTTTGCCTTGTTTGAGCGTTTTAATATCGAGCATCAGTGCGCCATTGTGATTGTCACCCACGACCCGCGCCTGAGCGCGCGCTGTCCGCGCACCATTCGTTTGACCGATGGCCGTGTGGTGTATGACGGTGCTTCAGCCGAGCTGCCCAGTTTGTTTGTGTAGTTTTCTAAAATTACGACCCCCGTGGGTCTGTGTTAAAATTCTCGCATTTTCCCTCTAAATGTTTTAGGCCTGCACATATGAACCCCTCCACCCTCATCGGTATAGTCGCCAGTATTGTTTTACTGGGCGTGGTGATTTTTTATACGGCCGTTGATCCAGCCTTATTTCTGCATATTCCCAGTGTGCTGATTGTGCTGGTCGGTACCTTGGCCGCTACTTTTATCAGTTATCCGTTACGCGAAGTGGTGCGTATTTTTGGCTTAATCGGTACGGTATTGCGTAATGAAAAGCTCTACAGCAAAAAAGATTTAGATGAGCTGATCGATATTTCACGGCTGTGGGTGCGCAGTGATATTCGCGCAGTGGAAAAGGCCTTGGAGCGGGTGGGTAATCCGTTTCTTAAGACTGGTGTGCAATTAGTGATTGATATGACGCCAGAAGATGAAATTCTCGAGTTACTGCAGTGGCGTATGTCCAGAATGCGCGCTCGTGAGCATGCGGAAGCACAACTGTTTCGTGTGATGGCCAGTTACGCGCCGGCATTTGGCATGGTGGGCACCTTGGTGGGCTTGGTTAATCTGATGTTTTTATTAGGCGATGGTGATATGACGCTGATTGGCCAGCAAATGGCTTTAGCGTTAATGACGACCTTCTATGGAGTTTTGCTTTCTAATTTATTGTTTAAGCCGGTGGCAGTAAAACTAGAACGTCGTACTGAGCAGCGTTTAGTGCTGATGAATATGGTACTGCAAGGTGTGTCGATGATGAGCCAAAAGCGCACCCCAGCTATGATGCGTGAAACGTTAAACTCATTTATGGAGCAACACCAAGATGAAATTAACGACGGCAATCACCGCTTTAACAAGTAAGAGAACGCTTAATGAGTGATGAAGAAAGCCAGCGTATTGGTCAGCTCACAGATCAAAATAAACGCTTAGCAGCAGAGCTCAAGCTGGCGCGCATGCGCAACAAAACCAGCGGCTCAGCTAGAACCTGGCTGACTCTGGATAGCAGCACTGCGCCTGCTGAGGAAGAAGAAACCTGGTTTGCAACTTATCTGGATATGATGACCTTGCTGTTGGTTTTGCTTGTGGTGATGTTGGCTTTTGCCGGTAAAGGAGAGCTTGTTTCTGCCGTAGAGAGCATCACAGGTAGCGACAGCGGTGAAGGTGCGGCTACAAGTCATCAGTTGGGAATTGAGTTGATAGTTGCAGGGGATTCCAGCGGTGAGCCATTAGGCGATATACAGTCGCGTGCTAGTGTGCAGGAAGAACTGGCTGCCTTAGGCATCGATACGCAAATAGAAGAAGCACAGGAGCGCAGTCTCAGTGACTTAGGGCTTGATCAGTTGGGTGATGACATTGATGTGATTGTCAGCGCTGGAGTGGTGAGCTTTAGAATTAAAAGTGAGATTTTATTCACTTCGGGTCAAGCAGATCTAGGCTTGGCGGGTGCGGATGTGCTTAAAAAGTTGGTTAAGGTGCTACGAGGAAATAGCTTTCAAGTGGCGGTCGAGGGGCATACCGACTCGATACCCATTCGTGGACGCTACCCATCCAACTGGGAGTTGTCAGGCTCAAGAGCCGGTAGTGTAGTGCGCTACTTGGAAGCCAATGGCATTCACAGTCATCGTCTGCGTGCTGTGGGGTTTGCTGATACGCAGCCCTTAGCAGAAAATACGACAGAGCAAGGTCGGGCACAAAACCGACGTGTCGAGCTGAAAATGGAAATGCCTCAGTAGCTCACAACGCATCTTTTGCTCAGTATCGCTATCCAGGCTG
>CALZAE010000132.1 GCA_945612235.1 uncultured Gammaproteobacteria bacterium | reverse complement strand
TGCCCCAATACTTGCCAGCAGCAGTTTTGATAATCGCCAATAGCGCCCGCGCCTGCAGCAAACACAGCGTCTTTAACAATCTCTAAATGGCTTTCCGGCACATAAAAAAACAATGTATACACAATACCTCCACAGTTGCTTACGCAGGCTTTTGCTGAGTATTTTTATCAATTACTATACAATAAGATAAACTTAAAAAGAGAGAGTCATCTTGTGATCGCACCACGTTTTGCACCACTGGTTTTTTCTATATTGATGTCGCTATATATGGTGACTGCGATGACTTTTGTCATCACTTGGGCCAATACAGGCATGAATGAAGGTTTTATTCTGCGCTGGTTTCGCGCCTTTTATATTGCCTGGCCAGTTGCTTTCAGCCTGATTTTACTGGGCGCACCACGCATTCAGAAGTTTGTTGCGCAACGTATTAAGAAAGCTGCTTAAAGCACAACACCGTCTATGCAGATTTCACCACTGCATAGACGGTGCTAGTAGCACTTAGCGCTTACGTAAAATCACACTACCAATTGAATAGCCTGCGCCAAAGGAACTGAGCACACCCACTGTGCCACTGCTCAAGTCATCTTGATGTAAATGCAGCGCAATCACTGAGCCCGCTGAACTGGTATTGGCATAAGTATCTAAAATGACCGGTGCTTGCGACTCCGTAGCATCGCGCCCCAATAGCTTGCGGGTAATCAGTAAATTCATATTCAAATTCGCTTGGTGTAACCAAAAGCGCTGCACGTTCTGTACATCAATCTGGTTCGCCTCTAAATGCTCTGCAATTAGACTGGCAACCATCGGGCACACTTCGCGGAATACTTTGCGACCTTCTTGCACAAACAACTTATCCTCAGCACCTACACCTTCATCTGCACAGCGATTGAGGTAACCTGCGTTATTGCGAATATTGTTAGAGAATTGGGTAACCAGTTTAGTACTGACCACTTCAAACTGGTTTTTAGAATCAGCCAGCTCGGCATCCTCTAAAATCACTGCGGTACAGGCATCACCAAAAATAAAGTGGCTGTCGCGATCAGTAAAGTTCAAGTGACCGGTGCAGATTTCAGGATTGACCATCAAAATGGCACGCGCTTGGCCAGCCTGAATCGCATTGGTAGCAGCTTGAATACCAAAGGTCGCTGAAGAACAGGCAACGTTCATATCATAAGCAAAGCCTTGAATACCTAAGGCAGCTTGCACTTCAATAGCCACTGCAGGATAAGCACGCTGCAGGTTAGAGCAGGCGACAATCACCCCATCAATATCAGCCGCGGTACGACCGGCACGCTGCAGCGCTTCTTTAGCAGCAACCATGGCCATTTCACAGAGAATGCCCCACTCGTCATTGCTGCGCTCAGGGATATTGGGACGCATACGTTGCGGATCAAGAATGCCTGCTTTATCAATCACAAAGCGGCTTTTGATACCTGAGGCTTTTTCGATAAAAGCTGAACTGGATTCAGGCTTGGCTTCTATCGCACCACTAGCGATCTCTGCCGCATGCTCAGCGTTAAACTGCTGTGACCACGCATTAAACGCTTCAACCAACTCGTCATTGGAAATGCTTTGCGCAGGCGTAAATAGGCCTGTACCACTGATGACAACTTTCTTCACGATTAATCCTCTAGATAAGCGGCGTAGCAGGCAACTGTGCAAACACCGCACAATAGCAGCAGGCAACACCTAATCATTTAGCTACAGTATAGGGCAGCTTTACCGCCCTTGAACACCAATGACTACTGGGTCACTTACCTGCCCAACAACCAGTTATACAGCGCACTAGATTGGATTTGTATCAACCCTATTAATCGACCGCAACCACTCGCAGTTCTTTGGGCATCGAGAAAGTGACATTTTCTGGGCGACCATCCAGTTCCTCAACCACCTGCGCACCCCAATCACGCAAGCACTCAATCACACCACGTACTAAAACTTCTGGTGCTGATGCTCCGGCTGTCACGCCAATCACAGCATGGTCAGTAAACCATTCGCGCTTGAGATCTTCGGCACCATCAATCAGATAAGCCGGCGTGCCCATACGATCAGATAGTTCACGTAAGCGATTGGAGTTGGAGCTGTTTGGACTGCCGACCACAAGGACGACATCGCAGCCATCGGCCAGTTGTTTCACGGCGTCTTGACGGTTTTGTGTGGCGTAGCAGATATCATCTTTACGCGGCCCACTAATGGCTGGGAAACGCGCTTTCAGGGCATCAATCACCCGACTGGTATCATCCATAGATAAGGTCGTTTGGGTGACAAAAGCTAAACTTTCCGGGTTTTTCACCTGTAAGGTCGCGACATCCGCTTCATCTTCAACCAGATAGATATGCCCACCATGACGCTCATCGTATTGGCCCATAGTGCCTTCAACTTCGGGGTGCCCCGCATGACCAATCAGCACACACTCACGACCATCATTGCTGTAACGCACGACTTCTAAGTGCACCTTAGTCACTAAGGGGCAAGTAGCATCAAATACTTTGAGTCCGCGACGCTCAGCTTCATCACGCACCGCTTTAGAAACACCATGCGCACTAAAGATCACAATATTATCGTCGGGGACTTCATCTAACTCTTCAACAAAAATAGCGCCACGCGCACGTAAATCTTCAACCACAAACTTATTATGCACAACTTCGTGGCGCACATAGATAGGCGGCTCAAACACCTCTAATGCACGGTTTACAATCTCAATTGCACGATCAACACCGGCACAAAAACCGCGTGGATTTGCTAATTTAATGCGCATTAAATACCGCCCTCTACAATGCTAGGTTACGAGTTACAGGTTGCTGTTTTGCACCTTAACAATCTTCACGTCAAAGGTGATCACTTTGCCAGCCAAGGGATGGTTAAAGTCCACCGTTACTTGCTGATCGTTAAATTCTTTAATCACACCGGGCATTTCACCACCCGCGGCATCCTTAAAGATCACCAAGACGCCGTAATCAAGCTCCATATCAGTAAACTGACTGCGCGACATCACCTGCACATTCTGCTCATTGGGCGTGCCAAAAGCCTGCTCAGGCAATACTTGAAAACTGCGCTCATCACCGTCTTTTAAACCAAACAAAACCCGCTCAAAACCCGGTAACAAACTGCTATCGCCAACCGTAAAAGTAGCAGGATCTTTGTCGAAGTTACTGTCGACCACATCACCGTTGTCAAACTTCAAAGCAAAATGCAAAGTTACTGTGCTGTTTTGCCCAATACGTTGTTCACTCATTGTCCTGCGCTCCAGTTACCTTGCTTGTTGTTGATTTATCGCCGCGAAACATATCCAGCGCCAGCATTACGGCGCCAACCGTAATGGCGCTATCGGCAATATTAAAAGCTGGAAAATACCACTGGGTTTTCCAATGCACTAAAATAAAGTCAACCACATGACCTAAGACGACGCGATCATATAAATTACCAATCGCTCCGCCCAGCACCAAAGCCAAAGCAATCGCCAACCAGGTTTCATTGGCTTTTAAACGCTTAAGCCAGACCAGCAGCACAGCACTCACGGCCAAGGCAATCACGGCAAAAAACCAACGCTGCCA
>CALZAE010000131.1 GCA_945612235.1 uncultured Gammaproteobacteria bacterium | reverse complement strand
TCGGTAAACTCGGCCATCGAGCGGCGCTCAACGCCCTCAAGGCTTAAATCAACAGGCTGGGTCATGCGTGGCCTCTATCAAATCGGTTGGCAGTCAAAACACAATAGATCAGGTGAGCTGGATGCATCAGACTTGCACCTCGGCTAAATCACCTTTGCTTTCCAACCAAGCTTTACGGTCGCTGGCTCGTTTTTTCGCCAACAGCATATCCATCATTTCGACGGTGCCAGTGTAATCATCCAGCGTCAGTTGCACTAAGCGGCGCGTATTGGGGTCCATGGTGGTTTCACGCAATTGTGGTGGGTTCATTTCACCCAGACCCTTAAAGCGCGTGACCTGTGGCTTACCACGTTTTTTCTCGGTTTGGATACGATGCATAATACTGTCCAGCTCATCGTCATCCAGCGCGTAATGCACTTCTTTACCTATATCGACACGATAGAGCGGCGGCATCGCCACATAGATATGCCCCGCCTGCACCAACGGCTTAAAGTGGCGCATAAATAAGGCGCAGAGCAGCGTGGCAATATGCAGTCCATCGGAGTCTGCATCCGCAAGAATACAAATCTTACCGTAACGCAGCTGACTGATATCGTCCGAACCCGGATCAACCCCCATTGCCACAGCAATATCGTGTACTTCTTGCGAACCCAGCACGACACTGCCATCCACTTCCCAAGTATTTAGAATCTTCCCGCGCAGCGGCATAATGGCTTGGAATTCTTTATCGCGCGCTTGTTTAGCACTGCCGCCAGCAGAGTCCCCTTCCACTAAAAACAGCTCGCCGCGCATCGGGTCTTGCCCGGCACAGTCAGCCAATTTACCCGGCAGAGCGGGACCTTGGGTAATACGTTTGCGCTCAACCTTACGCCCAGCTTTGAGGCGACGACCGGCATGGCTGATGGCCAACTCGGCTAACTGTAAACCCAACTCTGAGTTGGCATTCAGCCACAAACTAAAGGCATCTTTCACCACGCCAGCGACAAAACCTGCCGCGGTACGTGAGGATAAACGCTCTTTGGTTTGTCCAGAAAACTGCGGCTCTTGCATCTTCATCGACAGCACAAAGCTGATACGCTCCCAGATATCATCGGGCGCCAGCTTGACGCCACGTGGTAGCAAGTTACGGAACTCACAGAACTCACGCAGCGCATCCAGTAGGCCTTGGCGGAAACCATTCACATGGGTGCCGCCTTGCGCGGTGGGAATCAAGTTGACGTAACTTTCTTGCACCAACTCACCGCCTTCCGGCAACCACAACACCGCCCACTCGACGCGCTCAGTCTCGGCAGCAAACTGCCCACAAAATGGCTCTTCAGGCAGGCTAATAAACTCGGCTACCGCATCGGTTAAGTACGAACGCAGGCCATCTTCATAAAACCAGGTGATCAGCTCTTTAGTATTTTTATCTTCAAACTTAACCGTTAAGCCGGGACACAACACTGCCTTGGCTTTTAAAATATGCTTGAGACGGCTGATGGAAAACTTGCCGGTATCAAAATACTTGGCATCGGGCCAAAAGCGAATACTGGTACCGGTATTGCGTTTGCCGACCGTGCCAATCACCTCTAAATCCGTGGCTTTAAAACCATCTCGGAAGGTCATCTGGTGTTCTTCACCATCGCGACGCACGCGCACTTCGAGCAAGGTTGATAGAGCGTTAACTACGGAAATACCCACGCCGTGCAAACCACCAGAAAACTCATAGTTTTTACTGGAAAACTTACCGCCAGCGTGCAAGCGAGTAAAGATCAACTCGACGCCCGGAATGCCTTCTTCAGGGTGAATATCCACCGGCATACCACGGCCATCATCCACTACTTCAAGGGATTGATCGGTGTGTAAAATCACCTGTAAATTGCGCGCGTGGCCCGCGAGAGCTTCATCCACACTGTTATCAATTACTTCTTGGGCAAGGTGATTGGGGCGTGTTGTATCGGTGTACATACCGGGGCGCTTACGCACCGGATCTAATCCAGATAAAACCTCAATGGCATCAGCGGTATAGGTCGAATTCGTCATGGATAATATGGTTACTCAAAAGCAGAAAGATCGAGTGTGTGCAAAACTGCAGGCGCAACGCCGACAAAATCAAGAAATATAGGTAAATGCTCAGCAAAACGCTGAAAACTGTGATCACCGCCCTGTTGAATATGGACAGCACAGCCAGAATAGTACTGTTCAGCTACACAGTAGTTTAACGTTTCATCACCAGTTTGCAACCACACACTAAAACGCTCAGCATCCTGTGGTGGCGCAACTTCAAGTGCAGCCAAGGCGTGTAAATGCGTGTCAGTCAGCAGCCAACGCTCACCGGTATACAGATTTTCTTGCTCGGCGGTGAAGTCATCAAATAAAAGATGGGGACGCACCGCTGGATTAATCAACAGCGCTGTTAAATGATACTGCTGGGCCAAATAGGTCGCGTAATACCCTCCCAGCGAGCTGCCCATCAAAACCGGCTGCTGCAACTGTTCTATCGCCTCTTGCAACTGGTGCATCGCTTGCTTGGGGTGATGATGTAACGCGGGGATTAATAGTTGTTCTGCTGGCAAGCCGAGTTGCGACCAAGCCTGACGAAATTGTTGCGCTTTAAATGACGCAGGCGCGCTATTAAAACCATGGATATAAACCACACTGGGACTCTTATACATAGATCACTACACAGCTAAGACAGGGGCCTAGAATACCACCATGCTGCAATAGCTGCGCAGTCGATCCACGCTGACACACAACAACGGATCGCTGCACCCACATTGGGTTTAATAACCGCCGCTGTTGATATCCAACTCAAACTTAACGCCCTGCACCCGTGATACGCCGGTTTCCAATTGCCCATCAGCATATAAACGCAACCAACGATAACCCGGAGCTTTTTCTTCGACGGCAAAGTCGGCGCTACGCGGGGTAAATTGAATGCAAGTTGAGGGTGTGGCCAGCCAACGAATGCCAGCGGCCTGCTGATCAAACTCTTGATGCACATGCCCCCACAACACTGCTTTGACTTGAGGGTAACGCGCCAGCACAGCATGCAGCGCTTCAGGATGATGCAAGCCAATGTTGTCAATCCAAGCGCTACCCACAGGAATGGGATGATGATGCAAAGCCACCAGCACATAACGCTCACCTGCACTGCTCAAGGCCTGCTCTAAAATCTGCAACTGCGCTGGCGGCAATTCGCCATGCACTTTGCCCGCCACAGACGAGTCAAGCATGACAATGCGCCAGGCACCCAGATCATAGACTGGCTCAAGATAGTCGGTATTGGCACAGGCTTGCTGCAGGGCCAGTCGCTCATCATGATTACCAGCAAACCAGCGCATCGGCGCGCCTAGGCTGCCAGTCATCTGCGCAAAACGCTGGTAGGCAAGCGCAGAGGAATCTTGCGACAGATCACCGGTGCACAGCAGCACATCAATCTGCGGCTGCTCTGCTTGTATCAATTCAATCACATGCTGCAAGCTGTGCTGTGTATCCATGCCCAGCAAGCGCGTGTCGGCGCTGGCAAATAAATGGCTGTCCGTTAACTGCACGGCTGTGACATAAGGTGTTGGTGTTACGGCAACCATCTGCT
>CALZAE010000130.1 GCA_945612235.1 uncultured Gammaproteobacteria bacterium | reverse complement strand
GGCTTATTCATATGTCTAGCTTATCAGTACATCATCACTCGATGTTCTGTACCTGCTCCCTCATCTGCTCGATTAAAACTTTGATATTGACTGCAGCTTGAGTCGAACGGGTATCAATCGCTTTGGAGCCTAAGGTATTGGCTTCGCGGTTGAGTTCTTGCATCAAAAAATCTAAACGTCGGCCAATGGCGCCGCCGGCTTTGAGCACGCGATGGACTTCAGTGATATGGGTGGCGAGGCGGTCGAGTTCTTCGGCGACATCGCTTTTTTGTGCCAAGATCACCAACTCTTGCTCAAGACGTTGTGGGTCGAGTTCGATTTGCATTTCTTGGCAGCGCGTGAGGATTTTTTGGCGTTGCAGTTCCAGCATTTGTGGCACTAGATCGCGCAATACCATCACCTCATTTTGAATCGCGTCCAAGCGCTCGCTAATCAAACGTGCTAAGTCGGCACCTTCACGGCCACGGCTTTCTTTAAGTTGAGTGAGGGCGCTGTGAAACAATTCAATGGCGGCGCTGTTAATTGCTTGGCTGTCCACTGATTGAGTGCTGAGCACGCCAGGCCAGGCCAAAACTTCTAGTGGGTTGAGTGCTGCTGGTTGAGCAATGAGTTGGCTAATCTGCTCTGCTGCTTGAATCAATTGCTGGGCGCGCTCTTGATTGACGTGCAGGCTTTGTTCGCTGGCAGATTCAGTCAGCTTTAAGGTGCATTCAACTTTACCGCGGGACAAACCGTTACGCAGAGCTTCACGTACAGTACCTTCCACTTCACGTAGAGTGTCAGGTAAGCGTAAATGTGGCTCTAAGTAGCGATGGTTTACCGAGCGCAACTCCCAGCTGAGTGTGCCGTAAGCTCCATTTTGCTCGACACGAGCAAACGCGGTCATGCTTTGCACCATAAGGACCTCCAAGTAAGGGTGAGAATAATGCGCCAATTGTAGCGAATATTTCGCTGCATTGTGTTTAGAATGCTGAAGTTAGGCTGTTCTAGCCCTATAATGTTCGATTCATTTTTAAAATCAGGAAAACTCAATGACTCGTCCTAGTGGCCGCGAACTCGATCAACTGCGTCAGGTGCGCATCACACGCAACTATACTTGCCATGCTGAAGGCTCTGTTTTAGTGGAGTTTGGCAACACTAAAGTGATTTGCACCGTCAGTGTAGAGAATGGCGTACCACGCTTCTTAAAAGGCCAGGGACAAGGTTGGTTAACTGCTGAATACGGTATGTTGCCACGTGCAACCGGCAGCCGTACGCGTCGTGAAGCGAGCAGCGGTAAGCAAGGTGGTCGTACTTTAGAAATTCAACGTTTAATTGGTCGCTCGTTACGTGCAGCGTTAGATATGACCAAGCTAGGCGAAAACACTTTGTATGTTGACTGTGATGTGATTCAAGCGGATGGCGGCACGCGTACAGCATCGATTACCGGTGCCATGGTAGCGTTGGTTGATGCGTTAGCGGTGATGCAAGAGCGCAAAATGCTGAAAAATGGCTCGCCACTCAAGCAAATGATTGCAGCAGTTTCAGTTGGTATCTATAAAGATGTGCCGGTGCTGGATTTAGATTACCCAGAAGACTCAACCGCTGAAACGGATCTGAACGTGGTAATGACCGATGCCGGTGGTTTTATTGAGATTCAAGGGACTGCTGAAGGCGCACCCTTTGGTTCGGATGAGCTCAATGCCATGTTGGCTTTAGCTGATAAAGGCGTCCGTGAATTGTTTGCTTTGCAGCAGGCGGCTTTGCAAGCAGAATAAAACTGTGTGAGCGATTGCTCAGTGCATGTTAAGTAGGGCATCACGCAAGAGGGCTAAGGCTTGTGTGATGCCATCTTTGATCAAACGCTAAGAACCCAATCGTAATCAACGCTAAAGGGTGCATGCTGTGAGAAGCGCGGCTGTCTAGATAACTTGGCGCTACGTACTGTGCGGCGCATGCCTTGCGTGAGTAACTGGTAGTCAAAACGCCAGCCCAAGTTGAGCAATTCAGCTTGTTCACTGTCGGCCCACCAACTGTAAAGCTCGCCTTCACGGTTGACTTCGCGCAATGCGTCGATAAAGCCCATATTACCCACCACTTCGTCCATCCAAGCGCGCTCGGGCGAGAGAAAGCCGGTTTCTTGTTGGCAATCGCGCCAGTGTTTAACGTCGAGTTTGTTGTGGGCAATAAATAAAGAGGCGCAGTAAATATAGTCACGACGCTTACGGCGTTGTTTGTCCAGATAACGGGCAAAGTCATCCATAAATTTAAATTTCTGATTCAGTTCTTCTTCGCCATGGTGTCCAGAAGGCATTAGGACACTAGCAATACTCACTTTATCGAAATCTGCTTGAATGTAGCGACCATAGCGATCCGCCGTTTCAAAGCCTAAACTGGTTATAATGGCTTTAGGCTGCAGGCGAGTGTAAATAGCCACACCGCCATCCTTGGGTTGTTCAGCGTCACAGGCGTAACAAAAGTACCCGTGCAACTGCACTTCAGGTGCTTCCATTTCGTATACGCTGGCACGAGTATCTTGTAGGCAAATCACATCCGCATTTTGCGTATGTAGCCAGTCAAATAACCCTTGTTCAATAGCATTGTGAATCCCGTTCACATTGATACTAATAACCCGCATGGATCGCCCCTAGAAAAAAAGTGTGTGTATGATACCCAACGTATCTAAAATTGGCTAAAGCAAACGCGTTTAAGGACCCCTTTATGCAAGCATATCAACGAGAATTTATTCAGTTCGCACTAGAGCGCGGTGTTTTACGCTTTGGTGAGTTTACCTTGAAGTCAGGGCGTGTCAGCCCTTATTTTTTTAACGCTGGGTTATTTGACTCAGGTTTAGCCTTGGCCAAGCTCGGCCGTTTTTATGCACAAGCCCTGGTTGATAGTGGCTTATCTTACGATGTGGTGTTTGGTCCTGCCTATAAAGGTATTCCTTTAGCAGCAACAACAGCTGTTGCACTGGCCGAACATCATCAGCGTGATGTACCTTGGTGCTTTAACCGCAAAGAAGCTAAAGATCACGGAGAAGGCGGCACTTTAGTGGGTGCAGCTCTGGAAGGTAATATTGTCATTGTCGATGATGTGATCACCGCTGGCACTGCCATTCGTGAAGTGATGCAGATTATTAAAGGTCAAGGCGCGCAAGCGGCTGGTGTGTTGATTGCTTTAGACCGTCAAGAGCGCGGTACAGGTGAGCTGTCAGCGATTCAAGAAGTTGAACGTGATTTTAATATGCCCGTGATTAGCATTGTATCTTTGCAGCAAGTGTTAGAGTATTTAGCGCAAAGTGCTGAGTTGAAGCAATACCTGCCCGCGGTCGAGCGTTACCGTGAAGACTATGGCATCTAATAATTATTTAAAACGGTTGTCAGTTTCTTCAAGGTGATAGTGATGCGTATACGTGGCCCTGTAAGTTCTTTATTAGCATTGGCACTCTGTGTCAGTAGTGCGGCCTATGCGGTTGAGTATTATCGCTATACCGATGAGCGCGGTATTACGGTCATTAACCGTCAAGGTGTACCGCCGCACTTAATTGGTAAAGGCTATGAAGTCTTGAGTGAGCAGGGCCGCGTAGTACGAGTGGTGCCGCGTGCACCCACACCTGAAGAATATCGCCTGCAACAGGCTGAACAGGCGCAAGC
>CALZAE010000129.1 GCA_945612235.1 uncultured Gammaproteobacteria bacterium | reverse complement strand
GAAAAAAATATATCGTATTGCTTGGTCAGATCCCAATCCCATAAGCCTTGGTTGGCGGCTACGAGTGCGAGCTTGAGTCGCTCTAGGTCGGCCTGAGCATCGGCTTGAGGCTTGTTGTAGCTGCGCCATGCCACAGACCAGTACACAATTGATAATCCAGCCAGTAGTAACCAGCTGATTGGTAAAGTTGCTATGTTTGGTTGAGCGCTGTGTGTTGCTAGAGTGAAGCAAATGAAGTAACCCAAGGAGCCAGCTAAAACAAGGGCTGCATAAACTAAAATATATTTTAGTAGGCTGCGTTTATACTTCATTTTTTGGGTTTTCATAATAATAAACTAACCACATTATATACTTGTTGTGGATAAATAGAGCCAGCCTAATTCAAACGGCGTGGCTTGAGTGGTATTGAGCTCATCCATAAGTCATATCTTGAAATTTAGGCAAAAAAAAACCCATTCAAACTGAATGGGTTTCTTAAATATGGTGCCCGGAGACGGAATCGAACCGCCGACACGAGGATTTTCAATCCTCTGCTCTACCGACTGAGCTATCCGGGCTCAACGGCGGCTATTAAACAGAGTTTTCAGCCTGCCGTCAAGCATCTTGATGAAAATACTTTATTAATTGCTTGGTGGTACATAGCCTTCGGCTTGTGCGAACTCTTCACCAGCAAAGAACTTAGTCATTTCATCCATAATAAATTTGCGATCATCGGCGTCCATCATATTCAAATGACGCTCGTTAATCAGCATGGTTTGGTGGGCTTGCCACTCATCCCAGGCTTTCTGAGAAACATTGTTAAAGATGTCTTCGCCTTTGCTGCCAGGGAATGGTGCACGAGCGAGGCCAGCGAGTTCTTCTTTGTGTTTACGGCACATAACCATACGAGTCATCTTAAATCTCCAGTTGTAACTGAATAAGTGCGCGCTCAAGCAACCCCTTAATCGGAGCTGCTAAACCTAAACGCGGTGGATTGCTTGGGTTATACCAGAGCCAGTTGCTTTCGGCTACGCCAAAGGGGGCGCTACTGTGCACATGCACTAGCCACGGCTCGATATCTAAATGGAAGTGGCTGAAGGTGTGGCGCAGAGGTTCAATGCGCCGTTGCGCTTGCTCAACCAGTTGATGTTGGCGTAGTAAAGGCTCGAGTAATGCAATATCACTCAATTCCGGTAAGCTCCATAAGCCGCCCCAAATGCCCTCGGCAGGGCGTTGCTGCAAAAGAATGGCATTGTCTTGGTTGGTGAGGATAGGCATCGTAATGCGCCTCACCGGCACTTCCTTGCGTGGGCGTGGCGTGGGGAGCAGATGTTGCTGATCGGTTTGGTAAGCGACGCAGCCTGTCATAACGGGGCAGCGTTGGCACTCAGGTTGTTTACGCGTACAGAGGGTGGCACCTAAATCCATCATGGCTTGCGTGTAGTGAGCCACACTCTGTTGTGGTGTGAGCAACTCTGACAGTTGCCATAAACGCTTAGTGGCTGCTGTACTGCCGGGATAGTCTTGTTCGGCGCTGTAGCGCGCTAACACACGCTTGACGTTGCCATCCAGAATCGGTGCGCGCAGTCCCATGCTCAGGCTAGCAATGGCTCCGGCAGTGGATGGACCAATACCGGGCAGGGTCGCTAGGGTTTCGGCGCTGCGTGGAAACTCACCTTTGTAGTGCTCACACACCTGTTGCGCGGTTTTATGCAAATTACGCGCACGGGTGTAATAACCCAGCCCCGTCCACAGGTGCAGCACTTCATCTAAAGGGGCTGCAGCTAAATCTTGCACAGTGGGTAAAGCATCCATAAAGCGTGCGAAGTAACCCAGTACAGTGCTGACTTGGGTTTGCTGCAGCATGATTTCTGAGATCCACACTCGATAGGGAGTGACATCTTGCTGCCAAGGTAAGTCCTTACGGCCATGTTGCTGATACCAAGCCACTACCGCTGGGCCAAAGGCTTCAGGGCTCATCGTTTAAACAATCCTCTGAGGGCATCTTTCAGTTCTGGGCTGACTTTATCACCGAGCTTTTCTTGCAGCTTTTGGTTAATCTTTTCACCCGCTAAAGTCGCAGCAAGCTTGCCGAGTCCATCTTGATCAATACGGCAGGCTTTGGCACCTAGCTCCAGCGGTCCGCGGCAACGCACGGGCCACTCTAGACCAACAAAGTTCTTGCTGACCTGGCAGGCAGGATCTGGCATTGGGTGGGTATCACCTTCAATAATAATGCCTGCGTAATAATCTAGGCTCAGCACACGCAGATTAATATCGCCTTTACCTTTCACACTTAAACCTGGAATAGCCACGCGCAAGTTAGGGTTATGCGCTACACCATTACGGATATTCAGAGTGCCGCGTAGATCATTAAAGCGCGTGTCTTGACTGCCGGTATCCGCGCCGAGCTGTTTACGATTCAGCGTAGCAATACCAATACAGAGTTGGCGCTCTAAGTTGGCATCGGGCAGTACGCCGTTATGAATGGCAAAATCTAAGCTGCCATTGAGGTGTTCAACCCAGTCCTGCTCACTATTACCTTGAGTGCGCAGATCAGTATTGAGATCCAGCAGACCGCTAATGGTCACTTCTTGCTCAAGGGTCTGTTGAATTTTCTCAATGGGGATATTCTTAGTATTGAGCTTAAGGGTGATTAATGGGCGATCAGCTTGAGTATCTAAGCTACCGCTGGTTTTAAACTCACCTTTGTACAGATTGCCCTGCATATTATTTAAGGTGATTTTTCCTTTATTGGCTAACAGCTTGAACTTGGCTTGTGAGATCGGAAACTTGCTGAGGGTCAGTTCATTAAAGGCCAGATCAAGATCAGCATTGACCTTAGCCAGTTGCTCCATGGGTAAGGCTTTATCAGTACTCCAGGCACTGTTAGACGGTTTGTCGGGCAATGCTGTGCTGCCACTACGACCGGCTGTGGCTGTTTGTTGCTTAACTTCGGCTTGGCGTTGGGTGGGTGCTTTTTTCTCAACCGCAGGCAAATAACGGTCAGCATCCAACTGATCACCTTGCAGGTGGGCATAAAGTGCCGAGCGGGCAAAGTCTTTAATACCGGCGCTGCCGGTTAAGGCGGTTTGGTCTATGCTTAGCGCCATTTCATTGAGTATTAAACTGTTGGGCGTGCCGTGCAGGCGGGTGCTCAGTTCAAAATGGCTCAGAGCTTTTTTATCCGCCATGTCTGGCAACTCGATACCCACACCGATCAGGAACTCTTGTAAATTAACCGCTGCAATCGATAGCGCACCACTAATTTTTGCCTGCTGATCCAGCTCAGCAATCTGTAAGTCGCCTAGCGCTTTGAGCTGATTGACTGAGAGTTTTAGGTTGTTCCATTGCGCTGAGTTTGCAGCTTGGTCATAGACTAAGTTGCCACGCACAGTGAAGTTAGCCGTTTTACTATTGAGAGGCTCGCCCGCGACTTCTCCAGATAATTTAAGGCTATCCAAGGCATAACGCTGAGCGATTTGATCAATGGTGACTTTACTGGTCAGCTCGATACGCGCACGAATCAGCGGCTTAGCATTGCCTAAGAAGCCCGATAGCTTTAGCGCAATAGGTTGCGAATCACGGATAGCACCGGTAGTCAGTTGCACACTTTCTAGATTAAATTTTTGCCCGTTTTGCTCATCAAAGTAATCAATACGTGCGCCATTCACTATCAGACTGTTGATATCTAATTTTAGACGCTTGTCTGAGTCTTTAACTTTGACTGTAGTGGTGCTGGGCT
>CALZAE010000128.1 GCA_945612235.1 uncultured Gammaproteobacteria bacterium | reverse complement strand
CTGGTTCAGGCTTATCAAGATATTATGCAGATGCCAGTTTAGGGGCGATAGATCATGGTTGACGCAACGGCAAACACACCACAAACCACCGAGAAGCCGGCTAAGCCCGCTTTTGCAGGTTTTGCATTTCTAGATAATTTGGCAAACATGCCTGCGATGCGTCAGATTGCCTTGTTGGTCGGATTAGCGGCCAGTGTCGCCATTGGCTTTGCTGTAGTGTTGTGGTCGCAAGAACCTGATTACCGTCCGCTGTATGGCAGCCTCGCAGGTCTGGATGCCAATCAAGTGCTAGAAACCTTAGGCGGTGCAGGTATCAATTACCGTGTCGAACCCAACTCGGGTGCCTTGTTAGTTAAAGCCTCGGATTTATCCAATGCCCGTCTAAAACTAGCTGCGGCGGGTGTCACACCTACCGATAACAGTATTGGTTTTGAAATTCTTGATAAAGAGCAAGGCCTTGGTACTAGCCAGTTTATGGAAACTACGCGCTACCGCCGTGGTTTAGAAGGTGAGCTGGCGCGTACCGTGTCCAGCTTAAATAACGTTAAAGCGGCGCGTGTGCATTTAGCCATTCCAAAAAGCTCGGTGTTTGTCCGTGATGAGCGCAAGCCTAGCGCCTCAGTATTGGTTGAGCTGTATCCGGGTCGCGCATTGGAGCCGAGCCAAGTGATGGCGATTATTAACTTGGTGGCGACCAGTGTGCCCGAGCTTAATAAAGCACAAGTCACGGTAGTGGATCAGAAAGGTAATCTGCTGTCAGATCAGCAAGAGTTATCTGAAATGACTCGCGCCGGTAAACAGTTTGATTACTCACGTCGCTTGGAAACGCTCTTTACTCAGCGCGTACATAATATTTTACAGCCTATTTTAGGCACTGATCACTATAAAGCTGAAGTCTCGGCTGATGTTGATTTTAGTGCTATTGAATCGACTTCAGAAACCTTTAACCCTGATCAGCCGGCCTTGCGCAGTGAGCAATCAGTGACTGAGCAGCGCCAAGTCAGCAGCGGTCCACAAGGCGTGCCCGGTGCCATGAGTAATCAGCCACCGGGTCCTGCAACAGCTCCAGAAGTGGCTGGCGGTGGCCAAGCTGCTGGCGGTCCAGTTGCGGCAGGCCAGCCTTTGCTCGATGCTAATGGCGAACAAATTATTGACGCTCGAACAGGTCAACCGATGCTGGCGCCGTATCCTAATGATAAGCGCGAGCAATCGACACGTAACTTTGAGCTGGATCGCTCCATCAGCTATACCAAGCAAGATCAAGGTCGCTTGCAGCGCTTGTCTGTTGCGGTGGTGGTCGATGATCGTTCTGTGGTCAACCCGCAAACCGGTGAAATGGTACGTGTACCTTGGAGCGAAGCTGATATTGCACGCTTTACCCGATTAGTGCAGGATTCAGTCGGCTTTAATGCCAGTCGTGGTGATAGTGTTAGCGTGATTAATGCGCCTTTTGCTGTGATTGCGCCGCCAGAAGTCATTGATATTCCTTTTTATACCGAGCCGTGGTTTTGGGATATCGTCAAGCAAGTGTTGGGTGTGCTGTTTATCGTGGTCTTGGTGTTTGGAGTGTTGCGACCTTTATTACGTAATGTGATCGGTGGTGATAAATCTAAAGAGTTAGCCACCACTCATAGTGGTTTGGGTGATACTGATTTAGGTGATATGGATGGTTTAGAAGCTGGCTTAGAAGATGATCATGTCAGTCTAAGTGGCCCTAAAAATATTTTACTGCCCAGCCCGAGTGAAGGTTACGATGCGCAATTGAATGCGATTAAAGGCTTGGTGGCGCAAGATCCAGGTCGCGTAGCGCAGGTAGTTAAAGGGTGGATTAACGACGGTGAGTAATGCTGTATGACCAATAAACTTAGTAAAGTTGATAAGGCCGCCATTTTATTACTCTCGCTCGGCGAGACTGATGCTGCACAAGTATTGCAGCACATGGGGCCCAAGGAAGTGCAGCGGGTTGGCTCAGCGATGGCGCAAATGCGCAATATACACCGCGACCAAGTTGAGCAGGTGATGACTGAATTTGTGGAAGTGGTCAGTGATCAAACCGGCTTAGGCGTAGGTTCAGACGGCTATATTCGTAATATGCTGACCCAGGCTTTAGGTGAAGATAAAGCGGGCGGTTTAATTGACCGTATTTTACTGGGCGGTAATACCAGTGGTTTAGACAGTCTTAAGTGGATGGAAGCACGTGCCGTTGCAGATGTGATTCGTTATGAGCACCCGCAGATTCAAGCCATTGTTGTGGCGTATCTTGATCCTGATCAGGCTGGTGAAGTGCTGTCGCATTTTGATCATAAAGTACGTTTGGACATTGTGTTGCGGGTCTCGGCACTCAATACCATTCAGCCTGCTGCGTTAAAAGAGCTCAATACCATTTTAGAAAAGCAGTTTTCTGGTAACTCCAATACCACGCGTACCACTATGGGTGGGGTCAAGCGTGCTGCTGATATCATGAACTTCTTAGACAGCTCGATTGAAGGGCCACTGTTGGATGCTATTCGTGATCTTGACCAAGATTTATCAGGCAAAATTGAAGATCTGATGTTTGTCTTTGATAACTTGGCCGATGTTGATGATCGCGGTATTCAGGCGTTGTTGCGTGAAGTTTCGTCTGATGTGCTGGTCTTAGCTTTGAAGGGCGCAGATGATGCGATTAAAGAGAAGATCTTTAAGAATATGTCTAAGCGAGCTTCTGAATTGTTACGTGATGACCTAGAGGCGAAAGGTCCTGTACGTATCAGTGAAGTGGAGTCGGCACAAAAAGAAATCCTTACCATTGCTCGTCGCATGGCTGACGCCGGTGAGATAGTCTTAGGTGGTAAGGGTGGCGAAGAGATGGTGTAGGCATGAGTGATAAAAAACCCAGCAGCGAATTAATTTCAGCACAAGAAAGTGCTGCCTTCAGTCTGTGGAATTTGCCCAGTTTTGACGCACCAGAGGCAGACCATCCTGATACAGAAGAGACCGAAGCTGAAGCTGCATCTGTACCCGATGTCGAACCTGAGGTGCGAGTAGAAGATGTTGTTGCTGAGGACGTCAAACCTTTGACGCTCGAAGATGTTGAAGCTGTGCGTCAAGATGCGTGGAATGAAGGTTTCAGTACCGGTGAAAAAGACGGTTTTCATGCCGGCCAACTCAAAGCCACACAAGAAGCGGATGCCGTGCTCGCAGCAAAAGTGCAAACGCTAGAAAATATCATGCGTGAATTTTTTGAGCCCATTGCCAGCCAAGATCAGCAGCTTGAAGAAAGCATGCTGCAAATGGTGATGGAGATCAGCCGGCAAGTGATTCAGCGTGAGCTTAAAACTGATTCCAGTCAGATTAAGCAGGTGGTGCGTGAAGCGCTGAAGATTTTGCCGATGGGCAGCGAAGCTGTGCGTGTCTATGTAAATCCGCAAGATTTTGAGCAAATCAAAGCGCTACGCGAGCGGCACGAAGAAAACTGGAAAATCGTTGAGGATGATGACTTGCTGCCCGGTGGTTGCCGCTTTGAATCGGTCAATACACAGATCAATGCCAGTATTGAAACGCGCATTGAGCATATCGCGGTGCAAATCTTAGATCAGCAGCGTGAATTGCAAAGTCAGCCTTTAGCGCCTGATTTAGATATCGACTTGCATGCACCTATAGTAACTGCAACGCCGGATGTTGATGTTGTAAGTGAATCTGCTGCGCGGTCCAATCCTGCAGAACCAGAACCAGAACCAGAACCAGAACCAG
>CALZAE010000127.1 GCA_945612235.1 uncultured Gammaproteobacteria bacterium | reverse complement strand
ACTCCACTCTCGTTAAATATTCCAACGCGACAATGGTTACGCTCAGCGTGCGGCGCTTTTTTAGGCATGCTGGCCTGCGTGCTGTGTAACTACGGGTTATTTGGTAGCCAAATCACCATCAGCCTCGCGGCCCCCATTGGTGCTTCTGCTGTTTTATTATTTATAACTTCTGCCACACCTTTGGCGCATCCTTGGTCAATTGTTGCTGGCAATCTACTCTCAGCTTGCGTAGGTATTCTGTGTGCGACCTATATTGGCGAGCCGATACTACGCGCACCTGTGGTGGTCTTTGCCGCCATCACTAGCATGCTAGCCTTACGTTGCCTGCATCCACCCAGTTGTGCTTTAGCCTTAACAGTAGCACTAAGCCCTACCTTAATCCCCATGGGTCTTGAGGTCTTAGTACCTATTATCACTCAATCATTGGTGCTACTGAGCGTTGCTTTGCTGTTCAATAATTTGACCGGTACACCCTATCCGCGCGTTCCGGCTGCGCCGGTGGCAAATAAACACAACACCGCTGATCCAATACCCAGTGCCCGAGTTGGTTTTAATGAAGAGGATTTAGACCAAGCGCTGCATGAGTTTGGATCTTATGTGGATGTGCGCCGCGAAGACCTCGAAGAACTACTGCGCCTCACCGAACAACACAGCTTTAAGCGCAACAGCGCTGAACTCACTGCCGCGACGGTGATGTCACGTGATTTACGCACTGGACATCCAGAGATGCCCTTAGCCGATGCGTGGAATCGTCTGAAAGAACACCGCCTGCATGTGTTGCCTGTAGTGGATCAACACCAGCGTTTGGTTGGCATTATTACTTTAGTTGATTTGCTCAAGCACTTTGAACTGGAGCAACCACTCAGCCGCTTTCATCGTCTCAAATACCTACGCCAAACCCGTCTCAAGCATATTATGACCACTCCTGTAGTGAGCGTAACCTTCGATACGCCGCTACTGGAATTGGTCACTTTACTGACAGATTGCGGTTTACATGCCATGCCGGTGATTGACGAGCACCGCCAACTGGCGGGCATCATTACCCAAACGGATATCATCGCTACGCTGTATCGCAGCCGCCTCGCACATTTTCAATAAACACGACGATCATGCATTTGCAGCCAGTTCGTCTCATGCGAGATTGAGTTTTTCAGCACTGACAAAGCATGCTGCAAGGCTGCATTGGGCCGTGCGTCGGCATAAATTATATACACTGGCCAAGAAAACTCCGGCGCATGGGCCACGCGCTCAAGCGTGCCATCGGCAATATGCGCATCAACAACTCGGGTTCTAAAGTAGCCACGGCCACCTTCTTGTAAAATGCTATATAAAGCCAATGGCCCCAAATTACAGCGCAGCGCACTGTGCGCATGCTCAGGCAATACGGCGTCATGCTGCTGGCGAAACAAGGCACCCCAATCCACATAGATATACGGTTCAGCCTGCTGTGTGGATTGCACCTGCACCAGTTTTTCTTCAAGCAACTGCTCCACCTGCAAGCCTGGCCAATAATGCGGCTCGTGCATTAAAACCGCATCCAACTCACCACTTTCTAATTTAGTCCGTAACGTATTAGCATCAAACACACTGGCATTGACTGCATAATTGAGCTGCTGCTTGGACAATTGCGCAAACCAGTCTTTAAGCAATGGATTCCACAAACTGGCTTCAGCCGCTAAGCGCACTTGCACTTGCAAGCCCTCAGGAAAGGGCAAAGCATTACGCGCGGCCTCCCAAGTTTGCAGTAACTGGTGGGCATAATGTACAAAGCGCTCGCCATGCACAGTCAAACTGGCACCGGCGCGGTTACGCACAAATAATGGGCAGTTAAGCTGCGCCTCAAGGTTTTTAATCCGTGCAGTGACTGTGGTCTGGGTGACACACAACTGTTCTGCCGCAGCAATAAAACTACCACAGCGCACTATGGCTAAAAATGTGCGGGCCAGTTCGATATCCATTACAACAATAACCACCTTATATGCTGCGCAATCGGTATATTTGCAGTTTAAGCGCCAAAGTCACAACGTCAAACCATACGTAAGATACACTCTATACTGCACCCAAGACAGACTTAGCACAGGGAACTAGCACACTGTCCAAGGGTCGATTAATATGGTGTTAAGTCGATTTACTACCCCCTACTGTTCTCGGAGTTTATGATGCGCAATTTGCTTATGTCAGCTGTTTTGGTAGGCGCTAGCCTATTGGGTTCTACCGTGTTTGCGCAAGAAGCCGTAGAAGGCCGTCACTATGCGGTTTTAAGCAGCCCTGTGCCCGTTGCTCAACCTGAAAAAATCGAAGTGGTTGAGCTGTTTTGGTATGGCTGCCCACATTGCTATCAACTCGAAGCAACGATTAACCCTTGGTCAGCAGCACTGCCTGAAGATGTGAATTTTGTCCGTGTACCTGCCATGTTTGGTGGCATCTGGAACTTACATGGTCAACTTTTTTATACCTTAGAAAACTTGAAAGTTGATGAAACAGTGCACAACAGTATTTTTAATGCCTTACACAACCAAGGCCGCAAGCTGTCATCATTGAATGAGATCACGCAATTTGTGGCGACCCAAGGTGTTGATAAAGACATTTTTGTAAAAACTTGGAATTCGTTCAGCGTTAAAAGCCAAATGGAAAAAGCTAAAAAACTGGCCATGGCTTATCAAATCAGCGGTGTACCTGCCGTAGTGATTAACGGTAAATACCGTTTTGATATCGGTATGGCTGGCGGTTTACAACAAACTGTTGATGTGGCTGATGTGCTGATCGAAAAAGAACGTCAAGCAAAATAGGATATTGCCGTGCTAACGCTACCGCGCTTTAGTCAAGAACGCTCGATGATCACTTGCGATGCTAATCATAATGCGTTGTGCAGCCCCGATGTTGTGCCACGTAATGAGCAACGCATTCGTTTATTGAGCTTTAACATCCAAGTGGGCATCACCACCAGCGCCTATCGGCACTATGTGACGCGCAGTTGGAAACACTTGATTCCGCATCAGGAGCGTTATCGTAATTTAGAAAAAATCGGCTTTTTGTTGGGCGACTATGACATTGTTGCCCTCCAAGAAGCCGATGGTGGCAGCTTGCGCTCAGGCAATATCAACCAAGTGCAACAGCTGGCACAGTTGGGTAATTTCCCCTACTGGTACCAGCAACGCAATCGTAACTTAGGGCCCTTTGCGCAGCACAGCAATGGTTTGCTCACGCGCTTTGAACCACAACGTTTAGAAGATCATCCGCTACCAGGCCCATCCGGTCGTGGTGCGATTTTAGCGCAGATTGGCGACGGCGATGACGCTATTGCCGTGGTGTCTATGCACCTCGCTTTAGGCACACGTGCGCGGACTCGCCAATTGGATTATGTGCGTGAAATTGTCAGTGATTATCGACATATCGTCTTAATGGGCGATATGAATACGCACGCAGAGCAACTGTTAGTCAACTCACCACTGAGCAGCCTAAATCTCACTGCCCCCCAAGTCTGTGCGACTTTCCCGAGCTGGAATCCACAGCGTTGCTTAGATCATATTTTAATCAGCTCTGAGTTAGACATTGCCAATATGTCGGTGCTACCTGTACCTATTTCTGACCACTTACCGGTCTCAATGGATATTATTCTACCCAGCGCCTCGCCTACCTATCGGTTTGCACAGCAGTAAGATGGATTATCAATGCCAAATAACGCATTAGATTGGAAAGAAAAATACCTTGCCCTGCTGGATAAACAAGAGGCTCTTGAAAACAACTTTGCCACACAAACTGAACTGCTCAAGCGGGCCTTAGTGCGCAGTAGTTTGGCCGCTGAAGGCCAGGATGAGCA
>CALZAE010000126.1 GCA_945612235.1 uncultured Gammaproteobacteria bacterium | reverse complement strand
GATTTTATCCCTCTTATCTTGTTTTTTATCGTCTTTAAGCTCGAGCCGCGTGATATTGAGTTGGCTGGACAGGTGTTTTCTCTGGGCGGTATCTTTAGCGCAACGGCGGTTTTAATCATCAGTTCACTGGTGGTGTACGGCACTTTGTTTGCTATGCAGCGTCGCTTGGAAAAAGGCCAATGGCTAACTTTAGTGGGCTGTTTGTTTTTTGGCGGCTTAACTTTAACCTTCCACAGTGAAACCTTCTTAAAGTGGAAAGCACCTATAGTGAATTGGTTGTTTGCCTTGGGTTTTGCCGGTAGCCACTTTATTGGTCAGCAACCGCTGATCAAACGCATTATGGGTCATGCACTCACTTTGCCCGACCGTGTTTGGACGCAACTGAACATTGCTTGGGTGGTTTTCTTTATCGTTGCTGGTTCTGCTAACTTATTTGTCGCCTTTACCTTTCATGAGATCTGGGTCGACTTTAAAGTATTTGGCAGCTTAACTATGACTGTGCTGTTTTTAATTGGCCAAGGCATATTTTTAGCCAAACACATGCAAGATCAGCCTGAAAAACCCAATAAGGAATTATAACCCATGCTGTATGCCGTTATTGCCACAGACAAACCCGATAGTTTAGCCAAGCGTATGGCTGCGCGCCCTGCCCATTTGGCGCGTTTACAGGCGTTGCAAGATGCAGGGCGCTTGGTCTTAGCTGGACCTCATCCAGCCATTGATAGCAGTGATCCTGGTAATGCAGGCTTTACTGGCAGCTTAGTCGTGGCTGAGTTTAGCTCATTGCAAGCAGCACAAGACTGGGCTGCAGCTGATCCATACTGCGCTGCTGATGTGTATGCGGATGTTGTAGTTAAGCCGTTTAAACAAGTCTTTCCAAATTAATGATGCTGTTTGCACAACACGCTGGAGTGGTTAAAAGTTCATGAGCACTATTTTGTTGGTGGACGATGATCAAGAGCTCAGTGAGCTTTTGAGCAGCTGGCTGAGTCAGGAAGGCTTTAATCTGCATGCTTGTTTTGATACACAAAGTGCCCGTGAGTACTTAGACCGCAACCCTGAGCCTGATGCCGTGATTTTGGATGTGATGTTGCCAGACGGTAATGGCTTGCAATTATTACGCAAAGTACGTGCAGAGCATCCACAACTACCGGTGGTGATGCTCAGTGCTCGCGGCGAACCTACGGATCGTATCATTGGCCTCGAGCTCGGGGCTGATGATTACTTGGCTAAACCTTGTGACCCACGTGAACTTACTGCTCGTTTGCGCGCAGTATTACGCCGCACGGTCAGCTCACCGGTTGCCACCCCCAGCACTATAAGTGTTGGCGATTTGCAATATAGCCCGGCACGCGGTGTAGCGAATATTAACGATCAAGAAGATATTGACCTGACCTTGTCAGAAGGTCGTATCCTCGAGGCTTTATTAGCGGCACCTGGTGAGCCGATTGATAAGCAGCAGTTGGCCTTGCTGGCGCTGGATCGCAAGCTGACCTTATATGATCGCAGCCTAGATATGCATATCAGTAATCTACGCCGCAAATTAGGCCCACACGCGGATGATAAACCGCGGATTGTGGCGTTACGTGGTCGTGGTTATTTCTACAGCCTGTAACTTTACCCTTTCTTTACAGGCCCTTGACTGCAACTGACATTGCTTTAGGCATACTAGATCCATACCGCAGCAAGCGGATCAATGATCTTAGGAGAACCATCATGAAAATTAAAATGACTGCAATGCTACTGAGCGCTATCTTGCCTTTAAGTGTTTGGGCAGCTTCTGAGCCAGAAAAGACGCAAGCCTCTGCAACGCAACAAGAACAGCGTGCTGAGTGGCGACAAGAAAAAATGCAAGAGCGTCAAAGCGCATGGTTTGATCGCTTAGAGCTCACTGCAGAACAGCGCACAGCCTTCCAGCAAGAAATGACCGAGCATCGTGAGCAACAACAAAAAGCCCGTAACACTCATCACGAAAAGTTACGCGCATTACTCGATGATAAGCAGCGCGCTGCTTTTGATGAAGATACCAAGAAGATGCAAGACAAGATGAAAAAACATATGCACCAGCATGGTAAATCCACGCCGCACGGACACGGTGACTACAAGCACAGTAAGCACTATAACGGCGCAAGCGATAAATAAATCCAGACCTCGGCGGCTCAACTTAGACTTGAGCCGCTTTTCTTTATTAGGATGATCCGCATGCGTTCATTATTTTGGCGAATACTGGGCGCATTTTGGTTGGCCTTAGGATTAATGGGCGCCCTCACCTATTTATTAGTGCGCCTGTTTAATCAAGATGATTGGATTTTAAATCATCACCCCGGTCTCAAGGACTTTGCTACAACCTGGCTCAGCTTGCATGACTCAGGAGCTAGCGAGCCTGCGCTTTACTATTTGCATCAACAAAAGCGTCGTTATCGCATTGAAACGCAAATCTTTGATAGCAATGGCCTGCCGTTAGGCAAGGAGCTGTCTTCACGCGCACTGGCGTGGGAGGCTCAGCGTGATAAGCAGCGCTTACCTTGGCGACGTATTACTCAAGAAGTGTCGGACAGCCAAGGTCGCAGTTACTTATTTATCTACCGTATTGCTCATAGCGAGCTTGGGGCCTGGCAGCGCAATAACGGTTTGCGCCCCTTAAGTGCTTTGGCGATCGCCTTGGTGATTCTAAGTCTGATGAGCTTATTACTCACCTTATCTATTACACGTCCTTTGCAGCGCTTGCGTGATGCAGTGCATGACTTAGGTGAAAACACTTATCAACAAGACCAACTCAGCCAGCTGGCCACGCGCCGCGATGAGCTCGGTGTACTTGCGGCTGACTTTAACCATATGGGGCAACGCTTACAGGGCTTAATTAAGAGCCAGCGTCAGTTGCTGCGTGATGTATCGCATGAGTTACGCTCGCCTTTGGCGCGTCTACAAATAGCCTTAGCCTTAGCTGAGCGTGGTAATGAAGAGCAACGCTCAGTCTTATGGCCACGCTTGCAGCTTGAGTGTGAACGTCTCAACAGCTTGATTGATGAAATTCTAACCTTGGCTCGTTTGGATCAAGTGCAAGCCCCCAAACAAAGCATTGCCCTAGATCACTTGCTGCACAAGTTACGTGATGATGCAGTGCTACTCGTACCTACGCAATCTATTGAGATTGTTGGTGCAGAACACTGTATTTATAATGGCTGGCCAGAACTTTTACAGCGAGCCTTAGATAATTTATTACGTAATGCGTTGCGCTTTAATCCTGATACACAAGCTATTGTGATTACAGTGCAGCAGCAACCAACAGGTATTACTCTCAGTATTCGTGATCACGGCCCTGGCGTCAGTGCTGAATGGCTAAATCTGTTGGGCGAAAGTTTTTTTCGCGTGCCAGGACAAGTACAACAAGGTTATGGCTTAGGGTTAGCAATAGCTAAAGGTGCCATCGAGCAGCATGGCGGTAGGCTCACCTTCAGCAATCATACTGAAGGCGGTTTTGTTGCCACCGTCGAGCTGCCACTGACAGATTGATGTTACTGCGGCCACGCCTGTACATAAGGCGCAGGATCAACCGCTGGCGGATTACGCAGAGCATTAATAGGTGTGCCTAAATACATATAGGCCACCACCTGTTCATTATCTTGCAAGCCTAACCGAGCAGTCACCGTCGGCATTTCTGCCACATTACCCGTACGCCAGACCGCGCCTACACCTTGTGCTTGCGCCGCCAGTAACACGCCGTGCGCCGCACAACCTGCAGTAATTAACTGCTCCTGAGCCGGTACTTTAACGTGCTCTATGATGGTGGCAATCACTACTAACACTAAAGGTGCACGCAATGGCATTGCACGTGTTTTTTCAATCAAAGCGCTGTCAGCATCAGGTGTTGC
>CALZAE010000125.1 GCA_945612235.1 uncultured Gammaproteobacteria bacterium | reverse complement strand
GGTGGTGGTTTCGGGTTTGTACTATTGTGCTTTCACTGTATAGAATGACAGTGTCTTTCGTGGTTTAGAATGTTTCAAGTCGGTTGATTGGGCTGGTTTGCTTAAGGGGTGTGGCATGGCTAAGGCTAAGCGGATGTATGGCTGTACGGAATGTGGTGCGACGTTTCCCAAGTGGGCGGGGCAGTGTGGTGAGTGTGGGGTGTGGAATAGTCTGACTGAGACGCTGGTTGAGGCCGGTACTTCGGAGAAAAGTGGGCGTGCCGGTTGGGCGGGGGATCAGGCGCAGCTGAAAACTTTGGCTGAAGTGAGCATTGAAGAGATTCCACGTTTTTCTACGCAGTCCAGTGAGCTGGATCGGGTGCTGGGTGGTGGTTTGGTGGATGGCTCAGTGGTGCTGCTGGGGGGCGATCCGGGCATTGGTAAGTCAACTATTCTGCTGCAAACCATGTGCAATATGGCGCAGACTATTCCTGCTTTATATGTCACCGGTGAAGAGTCACAGCAACAAGTAGCGATGCGTGCGCGGCGTTTGGATTTGCCGCAAGACAAGCTGCGGGTGATGACGGAAACCTGTATCGAAACTATTTTAACCGTAGCGCGGCGTGAAAAGCCTAAGGTGATGGTGATTGACTCGATCCAAACCATTTTTACTGAGCAGATTCAGTCGGCGCCCGGTGGCGTGTCGCAGGTGCGCGAAAGTGCGGCGTTGTTGGTGCGTTATGCCAAGCAAAGTGGCACGGCGATTTTTCTGGTCGGTCACGTGACTAAAGAAGGCTCGCTGGCGGGTCCGCGGGTGCTTGAGCACATGGTGGACACCGTACTTTACTTTGAAGGTGAGTCCGATGGCCGTTTGCGTATGCTGCGCGCGGTGAAAAACCGTTTTGGTGCAGTCAACGAGTTGGGCGTGTTTGGCATGACCGACCGCGGCCTGAAAGAAGTCTCGAACCCATCAGCAATCTTCCTCAATCGTGCGCAAGAAGCGGTGTCGGGCAGTGTGGTGATGGCAACCTGGGAAGGCTCACGGCCGATGTTGATTGAGGTGCAAGCCTTGGTCGATACCAGTCATCTGGGTAATCCGCGCCGTGTGACGGTGGGTTTGGATCAGAACCGTCTGGCGATGTTACTGGCAGTCTTGCACCGCCATGGTGGTATTCCAACGCATGATCAGGATGTGTTTTTGAACGTGGTGGGCGGGGTTAAAGTGCTGGAAACCGCTTCGGACTTAGCTTTAATGGCAGCGATTATCTCCAGTTTGCGTAACCGTCCGTTAGAACACGGTCTGTTGGTGTTTGGTGAAATTGGTTTGTCCGGCGAGATTCGTCCAGTGCCCAGCGGCCAAGAACGCTTAAAAGAAGCCGCCAAGCATGGTTTTAAACGGGCGATTGTACCCAAAGCCAATGCGCCACGTGAGACGCTGCCGGGCTTGCAAGTCATAGCTGTAACACGTCTTGAAGAAGCATTGGATGCTCTGTTTGAGTGATGTGCTGACTGTAGCGTCACGAACATAATCACAGTTTGCCTGTTCGTGACATAGGTGAAGCGTTATAATGTGTCACTTATAAAAGCCTAGGAGTTGTTCAGGTGTCTGTCGTCTTTATTGCTGCCTCAAAATTACCAACCCCGTTTGCCGAATTTACCATGCATGGTTTCCTCGACGAGGAGACGGGTAAAGAACACGTGGCACTCACCCTGGGGGATATTGCTGATGGCAAGCCTGTACTGGGGCGCTTACATTCTGAATGCCTAACGGGCGATGCTTTATTTAGCCTGCGCTGCGATTGCGGTGCGCAATTGGAAGCAGCCTTGCGTGCGATTGCTAACGAAGGTCGTGGTGTATTGCTGTATTTGCGTCAAGAAGGTCGTGGCATTGGTTTACTCAATAAAATCCGTGCTTACAGCTTACAAGACGGTGGTGCAGATACTGTTGAAGCCAATGAGCAATTAGGCTTTGCTGCGGATATGCGTGACTATGCGATTTGTTTACCAATGCTTGAGCACTTAGGTGTGCATTCACTGCAATTGATGACCAATAACCCGCGTAAAGTTAAAGCCATGCAAGCGGTTGGTATTGATGTGACGCAACGGGTATCGCTGCAAGTGGGGCAAAACCCTTACAACAAACTCTACTTAGCCACTAAATCGGGCAAGCTAGGCCACTTACTCGGCCTTGAGCATCAGGCTGAGTTAAAGTCGTGAAACCTGTTGAAGCCCGCCGCACATTACGCATGTTGTGGTGGCTACAGTTGGCCGTAGCGATGCTGCCCGTGTGGCTCTTGCCGGCTGCGGTCTATGATTTAGGCGAGCAGACTGAAACAGCCTCGATTGTGTTTTTTGTCGTGGCCTTGAGTTTGTTGTTTTTTAATAACAAACCCTTTCAGCGCTTTAAGCATGCGGTGATTGCCGTAGGTGCCGCACGCGGTACTTCTCAAGAACACGCAGCTTGGCAGCATCTGATGCATTTGCGTTTACAGGCCTTATGGTTTGCTTGTCTGCCCGCGTGGGCTGCCACCTTAGCCAAAATCCTCGGCATGGAATTGCCAGTGGTGGTTTTGCTGGCGATCAGCACCCCCGTGTTATTTTGGCTGTACCGCACCCCCAAACAATTATCTTAGCAGCCTGTGCTCAATACTTAGGGGAAAGCTGAATACATCAAAAGTGTCATTGCGAGCATCATGACCAATGCCATTGCGAATACAGCGAAGCAATAGATTTTTTGTTGCATCAATTCTGCCGTCATTGCGAACGAAGTGAAGCAATCTACTTGGTTTTTGTATCAGCAAACCAGAGATTGCCGCGTCGCTTTGCTCCTCGCAATGACCCAATGAATCAGCGTTTCCTTATATTGAGATTGTCCACAGGTTATTTTTAATAGTGGATGTTATGACTTTGACTTACAGCGCCCGCAGTCGCGCAATTGAACCCTTTCATGTGATGGCGCTATTGCAGCGTGCCAATGAACTACAAGCCGCTGGCTTTGATGTGATTCATTTGGAAATTGGTGAGCCCGATTTCACTACGGCTGAGCCGATTATTCAGGCAGGGCAGGCCGCCTTAGCCTCTGGGCAAACCCGTTATACGGCAGCCCGCGGTTTGCCGGCATTGCGTGAGGCGATTGCTGGTTTTTATGCCAGTCATTACGGCCTCAATATTAACCCTGAGCGCATTATGATTACCCCAGGTGGCTCCGGTGCTTTGCTGCTGGCCAGCGCCTTGCTGGTTGATCCGGGCAAGCATTGGTTGTTGGCTGATCCGGGTTATCCCTGTAACCGTCACTTTTTGCGTTTAGTTGAAGGTGCGGCACAGCTAGTGCCAGTCGGTCCGCAAGCCAATTACCAGCTCAATGCTGAGTTAGTTGCCCAGCATTGGAATGCCGACAGCGTAGGTGCTTTAGTCGCCTCACCAGCCAATCCAACCGGTACTGTCTTGAGTCGTGAGGAGCTAGCCAGCTTATCGGCGTCATTGCAGCAGCGAGGCGGGCACTTAGTGGTGGATGAGATTTATCACGGCCTGACCTATGGCATGGATGCGCCCAGTGTGTTGGAAGTGGATAATGATGCTTTTGTGTTGAATAGCTTCTCGAAGTACTTTGGCATGACCGGCTGGCGCTTAGGCTGGTTAGTCGCACCAGAAGCGGCTGTGCCTGAACTGGAGAAGCTGGCGCAAAATATCTATATCAGTGCCCCAACTTTGTCGCAGCATGCCGCTTTAGCCTGCTTTCAGCCGGATACCTTAGCTATTTTGGAAGAGCGCCGCGCTGAGTTTGGCGCGCGCCGTGACTACTTGTTACCGGCATTGCGTGAGCTAGGCTTTAAGATTGAAGTCGAGCCGCAGGGTGCGTTTTATCTGTATGCGGATATTTCTGATTTTGGCGGTGATGC
>CALZAE010000124.1 GCA_945612235.1 uncultured Gammaproteobacteria bacterium | reverse complement strand
CGCCATGCTGACCAGAGCACCAATACACAAAAGCCTAAGACCAGCCAAAACTCACTGATAAGCTGTCCTAATTGTTGGCCAATCCAACTGCCTGGCAAACCACTGACAGCCAGTAACACCACGGGGACAAGATGCACATCACCTGCCCGCCAGCGTCCGATGGCGCCAATTAGCGCAGATAAACTGACAGCGCCGAGGCTGACGCCGATCGCATCACGCAAAGGTAAATGCAGGCTGAGCAGTAGAGGTAAAGCCACTAGCGAGCCGCCAGCACCGGTTAAACCTAAAAGAGTGCCCAGCAGTAAGCCAATGCCCAGAGCTTCGTAAATAATGGTTTCCACGGTTTAATTCCGTATTCAAAGTATACAAGTGCACAGTGTACGGGGTTCGCACCATGGGGTAAAAAGTCTTGTGCTGTTTTCTAACGCAAGAAGAGTAGGGCACACATCAGCTGTGACTGACTCTGCGCAGAGATTGGTAGGTGTAGCGCTACAGTGCTCCTGCGGCGCTAGTAAGGAACGGGCTGTTATTGGCTTTGACCTATATGGCGTAGCGTAAATGCACCACGCAGTTCGCCTGCAGAGTAACCGCGAGCCCTGTCGTTCGGGTATTTTTCATCGAGGGCTGCAGCGATTGCAGGTTGGATATCAGTACCGTGACAGCCTAAACAGCCTTCTTGTACTGGAATGGCCTTCATTAAACGAAATTGGCCATCAACGGTCTCAGCATAGCTGATCGTTTTGGCATCTTCACCTTGAGCCGCGCGCTTGGCGAATTGTTGTAAAACAGCGCGCTCCCAGTCATCGGGTGTATTAGCGTCGCTGCGTGTTTTTAAAGAGGTGCGGCCGACTTGCCAGGCAGTGTTGCTATGTTCAGCAGCAATATCAGGCGCTAATGCTTGGCAAGCAGCCACTGCAGCGACCGGGCCACCATCTTCTTTGGCCTGTTGTACCGTGTCCATTAAGTGCTGAGCAAAAGGAGGTATTAAAGTGGCGGCTTCTTGCTTGAGCGTGTCAGTGTGAGTTGCAGCACTGATGCTCTGGGTTAGAATGGCTGTGCAAAATAAAGCACCAAGAGAGGCGAGTGTGCGCATGGCTTATTCCTGTTTTGATAGATACGTTATAAGTATAATAAACGCATACTTTACACTGAAAATTTGAGGTTGCACTTATCATTTACTGTTTAGATTGTCGCGGCAATGAATAATCATCATGCTGGGCGGCAGCGTTGCCAACGCTGCTTTCGGCCTTTGGCGCATTGTTTATGCAGCTTAATTCCATCACTGCCCAGTCGTACTCAAGTGCTGGTTGTACAGCATCCAGATGAGACTAAGCACGCCTTAAATACGGCGCGTTTTGTGGCGCTGGGTTTGCAAAATGCACAGTGGGTGATTGCCGAAACTGTAGAGAACCTTGAGCAGTATCTGCAACAGCCAGGCTACCGTGCTTGTGTGTTGTTTCCTGGGGAGCAGGCCAAAACATTATCAGCTTACCAAGCTACTGAACTGCCTTTATTACTGGTTGTGCCTGATGGAACTTGGCGTAAGGCGCGCAAGATTTTGCACTGTAATCCGCTGCTGGCAGCCTTGCCGCGAGTGACCTTGCCGTTAGGGTTGAGCAGTCGCTATCGCTTACGTAAAGCACCCGGCGCAGATGCCTTAGCTACTGTTGAGGCGGTGCACTATGCTTTAAGTATTTTAGAGCCTGAGCAAGATTTTAGTGCGCTGTTGCAGCCCTTTGAAGCTTTGATTGAAGGGCAGATTCAAGCTATGGGTGCGCAGGTGTATCAGCGTAATCATGTTGATTAAGTTGGTGAGGTGTTACTTTGGGTTAAGACTGTTGAGCTAAGAAGTTGTTGTGCTCTAGCTGTGTTCTTATTTGGAGAGTTAAGATGAATTTTCACACACGTAAATGGGTCAAGCCCGAAGATTTAAACCCTAATGGGACTCTATTTGGCGGTAGTTTATTGCGCTGGATTGATGAGGAAGCGGCGATTTATGCCATTGTGCAACTGGGCAATCAAAAAGTAGTGACTAAGCTGATTTCTGAAGTGAATTTTCTCAGTTCTGCGCAGCAAAGTGACATTATTGAACTGGGTATTACCGCAACAGCTTTTGGGCGGACATCGATTACGATGCGCTGTGTGGTGCGTAATAAAATCACCCACAAGAATATTCTAACGATTGAGCGGATGGTGTTTGTGAATATGGGGCCGGACGGTAAACCTGCGCCGCATGGTAAAACTGAGATTTGTTACACCCACGAGCGGATCAGTCGTGAATTGTCGCAGACAGAGCAAACTGAGTGATATGGCTAACTGACGCATTGAGTATGCGTCAGTTAGCTGAGGCTACACTTGCTGTTACACGTTAAATCTAAAGTGCATTACGTCGCCATCTTTTACGATGTATTCCTTACCTTCCAAGCGCCATTTGCCCGCTTCTTTAGCACCGGCTTCGCCTTTGTACTGAACAAAGTCGTTATAAGCGATGACTTCTGCGCGGATAAAGCCTTTCTCAAAGTCAGTGTGGATTGCTGCTGCTGCACGAGGAGCAGTGGCACCAATCTTAGTGGTCCAAGCACGAACTTCCTTAACGCCAGCAGTGAAGTAGGTTTGCAACTCAAGTAGCTCATAGCCTGCGCGAATCACACGGTTCAAGCCCGGCTCTTCTAGGCCTAGTGCCTCAAGGAACATATCCTTTTCTTCGCCGTCATCCAGTTCTGCAATTTCAGCTTCGATTTTATTACAGACCGGAACGACAATGGCGCCTTCTTCTTCAGCAATGGCACGGACGATATCCAGCAGCGGGTTATCCTCAAAGCCATCTTCCGCCACGTTGGCGATATACATCACTGGCTTCACCGTCAGTAAATGAAAGCTACGCACGTGCTGCTTTTCATCTTCGCTCCAGCTTTTCAGCAATGAGCGGGCTGGTTTGCCTTCAGTAAAGTGGCTGATCAGTTGCTCAAGTAAGACTTTTTGTGCGACTGAGTCTTTATCGCCGCCTTTGGCGTTACGTGTGACACGTTGCAGTTGTTTTTCGCAGCTATCAAGGTCAGCGAAAATCAGCTCAAGGTCAATGATTTCAATATCACGCTTAGGATCCACAGAGTTGGAGACGTGAATAACGTTCTCGTCCTCAAAGCAACGTACCACGTGCGCAATCGCGTCGGTTTCACGGATGTTAGCGAGGAACTTATTACCTAAGCCTTCACCTTTAGATGCGCCGGCAACCAAGCCTGCAATATCCACAAACTCCATAGTGGTCGGCCAAACACGCTCTGGTTGCACGATTTCAGCCAGCGGAGCTAAGCGAGGATCAGGTACCGCAACGATGCCCGTATTAGGCTCGATGGTACAGAACGGAAAGTTTTCGGCAGCAATGCCTGATTTAGTTAAGGCATTAAAGAGGGTCGACTTGCCAACGTTGGGCAAACCCACGATACCGCAGTTAAATCCCATGATGATTTCCTCGGGAGAAAAGAGTCAAGCCTTTTGGCTGTGTAGCTGCTGCATTGCGCGGGAAATATTACCGTCAAGAAGATCAGGCACTACGCCAAGGGCGAATTCGATACTGGTGTGTGTTAAGTCTTGCTCGTTGCGTGGTGCGCGGCCTAGGACATAGTTAGACACTTGGCTGCTGTGACCTGGGTGGCCGATACCGATACGCAAGCGATAGAAATTCTTTTGATTAGCCAGGCAAGCGATAATATCGCGCAAACCATTATGGCCACCGTGTCCACCGCCCAATTTGAGTTTGCTGACGCCTGGAGGCATATCCAGTTCATCATGGGCTACGAGGATTTCTTCAGGTTGAATACGGAAGAAATTCGCCAGTGCGGCAACGGCTTGACCACTACGATTCATGTAGGTGGTCGGAATCAATAA
>CALZAE010000123.1 GCA_945612235.1 uncultured Gammaproteobacteria bacterium | reverse complement strand
GCTGGTCTTGATTGATCACCTTTAAACCTTCAAGTTGATGCCAGTACAACTCATCATCTGCTAATTCAGGTAACTCACTGCGTGGCACACAAATCTCATAGCCGGTTAATGTTCGTGCAATTTCACGATCATCAAGGCCTTCGATTTTTGCTACCAGTGTTTTGCCCTGCACACGACTGCTGGCCAACTTAACCTGCTTTAAAATCTGACCCAGACGTAAAGTCCACACCGGATAATCCAACAAGTTTTCAACTGATTCAGTAAAAGCATGCACCTTTACTTCACCACGCACACCATGCACTGCACCGATTTTGCCGAGAACGACAAGTTCATCTGCGGCTGGAGACGTTTTACTCATAGCCAATTAAGCAGTTGCTTCAGTGGCAGTAGCAGCTTTCAACAGTTGCGCAACGCGCTCTGAAGGCTGTGCACCCTGGCTTAACCAGTAGTTAGCGCGCTCTTGGTTTACAGACAAACGTACTTCACCACCAGTTGCAACTGGGTTGAAGAAACCGATGCGCTCAACGAAACGGCCATCACGAGCATTGCGGCTGTTAGCCACTGTCAGATGGTAGAAAGGGCGCTTTTTAGAGCCACCACGAGCTAAACGAATAGTTACCATTAAAGTTTTTTCCTTTAAGAATTTTTACCAACAAAACGAACCCAAAACATGCAAGGCCCGAAAGGCCGCATATTCTAAGGTTTATCCCACCCTTTGCATAGGGCTATTTTGCACTCCAGTGCTTCTTTACATCTTGGGCATCCCGCCTGCCCCAGGCATCATTCCACCAAGACCACGCATAATCTTACTCATGCCACCCTTGGTAGTGAATTTCTTCATCATTTTTTGCATCTGTTTATGCTGCTTAATCAGACGGCCCACGTCCTGCACTTGCGTGCCCGAACCCATGGCAATCCGACGACGGCGCGAACCACTGATAATTTCAGGCTCACGACGCTCGGCCGGAGTCATTGAATTAATAATCGACTCCATCTGCTTAAACTGCTTCTCTGCTGCGCCTTGGGCACCGCCCATTTGCGCTAAATTCATACCGCCCATATTGGGCATCTTTTCTAATAGGCCGCCCATGCCGCCCATTTTATTCATTTGCTGCAACTGATCACGGAAGTCTTCAAGGTCAAAACCCTTACCTTTTTTCAGCTTCTTGGTCAGCTTTTCAGCTTTGTCTTTATCAATGGTTTGCTCGGCTTGTTCAATCAAGCTCAGAACATCACCCATACCTAAAATGCGCGAAGCAATACGGTCAGGGTGGAAAGGATCTAGCGCATCGGATTTTTCACCCATACCCAAGAACTTAATCGGCTTACCGGTAATGGCGCGCACAGATAAAGCCGCACCACCGCGGGCATCACCATCCACCTTGGTCAACACAACACCGGTTAAGGGCAATGCATCATTAAAGGCTTTAGCGGTGTTGGCCGCATCCTGACCGGTCATGGCATCAACCACAAACAGCGTCTCAATCGGATTGATCGCCGCATGCAGCTCGGTGATTTCCGCCATCATCTCAGCATCAATGGCCAGACGACCTGCGGTATCCACCAACACCACATCAATAAACTTTAGCTTGGCTTCTTTAATGGCAGCAGTGGCAATATCTTGCGGTTTTTGGCTGATATCGGATGGGAAGAACACCACGCCGACTTCATTGGCCAAGGTCTCCAGCTGTTTAATCGCTGCTGGGCGATAGACGTCAGCCGAAACCACCATCACGGTTTTCTTTTTGCGCTCTTTTAAGAAGCGCGCCAGCTTACCAACGGTGGTGGTTTTACCCGCACCTTGTAAGCCAGCCATTAAAATCACAGCAGGGGGTGCTGCATTTAGAGCGAGGTCTTCATTGGCCTCACCCATCAAGCTTTCTAATTCAGCCTGCACGATTTTGATAAAGGCTTGGCCAGGCGACAGACTGCGCGACACTTCCGTACCCACAGCACGATCACGAATCGCATTGACGAAATCTTTGACCACCGACAAGGCCACATCAGCCTCAAGCAACGCCATGCGCACTTCACGTAAGGTGTCTTTGATATTGTCTTCGGTTAAACGCGCCTTACCCGTAACATGGCGTAGCGTTTGCGCGAGGCGATCGGATAAATTTTCAAACATACAAAGCCCTCAACATGGGTGCGACAACAGTGAGCCATATGCACTGAGCTCATTGATCAATAAACTGTTGTACAGCGGTTGTTACTCGAATTGGCAGAGTATAACCGATCCTGTGCCTGCCGACAGCGCCCCATGCACAGTTGCATTAAACTATTGCACTTATTAAGGACCTTACCATGCCTGCGAATTCATCCTCCATAGTACTGGCTTCCAGCTCCAGCTACCGCCGCGAACTGCTGACACGCCTGCAATTACCCTTTAACTGCCACAGCCCTGATATCGATGAAACACCCTTAGCAGGTGAAACTCCAGAGGTGTTAGTGCAACGCTTAGCCATCAGCAAAGCTCGTAAATTGGCCGCGGACTATCCTCAGCATCTAATTATTGGTTCAGATCAAGTGGCAGTACTCGATGGGCAAATTATTGGTAAGCCTGGGGATGCAGCCGGTGCGCTGCGCCAACTCAACGCTGCCAGCGGCCGCAGCGTGGTATTTCTCACTGGCCTTGCAGTGCTTGATACCCGCACACAGAGCGAGCAAGTCGATGTCGTGCCCTTTACTGTGCATTTTCGCCAACTCAGTGCCGTACAAATTCAACGTTATATTGAATTAGAACAGCCCTTTGATTGTGCAGGCAGCTTTAAATCGGAAGGTTTAGGTGTGAGTTTATTTCGTGCCACTGAGGGCGATGATGCGACAAGCTTGGTCGGACTGCCGTTAATTCGTTTATGCGACATGCTGAATGCGTGTGGCATTGCCGTACCTTAGTCTTCCTCAACTGGACGACAACCCGCAGCATTCTACAAAGCGCGGGTTTTCTGCTGCACAATATAAATGCAGCCTACTTTTTACGTGGCTTGAGCAACACTGGCTTCTCGTCAGGTGCTTGGCACAGCAAAAATAGCGCAGTGAGCACTTCAGGAATCTGATCAATCATGCTGTCGACTAAATCATAGTCTTTAGCGATTTCAGCAAAATCAGGCTGCTCATCAAATAAGCCAGAGGCCACCATAATAGGTAACAGCAACTCACTGACTTCCTCTTCTGCGTCTTCAAACCACACTTCTTCGCGCAAGAACACGCCTTCCATAAAGCCGATACACCAACCGCGCAAATCAGAGTTATCCGGTTCTTCACCCAAATCCAAATCGCAGGGCAGCTCCATATCATCATCACTGGCCAGCTGGCGTTGGATATGCGCTTTAAGGTGCAACAATCCAGCGGTAATATCAGCTTCTTCTGTTGCATCACGATAATGTGGCGGCTCAGCAAACAACTCTGCGATCCACTCTTCAGCAGGCACCACGTCAGGACAAATCGACAAGGCAGTGAGATAACCGTGGGCAGCAATATAATCAAGCGCCTCGTCGTGCAGTTCGTCAGCATCGAGGAAAGCTTGCAGGCGGGTCTGTTGGTCGGCGAGGGACATGCGTGATTACCATTTTAGAGAATTAAGACTTGATTGTAGTCCAGCTCTGCAATAACAGCTAGAGATTGCAGCGATGTTGCGATGCTGGACAGCTAAAGATTAAGAACTAAACTGATTTACGCGTATAATGCCCAGCTGGATTTGGAGAATGGCATGCATAATCAGGCGTTACAGACGCTAAAAAGTGTTTTTGGCTACGATGCGTTTCGCGGTCAACAAGCGGCAATTATTGAGCGTATTTGTACAGGCAACGATGCACTGGTATTGATGCCCACTGGCGGTGGTAAATCTTTATGTTACCAACTGCCCGCCCTGTTGCTGGATGGTCTCACGGTGGTTGTCTCACC
>CALZAE010000122.1 GCA_945612235.1 uncultured Gammaproteobacteria bacterium | reverse complement strand
CAACCAGCCTATGCGGGCACGCTAACCAGCCGTTTACAGACTATTCCACTGCAATTAGTCAGTGGTTTGCAGCCGTGTGGCCCAGCGATAGATGTTGAGCAATCCCAACATCTTGAAAATGATCTACCACAGGATCAGCTGTTTATTATTGAAAGCGGCGTCATCAATGGAGTGATTGACGAGCGCACCCTATTTTATTTGCAAGAAGGCGACTTGATCGGCCTACAACAAGGCTTAGATTTACCGGGCGGCCATTACAGCTGCCAAGAGCCTGTACGACTTATTCCCTATCAGCGCTCTGCAGTGCTTAAACATATTGCTGCAGAAAATGAGCGACAAGAACTTTTCCTGTTCTATCTGTTAGGTCAGTCCACCTTGTTTACTGAAGCCATCGCTCGCCTCAGTCAGCCAGATGTGCCCCCGCCTACTGGCTTTAAAAGCTTTGCCGCCGGCGAAGTACTCATCCAGCAAGGTGACCCAGCCGAGCATGTCTTTATTATTCTCGAAGGCCATGCCGAAGCGTGGTTCAACGGTGAAAAAGTAGGCGATATTGCCAAAGATGAGATTTTTGGTGCCATGGCTGTGTTTACTAAAGAGCGCCGCAGTGCCACAGTGATTGCCAGCGTACACAGTTCAGTGATGGTGATTCCTCAAGATCAATTTCTGAGTCTGATGCAAAGCAATCCGCGCATTGCTCACTGCCTGATCGAGAATATGGCTCACTGCATTGACCTTCTCAATAAAGAAGTCGTGCGTATGCGCTGCAAGATCAAAACTGATACTCCCCACTATCCTGATAAGCCACTGACTTAAACCATCCCTTACTCAGGCAAGCCACTCACTTGCCTGCGGTAAAAGCCATCACTAAACCGGTAAAACGTCTGCATTATTCAGCATAGGCTGTTACTATTTGCCTTTTTTCAGGCAGGGCATCCCATGCTGGAACGACTCTTTCAGTTGCAAGCCAACAACACAACATTTCGCACCGAGGTCTTAGCAGGCATTACCACCTTCTTGACCATGGCTTACATTCTTTTTGTAAACCCCAATATGCTGGCTGAAATCGGCATGGACCATGGCGCGGTATTTGTTGCTACCTGCTTGGCCGGCGCTATTGGCTCAGCCATTATGGGCATGGTCGCCAACTACCCCATCGCCCTCGCCCCCGGCATGGGCCTGAATGCCTTTTTTACCTACACAGTGGTCGGCACCATGGGTTACTCATGGCAAGTCGGTTTGGGTGCGGTCTTTATCTCCGGCTTTTTGTTTTTCGCCATGTCGGTGTTCAAAATTCGCGAGTGGATTATTAACAGTATCCCGATGCCGCTACGCTCAGCCATTAGTGCGGGTATTGGTCTATTTCTAGCTCTGATTGCTTTGAAAAACGCTGGCATTGTCGTGGGTAATACTGACACCTTAGTGGCGCTTGGCGATTTAGCGCAGCCCGGCCCTATTTTTGCCACGCTCGGCTTTGCGGTGATTGTCGCACTGGCCTATCGGCAGATTACCGGTGCAGTGATGATTGGTATTTTACTGATCACAGGCTTCTCAATTGGCATGGGCTTTTCCAGCCTCAATGGTGTGGTCAGTATGCCTCCAAGCATGATGCCAACACTGATGCAGTTGGATATTGCGGGTGCGCTGGATGTAGGCTTAATCAGCGTGATTTTCGCTTTCTTATTTGTAGATTTATTTGATACATCCGGCACCTTAATTGGGGTGGCGCAACGTGCCAACTTAATCGATAAAGACGGTAATATGCCGCGTCTAGGCCGTGCTTTATTAGCTGACAGTACAGCGACCATGGCTGGTGCCTGTATGGGTACTTCAACCACTACCAGCTTTGTTGAGTCGGCTGCGGGTATTGCCGTCGGTGGTCGTACTGGTTTAACCGCATGCGTGGTCTCGGCGCTGTTTTTACTCAGTTTATTCTTTGCGCCACTGGCCTCAGCGATCCCTGCTTACGCCACTGCACCGGCGCTATTTTTTGTCGCGGTATTGATGACCAGTGGTTTAGCTAAAATTGACTGGGATGATTTAACCGTCGCAGCACCTGTGGTGGTGGCTGCTTTAGCCATGCCACTGACGTTTTCGATTGCCAACGGCATTGCCTTTGGTTTTATCAGCTGGACTGCCATTAAACTGCTCAGCGGTCGCTGGAAAGACCTCAACAGTGCCATGTGGATTTTATCCACTCTCTTTATTATTAAATTAGGTTTCTTTCCCTGATGCTCAACACCGACTACTCTCCAGCCGCTTACGCGCAACAACTGCAGACTAAACAAAGCCGCTTACACAATCTACTCAGCGAATTTAACGCGCCTGCGCCACAGGTGTTTGCCTCGAGTGAGCAACACTATCGTTTACGCGCTGAGTTTCGTCTGTGGCGCGAAGGTGATAAACGTTTTTATGCCATGTTTGCCCCGGGTGACAACCGCACACCAATCTTCATCAATACGTTTCCGATTGGTAGTACGTTGATTAATCAGCTGATGCCACGTTTAGAGGCGGCTTGGAATGCGAGTAAAGCGCTGTCAGATCGCCTGTTTCAGGTGGAGTTTTTAACCACTTTGTCTGGCGAAGCAATGATTACCCTGTGCTATCACCGTCCTCTGGATGAGGATTGGCAAGCGGTAGCTGAGCAGTTAGCCAGCGATTTAAACGTCAGTATCATTGGCCGTTCACGTGGCAAACGCACGGTGATTGGCCGTGATTTCGTTGTGGAAAAACTTAACGTCGCCGGGCGCGAGTTTAGCTACCGCCAGCCTGAAGGTGCCTTTACTCAACCCAACGGCGCAGTGAATACCCATATGCTCAACTGGGCCTATGAAGCGCTGGGCGAGCAGCCAGATGACCTGCTGGAACTGTATTGCGGTAATGGTAACTTTACCCTGCCACTCTCCACTCGCGTGCGCAAAGTGCTGGCCACAGAGATCAGTAAAAGTTCGGTTAATGCGGCATTAGCCAACTTGGCAGATAACCAGATTGAGAACATCGAGCTGGTGCGTTTATCGGCGGAAGAATTGACGCAGGCGCTGAATGGCGTGCGCGAGTTTCGTCGTTTGGCTTCTATTGATTTAAACAGTTATGAGTTTGGTACGGTGTTTGTTGATCCACCGCGCGCGGGTATGGACAGCGATACCTGTGAGTTGGTGCGCCGCTTTGATCGGATTTTGTATATCTCCTGTAATCCAGAAACCTTAGCCGAGAATATTCGTCAGCTGAGTGATACGCACCAAATTGTTAAGACGGCACTGTTTGACCAGTTTCCGTGGACTGACCATATGGAAAGTGGTGTGTTGCTCGAGCGTAAGTCAGCCTGAAGATTTTGTAGAGTATTTTCTTGGCCATACGGCCATAGGTTGCGCCAGCAGCACTATTGCCGTTCTTCCCTCAATCGCCCATCCTGGGCTCAATTCGGGCGCTACGCCATCCATGGCTACGCTCGTCACGGCAACAGTGCTGCTGGCTGTTGAGCATGGATGGTGCTGGACGTTTTTAGAGCTGGGTGGTGCTGGCTGGAATATTTTTTATACCTGCAAGCGTTAGGGTGCAGATCGTACCAATAACGCTTTCAGCATTTTGCTATAAGCCAATCTTCAACATCATCCGCCATACCCAGCCCAATACCGATGGGAACAGTTGCGGTAATACAAAACTAATCAGCGCAAAAATACTGATGCAGCCAAGTAGATAATTGCTATTTAAAAACCCGCCATCGACATAGGTGAGCTGTCGATTAATACTCAGCCACAGCAAAGCTGCGGTGGGTACCGAGAAGAATAATGAGGCGCACAGGCCGATCAGGCGTGATTTCATTGAGTTATCTGAATTTAGGGATTGTGTCACTGGATGTGATCAACGATGGTGTTACGAATATACAGTGTTGTGACCTAAGGCCAAACGTTATAACGCAGACTGATGCTGCGCT
>CALZAE010000121.1 GCA_945612235.1 uncultured Gammaproteobacteria bacterium | reverse complement strand
GAAGCGCTACCATGCAACACCACAGTGGTGTCGAGGCTGTCAGATAAATAGCGGCAGCGGGCCGCGTTAATCTCGATAATTTTAACTTGATAACGGCTTTCAATTGCCTCAGCTAAGCGCTCACCAATATGGCCACCACCGGCAATAATCACTTTGCGGTAGCTGTCTTCCATGCGGCGTAATTCACTCATGACTGCGCGGATATGCCCACGGGCAGCAATAAAGAACACTTCATCATCGACTTCGATAATAGTATCGCCAGTGGGGAAAATCGGTCGATCACGGCGGAAAATAGCCGCTACACGGGTGTCCACGTTGGGCATATGCTCGCGCAGTTGGCGCAGCTCTTGACCGACCAATGGGCCGCCGTAGTAGGCACGCACACAGACCAACTGCGCTTTGCCTTCTGCGAAATCGAGCACCTGTAGTGCGCCTGGGTATTCAATTAAGCGCTTAATATGGTTAGTGACGGCTTGCTCTGGACTGATTAAGACATCAATGGGAATAGCATCGCCCTCAAAGAGTTCAGTGCGAGTGAGATAAGCTGATTCACGTACGCGGGCAATTTTAGTCGGTGTGCGAAATAAAGTATGCGCCACTTGGCAAGCGACCATGTTGGTCTCATCACTGTTGGTCACCGCCACCAGCATATCCGCATCATCCGCACCGGCTTGACGCAAAATTGTTGGAAACGAGCAATGACCTACTACAGTGCGAATATCTAAACGATCACCAAGCTCACGCAGGCGCTCGGTATCGGTATCCACTACGGTAATATCATTGGCTTCGCTGGCTAAATGCTCAGCCAGTGTGCCGCCCACTTGCCCGGCACCTAAAATAATAATCTTCATATGGCTGCCCTTAAGTGCGCGGTGTTGATGCGTGTTTAATCAGGCGTGCATAGTAAAAGCCATCATGCCCGCCAACCTGTGCCAATAATTGTCTGCCGTGTGGCTGGGCTTTGCCAAAGTCTGCAGCAAACGGCAACTCTTGTGCATCACTGGTGCGTTGTAGAAAGGCTGCAATCACTTCAGTGTTTTCTGTTGGCAAGGTGGAGCAGGTGGCGTATAGCAACACCCCGTTATCGGCTAAAGTGGCCCACAGCGCATCGAGCAGCTCACCTTGCAGTTGTGCTAAAGCGACTATGTCATCAGCGTTACGCGTGAGCTTAATATCGGGGTGACGACGAATCACCCCAGTCGCAGAACACGGCGCATCAAGCAAAATACGTTGGAACGGCTGGCCATCCCACCACTCATCTACAGCACGGGCATCACCGGCGCACAGGGTCGCAGTTAACTTCAGCCGCTCTAAGTTAGCTTTAACTCGCTCTAAACGCTGTGGCTCAAGATCAATTGCCACAACTTCACTGAGCTGGGCTTCACTTTCTAAGATATGGCAGGTTTTGCCACCTGGAGCGCAGCAGGCATCCAGTACGCGCTGGCCGGGTTCGAGCATTAATAGTCCAGCAGACAACTGCGCTGCCTCGTCTTGTACGCTCACCGCGCCATCGGCAAAACCGGGTAAGGCAGTGACATCACAGGCTGTCGCTAAAGTAATGCCATCAGGGCTAAAAGGGGTGGCCTGTGCCTCGATGCCATTATTAGCCAGTTGTATTAAATAAGCATCGCGGCTGACTTGCAGCTGATTAACACGCAAAGTAAACGGCGGATGGCTGTTATTGGCCTCGCAAATCGCTAACCAATCATCAGGCCAAAAGGCTTTGAGTGATTTTTGCAACCAGCGCGGATGAGCGGTCAGCACTACGGGGTCTTTTTCTAATGCCGGTAATAGTGTTTCAGCTTCACGTTGCGCGCGGCGCAATACGGCGTTGAGCAAACCCTTCGCCCAAGGTTTTTTTAATGCGGTGGCGCAGCCGACAGTTTCAGCAATGGCGGCATGCGCTGGAATACGGGTATACAGCAACTGGTAGAGGCCAACCAGGAGTAGGGCTTCGACATCGAGGTCAGCTTTACGAAATGGCTTGCTGAGTAACTCTAAAGCGAGAATAGACAAGCGAGGCTGCCAGCGAGCGGTGCCAAAAGCCAGCTCTTGCACTAAACCACGATCGCGCTCACTGACGCGTTCCAGTTGTGTGGGTAAGCTGCTGGCCAAGGATGCTTTACCTGCCAGTACTGCTGTCAGTGCACGCGCTGCCGCGAGGCGTGGGTTCATAGACCGAGCACCTGACCTGCTTGGAACAGCTCTTTTTTACTGTTGAAGACATCGCTAAAGGCTAAGGCTTTAGCGTTGGGCAGTTGTAAAGAGGTGATGCGCAGAGCCTGTTCGCCACAAGCGACCACTAAACCGTCGCGGTCAGCGCTGAGAATCTCGCCTGCTTGACCTTGGCCTTCGGCCAGTTCTGCAGCATGAATTTTTAATGTTTCACCCGCTAAGGTGGTATGACAAATCGGCCATGGGTACATGGCGCGAATTTGGCAATCCAGCACTGTAGCGGGGCGTTGCCAATCAATCAGTGCGGCTTGTTTGTTGAGTTTATGCGCGTAAGTGGCTAAACCATCCAGCTGCTTTTCACCGGTTAAACTGCCGTCAGCCAAACCTTGAATCGTCTGCAGTACTGCGTCTGGGCCCAGTGCCGCTAAGCGATCGTGCAAGCTGCCGCCCGTATCAGTGCTGTGAATGGGTGTGCTGACTTTGTGCAACATAGGGCCGGTATCTAAACCCGCCTCCATTTGCATCACGGTAATGCCGGTTTCTGCGTCACCCGCTTCAATCGCGCGCTGAATCGGCGCGGCACCACGCCAACGAGGTAGTAAGGATGCATGACTGTTGATGCAGCCTAAGCGCGGCGTATCTAAAATCACTTGCGGCAAAATCAAACCGTAAGCGACCACCACCATCAGGTCTGCCTGTAAAGCGGCCAACTCTTGCTGCGCTTCTGGGCTGCGTAAGTTGACCGGCTGCAGCACAGGAATATCATGCTCTAGAGCAAGCTGTTTGACTGGGCTGGGCGTGAGTTTTTGGCCGCGTCCAGAGGGGCGGTCCGGCTGCGTGTACACCGCTACAACGCTGTGTTGGCTATCGAGTAGCGCTTGTAAATGCCGAGCGGCAAATTCTGGAGTACCAGCAAACACAATACGTAGAGAGGAAGACATACAATTACCTTGCAAATACAGAAGTGGTGTCACGGCGCAGCAGCTTAAATCAAAACTTAAGCTTTTTGCTGACGGTGAATTTTTTCTAACTTTTTCTTAATACGATCGCGCTTGAGTGAGGACAAATAATCCACAAACAACTTACCGTTTAAGTGGTCGCACTCATGTTGAATGCACACCGCGAGTAAACCATCCGCGATGATTTCAAACGCCTGACCGTTACGATCCAGTGCATTGATTTTAACGCGTTCTGGACGCTGCACATCCTCAAAGAAGCCTGGGACTGACAAACAGCCTTCTTGATAGAGTTCGGTGTCATCGGTGAGGGTTTCGATTTCAGGATTAATAAACACCAATGGCTCGGACTGATCTTCAGAGAGGTCCATCACCAAGAGGCGAATATGCTGATCAACCTGCGTCGCTGCTAAGCCAATGCCGGGTGCGTCATACATGGTTTCAAACATGTCATCAATCAGGGTGCGAATGGTATCATCGACCTGCTCCACAGGTTTAGCTATGGTGCGCAGGCGCGGATCGGGGTATTCGAGAATATTTAAAATAGCCATATGCGTTTGTGTTGTACTAAATAGAATAAAATAAGGAAGCGCTGCTAATATGATACGCAGCATAATAAAGAAATGGCTGTAAAGCCAAAATAGGGTTATGGAATGGTCATAAAGCGTTCCACTATCGACATATGATAAAGGGATTCACCGCATGAGGAAAACATTACTTGCTTTGTTGCTGCTCGCTAGCGCTGCAGTACAAGCACAAGTACAGTTAAAAAATGGCCATCCTGAGACCTATACCGTGGTGCAAGGCGATACGTTATGGGATATTTC
>CALZAE010000120.1 GCA_945612235.1 uncultured Gammaproteobacteria bacterium | reverse complement strand
TGATGCCATCAATAATGATTTCATCTAAAGCGTTACGCATACGCGCCATCGACTCCTCACGTGTTGCACCCCAAGTAATCACCTTACCAATCAGTGAGTCATAGTTGGGTGGCACGTTGTAGCCGCTGTACAGGTGCGTATCAACACGCACACCATTACCGCCGGGTGCGTGGAAGTGCTTCACTTTACCTGGGCTGGGCATAAAGTTATCAGGATCTTCTGCGTTAATACGGCACTCAATGGAGTGACCACGCATCACGATATCTTCTTGCTTGATCGACAGCTTGTTACCCGAAGCAATGCTGAGCATTTCTTTAACCAGGTCAACACCGGTGATCATTTCAGTGATCGGGTGCTCAACCTGAATACGAGTGTTCATTTCAATAAAGTAGAAGTGACCATCTTCGTACAAGAATTCAAAGGTACCCGCACCGCTATAGCCGATATCAATACAGGCTTTCACACAGCGGTCATAGACACGCTGACGCGCTTCTTCATCAATATCCGGTGCTGGTGCTTCTTCAATCACTTTTTGGTGACGACGTTGCAATGAACAGTCACGATCACCTAAGTGAATGGCATTACCTTGACCGTCAGCCAAGATTTGAATCTCAACGTGACGTGGATTACCCAGATATTTCTCTAAATACACGACTGGGTTACCAAAGATTTGCGCTGCTTCGTTACGCGTCAAAGTGGCTGAGCGAATCAGATCTTCTTCTTTATACACAACACGCATACCACGACCACCACCACCACCTGCGGCTTTGATGATCACCGGGTAACCGACTTCGCGAGCGATAGCTAAGGCTTGCTCTTCGTCTTTAGGTAACGCGCCGTCAGAACCTGGAACTACAGGTACACCTGCAGCAATCATGGCTTCTTTCGCAGCAACCTTGTCACCCATCATACGAATCACGGCGGCGCTTGGGCCGACAAAGGTAAAACCTGAGTTTTCCACTTGTTCAGCAAAGTTCGCATCTTCAGCTAAGAAGCCATAGCCTGGGTGAATAGCAGTAGCGCCAGTCACTTCAGCTGCAGCAATAATCGCTGGGATATTCAGATAGGATTGCGTGCCTGGTGCTGGACCAATACACACAGTCTCATCTGCCAATGATAAATGCATCAACTCACGGTCTGCAGTGGAATGCACAGCAACGGTTTTGATACCTAATTCTTTACATGCGCGCAAAATGCGTAAAGCAATCTCACCACGGTTAGCAATCAGGACTTTATCCAACATTGTAAACTCCTAAGTCGTTAGACAATGGTGAATAGAGGCTGGTCGTACTCAACCGGTTGGCCATTATCAACAAGGATAGATTCAATCACACCGCCAACTTCTGCTTCGATGTGGTTCATCATTTTCATTGCTTCAACGATGCACAGTACATCGCCTTTTTTGATGGTTTGGCCAACAGACACGAAATCTTCTGAATCGGGCGAGCCAGCACGGTAGAAAGTGCCGACCATAGGTGAACGTGCAACTGTACCGTTAAACTTAGGGCAAGCAGGAGCTGCTGCTTCAGCAGCTGCAGGTGCTGCAACTGGAGCCGGTGCTGGCGCTGCAGCTTGTGGTGCTGCTGCATAAACAGGCTGCTGCGCAACTTGCTTACTGTGACGGCTGATACGAACGGATTCTTCACCTTCGTGAATTTCTAATTCATCAATGCCAGACTCTTCTAGCAATTCAATGAGTTTTTTAACTTTACGAATATCCATTGACCATGACTCCAAAACCAAGGGTTTATTAATTAATATGTTCAAACGCTGCGTCTAGAGCGAAACGGTAACCGCTAGCGCCAAGACCGCAAATCACACCTACTGCCACATCAGAAAAGTAGGAGTGGTGACGAAATTTTTCCCGCTGATGCACATTCGAAAGGTGCACTTCAAAGAATGGGATGCTCACAGCAAGCAGCGCGTCACGCAATGCGACACTGGTATGAGTAAAAGCTGCTGGATTGATGACTATACAGTCAATCCCTTCATCGCGGGCAGCATGGATGCGATCAATCAAGACATGTTCGGCATTACTTTGTAAGTAACTGAGTTGATGGCCTGCGCTCTGCGCCTGCTGCACCAGACTTAAATTGATCTGCTCCAAGGTTGTTGCACCATAGACTTCAGGCTCACGCGTACCCAATAAATTCAAATTAGGACCATGTAAAACTAAAAAAGAAGCCATCCAACACCTTTACCCAAAAAAACAGTAGAAAGAATATGCCTATTTTTACAGAAAATGTCAGCAGTTGCATGCAAAAAAGCTGTTTTATCACCATAAATAAAAAACCCTGCCGCAGCAGGGTTAAAGGAACATCATTGATTACAACAGCTTTGATTTTTTAAAAAGCGTATTGCACACGCAAACTGATCGCATCACCACTGTCATCATTGGCAGCATTAGCGACCTGATCAGTCTTAGCCTTTAAATAGTTGGCGGAAACTTTGACCGCATCGTTAGCGTACCAGTTCACGCCCAGCGTATGCACTTTCGCTTTAGTGTCATAAAAGCTACCCGTCATATCCCTATCTGCATCAGCAACGGTCAAATGATCGTAACGGTAAACCAACTCCCAAGCGCCGGTTTGTTTGTTGTTCGGTTTGATGCTATCGAACTTACCACCATCGAGCTTATAACCACGCGACTCTCCGGTTAAGGTGTAGGCCAGCTGCAGGTTATAACCATCAACTTGGCGGTCTTTCATCGCCGAGCCAGACTTTGCACTGATATCACGACGCAAGTATTCACTTTGCGCAGAGAACGGACCCAAGGCATAGGCGGCTTCTAAACCCCAAGCGCTATCACTATCAAACTGCCCAGCTTGACTGCTAGCAAAGGTTGGGCGGTTACCGTTTTTAGAGTCTTCAGTGGTGCCGCGCACTCCCATTCGCGAACGAATACGGCCATCGAAGTCTTCAGTGCTACGCTTTGCATAGTTCACCCCAAAATGCAGCACATTACCGGCTTCAGCCATGGGCGCGACGACTGCACGCATATTGTAGGTGTTGTTATTGCTACCGTTATCGTCTTCATTGTTTTTAGCGCGGTTAATACCAGCGGAACCATAAAACATGCCGCTCGTGCCGCTCACTTGCACACCCATGCCATCTTGCTTGTCGTTCACCCACTCGCCAGCATCATAGATAATCGAGCGCTCCATGGTGCTAATCCACTTAGAACTGGTGGCTTTCTCTAAACCAAAATCCGGATCAAAACGACCAATCTTTACATTAACCGGCTTAAAGCCAGTATAAGTAATAGAGGCTTCATCCCACTTACTGCTACCATCTTCAGCAAAATCGAGATTAAACGCATATTTCCAATCATGGTAGGCGGTACCGGATAACTCTAAAATGGCACGGCGAAAATACGCTTCGTTAGCGCTCTTACCGTTTTTCGTATACACCCCATCAAACTGATCAAAGTCAGCCTGAATACGACCGCCTAACTTAAATGAAAAAGACTTATCAACTGCTGCCGCTTCAAAGCCACCTTTGGTCTTAATAGTGATATCAGGACCATCGGTGGTCACCGTACCCGCCATAGCGTGCGATGAAATAATTAACGCTAAGGTGCTGACAGCAAACCTTGTATAAGTCGCTGATTGGATGTGCAGTCGCTTCATTGAGTATTCCCCTTATATTGGCAAAAACACAACGCAGTGCAAGGCGTTGGTGTTGCAGGGAATATTGATCAATAAGGATTACACTGCAGTGACTAAGGCATGAAGCTTTAATGACAGGCGAACTAAAACGACTCTAAGCGGTATACAGCATAAGCAGGCTCTTCATAGGGGTGCGCTGCTTTGAGAGCAGTCATGACAGGCTTGATATAAGCAGCAGCAACCACCACCTCCACACGCCACTCGGCAACCTGCTCAAGCTGATCTTGCTCGCCAATAAAAGGCTGACTACCAGCCAGCGGTCGAAACTGACCCTGCCCCAATACTTGCCAGCAGCAGTTTTGATAATCGCCAATAGCGCCCGCGCCTG
>CALZAE010000119.1 GCA_945612235.1 uncultured Gammaproteobacteria bacterium | reverse complement strand
CAGTAATCACTGATAGCGCTGACATTAAGAAACTGCTCAAGATCCTGCAGAAGAAGAGTGCGATCAACAGACATAATTATTCCTTAGTAGTAATGGGTGATACTTTAATTCACGCGCGCATTCTATAATGCATCTTATTATTAGTAACGATGGTAACGCATCGTCTCGTCTGCCAGTTAATCCTTACAGTGTGTTATGACACTCAGCTGTATCAGCTGAGTTTTTTTATTTAGGAATGATCTATTAATATGTCACGGTTCTTTAAAGTGTATGGCTGGCCATTAGTGGTGGGGTTGTTAGTGGCGCTGCTGCTGATCGAACGTTTTCCGCAATGGGTCGGTTTGCCCAACTTCGATCTCAAGATTCAGCAAGCACCGGCTTATAAGCATGTGTCTGGCAGTGGCCCGGTCTCTTATGCCGACGCCGTGAGCCATGCTTCGCCCGCAGTGGCTAACTTATACACCGCCAAATTGGTGAGCAAACCTTTGCACCCATTGTATGCTGATCCCACCTTTAAGCAGTTTTATGGTGATAATTTACCGCGGCAAAAGCGCATGGAATCAAGCCTAGGTACTGCTGTATTAATGAGCAAAGAAGGCTACCTGCTGACCAATAATCACGTGACCGCAGGTGCTGATCAAATCATCGTTGCACTTAAAGACGGCCGTGAAACACTGGCGCGAGTGATAGGTAGTGATCCTGAGACGGATTTAGCTGTATTGAAAATTGATTTACCCGATTTGCCAGCCATTACCCTTGGACATTCCGAGAGTATTCGCATTGGTGATGTGGTACTAGCGATTGGTAACCCTTTTGGTGTCGGGCAAACGGTCACCATGGGGATTATCAGTGCTACAGGGCGTAACCAGTTGGGCCTGAACACCTATGAAGACTTTATTCAGACGGATGCAGCGATTAACCCAGGCAACTCCGGCGGTGCGCTAGTGGATGCGCAGGGTAATTTACTGGGCATTAACACCGCAATTTTCTCCCGCTCAGGTGGCTCGCAGGGAATTGGTTTTGCTATTCCAGTCAAGCTGGCGCTGGATGTGATGCGCTCCATTGTTGAGCGCGGGCAGGTGGTCCGCGGCTGGCTGGGGCTGGAAGTGCAGGCGTTAACGCCTGAGTTATCTGAGTCGTTTGGTTTACTCGACAGCCCCGGTATTTTAGTGGCGGGTGTGTATCGTGATGGGCCAGCAGCGAAAGCGGGGCTGAAACCGGGTGATGTGATTCTAAAAATTGCTAATGAAGATGCGCTGGATGGCCGTACTTCCATGAATCAAGTTGCACTGATGATGCCAGGGCATGAGATTAAGCTGCATGTCTTACGCAATGGTAAGCCTCAAGAACTCACGGCGACCATTGGTGTGCGCCCACCATCCGATTAATAGCTTGTGTGCAATAAAAAAAGGAGCCTAACAGCTCCTTTTTGCTTACAGAGTGTACTTAGCGCTTGAGGCCGTAACCTTCAGATAACATGCTCGGGTCGCCGGTATGCTTTTGCGCGTAGTCACGTGGTGGTTCAGCGGCTAAATCAAATTCGCTGTCATGCTGTGGCTTGCGCTCACGCGGACGTGAGTCATCCACTAAACTGGCCAACAAACGCTCGCGTGACACTTCATCCAAAGCTAAACGCTCAGCACCGTTTGATAAATGCTCTTGGACATCGTGATAATTTTGTGTGAGTTTTTTCACCAATGATGCAGTGGTATTAAAATGCGTCACCACTTCACTTTGGTAGCTGTCAAAACGCTCCTGTAGCTCATCGAGCTGATGCTGAGTTTTTCCAGGTGCGGTACGTTGCAATACGCGTGCTAAAATAACACCGATTACAATTCCACCCACTAATGTGAGTACTGGGATTAACCAAACGGGGAGTGACTGTTCCACAAGACTTCCTCTTTAAACGGCTTTGCTTTACGTTAACCACTTCTGCCTGTTCTGTACAGCATCGAGCAGGCTCCTATGTGTCACAGTATCAACTTTATTGATAATACTTGCCACTAGACGAATTTACCCTATAAAGGGTCACGGAGTCCTTTTTGTTTATGCGTGAAAATCCTGTCCTGATAGAAGGCCCTGTTGGCGTCCTCGAAGGTCTACACTTGCCCGTTGCTGATGCCCGTGGGATTGCCTTGATTTGCCATCCAAACCCCGCTCAAGGCGGCACCATGCTCAATAAAGTGGTGTCCACCCTGCAACGCACTGCGCGTGACAGCGGTTTGGCCACTTTACGCTTTAATTATCGCGGCACCGGTAAGAGTGCCGGGGCCCATGATATGAATATGGGCGAAGTGGATGATGCGCATGCGGCCTTAGCTTGGCTGCAAGCGCAGCACCCGGATTTGCCGATCTATTTATTGGGCTTTTCCTTTGGTGGCTTTGTTGCTGGCAGTCTTTCTGGCCGCTTAGAGCAGGCAGGGGTTGCGGTGCAGCAGTTGTATTTAGTGGCGCCGGCAGTGATGCGTCTGGATGCCGAACATACTTTGGCCCGTGACTGCCAATTGACGGTGATTCAGCCCGAAGATGATGAAGTGATTGACCCTGAGTTGGTATATCAGTGGTCGGCTGCATTCAATCAGCCACATGAGCTGCTAAAAGTGGCAGAATGTGGTCACTTTTTCCATGGTCGACTGCCCGAGCTAAAACAGCTGGTGGCCGAACGCCTTTAATTTTTAGTCTTGATTGAGTACAACATGAGCACGCGAGTTTTAACTGGAATTACTACCACTGGCACACCGCATTTGGGTAACTATGCGGGCGCGATTCGCCCGGCCATTGCGGCCAGCCAAGTCGATAATGTTGAGTCGTTCTACTTTTTAGCCGACTACCATGCGCTGATTAAATGTGACGACCCGGCGCGTATTCAGCGTTCACGCCTCGAAATCGCTGCCACTTGGCTGGCCGGTGGTTTGGATTATGAGCGCGCAACCTTTTATCGTCAGTCGGATATTCCAGAAATCACTGAGCTGACTTGGCTGCTGACCTGTGTGGCGTCTAAGGGGTTACTCAACCGTGCGCATGCTTACAAAGCCTCTGTAGATCAAAACGAAGCGGGCGGTTTAGACCCCGATGCGGGTGTCACTATGGGGTTGTTTAGCTACCCGGTATTGATGGCGGCGGATATCTTGATTTTTAACGCTAACAAAGTGCCCGTTGGTCGTGATCAGGTGCAGCACGTGGAAATGGCGCGTGATATTGGTCAGCGCTTTAACCATTTGTTTGGTCAAGGTAAAGAGCTGTTTACCATGCCTCAAGCGGTGATCGAAGAAGATGTCGCCACCTTGCCTGGTTTAGACGGGCGTAAGATGTCAAAAAGCTACGACAACACCATCCCGCTGTTCTCGTCGAGCAAAGAGTTAAAAAGCGCTATTTCACGTATCGTTACCGACTCAAAATTACCGGGCGAACCGAAAGACCCGAATAACTCGCATCTGTTTACCCTGTATCAAGCGTTTTCCAATCATGCTGAGCAAGCCACCATGCGCGCTGATTTAGAGGCCGGTTTAGCTTGGGGTGATGCCAAACAACGTTTGTTTACTTTGCTCGATGAGCAATTGGCTGAGCCGCGCGAGCGTTATCACGCCTTTATGTCCAAGCCCGATGAGATGGAAGATATTTTACAAGCCGGTGCCATCAAAGCGCGTAAAATAGCGACACCTTTCTTGCAAGAGCTGCGTGAGGCCGTGGGTCTGCGCAGTTTTGTTGTGCCCGGTGCAGATCTCACCACCAGTAAGAAAAAGGCGAAAAAAGCCAGTCGCGTGGTTAGCTTTAAAGATGATGAAGGCTTTCGCTTTCGTATCTTAAGCAGTAAGGGTGAAGACCTGCTGTTGTCTAAAGCCTTTGCCGATGGCCGTGGTGCCGGTGTGGCTTCTAAGCATGTGCAAAGTGCAGGAGATGATTTAGACATTCGCCAAGTCGAGCAGCAGTTGAGCATTTGGCTGGATGGCGAATGCATCGCACAAAGCGCGCAGTACAGCAGCGACGAGCTGTGTGCCGAAGCCTTGGCCGAGTTGCGCAGCGCTTTAGCGTAA
>CALZAE010000118.1 GCA_945612235.1 uncultured Gammaproteobacteria bacterium | reverse complement strand
TGCGCATAGACCCTGTAGAGTGGCGTGATCTGTATTATTGTCTGTATGAGATTGTTCTATGCCCAAAGCGCCTCTGGTTCCCCGCCCAGCTTCGACTCTTATCTTGACGCGTGATACTTCCACTGGTTTGGAAGTGTTTATGATGCAGCGCACCCATCAAGCGGTTTTTATGCCGGGTTATTTTGTTTTTCCAGGTGGGGCGGTTGATCCTGCGGATACCAGCGCCAGTATGCTGGCCCGTTGTCAGGGCATTGAGGGGCTTGATCTGAGTTGTGCATTAGCGCTTGAGCAGGATGGGCTGGCATATGCGGTGGCAGCGATCCGAGAAAGTTTTGAGGAAGTAGGCTTGTTGCTTGCTTATGATGCTCAAGGTGATTATGTGCAGATCGCTGAGCCGGGCGATATCGCTTATTATGCAGGGTTGCGTGAGCGCTTATATACGGGGCAACTGACCTTTGCGGATGTGTTTCAGCAGCGTGATCTAATGGCGGCTGTGGATCAGTTGGCGCTCTTTAGTCGCTGGATAACTCCAGTAGGGTTGCCGCGGCGTTACGATACGCGCTTTTTTGTCGCTGCAGCACCTGAGCGACAAATAGCTGTACCTGACGGTCAAGAAGCTATTGATCATATTTGGGTTGCCCCAACTACAGCGCTTAAGCAAGGCCGGCAGGGTGCATTGGCTTTATCTGAGCCAACTATGCGTACGTTAGAAGATATAGCGGCTTTTACAACCACTGAAGCGCTGATCAGTTATGCACGCAAACAAGGTCCTATGCAGCCCACTGGCTCGGTTTTATAGAGTGTTTGCAATGCTTGCCGAGAGTCGCGATCTAAGTCCTCTGCGGTGGCTGCATTAGCCATATTTAAGGTTGCTATTGAGGCTGTGGCCACTAGTGCAGCGCAGAATGTCAGGAATGTACTTCTTAACTTATTCATTTTATTATCCTTTTTTGCTGAACGTGCAAGCCTGCACTGATTACCTAAGGTAAAGAGCATGGCTCTCAAGTCATTGGACAGCATTATGCGCAGTAGCTGCATAATCTATTTTTAGTGAAATTATTTGGATCAATTTGATCTATTATTTTGCGCAAAGCCGCCGCAGTTTTACGGCGTGATAATACGAGGTGTGGGTGAAAGCATTATTACAACGAGTGAGTCAGGCCAGTGTCAGTATTGAGGGCACGCAAGTAGCACAGATTGCCGGTGGATTACTGGTTTTGGTAGCGGTTGAGCCCGATGATACTCAGCAAAGTGTAGAGAAAATGTTGCATAAGCTGCTCAATTATCGGGTGTTTGCCGACGAACAAGAACGTATGAATAAATCGCTGACAGATACGCAAGGCGGTTTATTGTTGGTGTCGCAGTTTACTTTAGCGGCCGATACGCGCAGTGGTTTACGCCCTGGATTTTCTACCGCGGCAGCGCCAGAAAAGGCTGAGGCGTTGTTTAAGCAGTTAGTCAGTTTAGCCCAGCAACGTCATCCGGATGTGCAGACTGGGCAGTTTGGCGCAGATATGCAAGTGCAGTTGATTAACGATGGGCCGGTTACCTTTATGCTCGAGGTCTAGTTAAGGTCACACCTGTCATCGGCGATATATAGGCTAATGACAGGTGCTGCACAGTGTTTTTTATCAGCGCTTTATTTGAGCTCAGTTCAACGTATTAATTGCGCGGCTTTAAGAGGCGCAAGCTATTAAGAATGACTAATAAGCTGGCGCCTAAGTCGGCAAAGACGGCCATCCACATGGTGGCTTGACCACTGATAGCCAGCACTAAAAACACCAGTTTAATTGCAATCGCAAAGCTAATATTCTGCTGCAGAATAGTGGAGGTGCGCTGCGACAGGCGAATAAACTGGGGGATTTTACGTAAATCAGCATCCATCAGTGCAATATTAGCTGCTTCCACCGCGCTATCAGAGCCGGCTGCGGCCATGGCGAAACTGATATTGGCTTGGGCAAGGGCTGGCGCATCATTGATCCCATCACCCACCATGCCCACTATCTGCTGAGCGTTATTCTGTAACTGTTGCACAGTGTGTTGCTTATCTTCAGGCAGCATCTCACCGGTGGCTTGAGTCATGCCTATCTGTTGCGCAATAGCGCTGGCAGTCGGCTGGTTATCGCCACTGAGCATTAAGGTCTGGATGCCTAATGCGTGCAGTTGTGCGACTGCTTCCTGTGCTTGCTCGCGTACAGTATCGGCCACGGCAAAGCAGGCGAGTACTTGTTGATCTGTGGCCAGCATCACCACACTTTGCCCTTGCTGTTCAAGCTGCTGCAGTTGTGTTTCGAGTTGCGCTGAACTGAGATTCAGCTCTTTAATCAGGCGATGATTACCTAAATAATAGACTGTACCAGCAATGACTCCACGGCTACCACGGCCTAATAACGCTTGGAAATCACTAACGGCGTACCAACTATCTTGCTGTGCGAGAAAGGCCTGCTCAATGGCCAGTGAGACCGGGTGGTCGGAGCGCGCAGCGAGACTGGCGGCCAAATGTTGGGCAATGTTGTCAGTGTCATTTAGCAATACTGTTTGGGTTAGCACTGGTGTGCCATGGGTGAGGGTGCCGGTTTTATCAAAAGCAATGGTGGTCAGCGCTTTGCCTTGCTCTAAAAACACTCCACCCTTAATTAAAATGCCTTGGCGCGCTGCTTGCGTGAGGGCACTGACTACTGCGACGGGTGTTGAAATCACTAGAGCACAGGGACAAGCAATGACGAGCAAGACCAGCGCTTTATACAGCCAAGCAGCCCACAGTCCAGCAAAAAACAAGGGCGGTACAATCGCCACTAAACAGGCAATCGCCACTACGATAGGCGTATAAACCTTAGCAAAGCGGTCAATAAAACGCTGCGTCGGTGCGCGGCTGCCTTGAGCTTCTTCAACGGCATGGATAATGCGCGCTAAGGTTGAGTTATCGCGGGTGGCAGTCGTGACGTACTCTAAAGCGCCTTGCATATTGATACTGCCAGCAAATACAGGGCTATCAATGGTCTTTTCTACGGGCAGGCTTTCACCCGTAATCGGCGCTTGATTGACTGTTGAGTTACCACTGACCACTGTGCCATCCAGCGGTATACGCTCACCTGGTTGCAAACGGACACGGCTGCCAATGGCCACGCTAGCAGCTGCGCGATTTTGCCAGGTGCTATCAACAAAAATCATTGCTGTTTCTGGAGCTAATTCTAAAACGCTATGAATGGCATAACGGGCACGATCTAAGGACTTGGACTCAATCCACTCGGCTAAGGCGAATAAAAAAGTCACCATGGCAGCTTCTGGCCAATGGCCAATAAATAAAGCACCAGTGACCGCAATAGTCATTAGGGCATTGATATTGAGATTGCCATTGCGTATCGCAATCCAGCCTTTTTTCAGTACGGGCACACCGACCGTGGCGAGCACGATTAAGGTGAGCACAATAACACCCCAGTGGCTGCTACCGATTGTCCACTCTACAAGCTCCGCGGCAGTCGCGGCGATACCGGCTACAAACAATGGCCAGCGTTTAGGTGCTGCGGCTGTTAGGTTACTGTGGTCAGTGTCCGCTTGCTGTAGGCGCGGCTTAAAACCGATGCTCATCAGAGCGTTGTTAATAGCGTCTAAGGCTGAGGGCAGGTGACTGACGGTCAGTTGGCGGCGCATCAGATTAAACTCAACAGCGCTGATATCGCTAAGTGTGGCCAGTTTGCTACGAATCAACTGCTCTTCGGTAGGACAGTCCATTTCGGTAATGATAAAGACGCTGGTGATATGGCTTGGGTCTTTATCTGCAGAGCCGCCTGGCGCTGACTGCGTCAGGGGTAGGCCACATTCAGTTTTACAGGATTTCATAGGTACTCCAATAACGCGTGGCATTTGCCCAGATTAAAAACCTTACCACGGTGGTAGAGTCAAGTGCTGTACATTGGTTGCATCACGACTAAGCCGGCCAGTAATGACAGCAGAATCGGTAGCGCTACACGCATCAGCATCGCGCGGCCGCCAATGAAAATTGCCATGCCAGCCTTCATTAGATTGTTCACCGAAGAGGCGATAATGATACCGATAATAACCGTTGTGCTCTCAAGGCCAGTTTGCGACATGCGCGTTAAGGACAGGGTGATAGCGTCCACATCAGTGATGCCGGAAACGGTGGCCAGTACGTAAATTCCCGCATTACCCAGCCATTGCTGTAAAACGCTAGCCATTAACAAAATCACTGTGAGCATTGCGCCCAGTAGTAGCGCTGATTTTAAGTCGAGCGGATTGCTGTGTAATGCCGGTTG
>CALZAE010000117.1 GCA_945612235.1 uncultured Gammaproteobacteria bacterium | reverse complement strand
GGCGCAGAAATGCTCGTTCGCTCATTGCGTGACGAGGGCGTTAAATATATCTATGGCTACCCAGGTGGTGCCGTATTGCATATTTATGATGCATTATTCAAAGAGCCTGCTTTAACGCATATTTTAGTGCGTCACGAGCAAGCTGCAACGCATATGGCCGATGGTTATGCGCGTGCAACCGGTAAAGCTGGTGTGGTACTGGTGACCTCAGGTCCTGGTGCTACCAACGCTGTCACTGGTATTGCTACTGCGTTTATGGATTCCATCCCGATGGTTGTCATCTCTGGGCAAGTACCCAGTGATATGGTCGGTACGGATGCGTTCCAAGAAACCGACATGATCGGTATCTCACGTCCAATTGTTAAGCACAGCTTTATTATTAAGCACCCTTCAGAGATTCCTGAAGTCGTTAAGAAAGCTTTCTATTTAGCTGAGTCAGGCCGTCCCGGACCTGTGGTTATTGATGTCCCTAAGGATATGACTAACCCAATTGAAAAGTTTGAATACAGCTACCCGAAAAAAGCTAAGCTGCGTTCTTATGCGCCTGCGACGCGTGGCCACTCAGGTCAGATTCGCAAAGCTGCAGAAATGTTGCTTGCTGCCAAGCGTCCAGTCGTTTACGCCGGTGGTGGTGTGATCTTGGGTGGTGCGTCTGCACAGCTGACTGAAATGGCGAAAATGCTAAACGTACCTGTGACCAATACCTTGATGGGTCTAGGTTGCTACCCAGGCGATGATCGTCAGTTTGTTGGTATGTTAGGTATGCATGGTAGCTACACGGCTAACCTAACCATGCACCACTGTGACGTATTGATTGCTGTTGGTGCGCGCTTTGATGACCGCGTGATTAATGGCGCAGCTAAGTTCTGTCCTAACGCTAAAATCATTCATATTGATATTGATCCAGCGTCTATTTCTAAAACGATTAAAGCTGACATTCCAATTGTTGGGCCGGTTGATAGCGTGTTGAATGATATGTTGGCGGCCCTGAAGGATATCGGCACCAAGCCTAATCAAGATGTTGTTGCCAGTTGGTGGAAGCAGATTGATGAGTGGCGCGGTAGCGGCAAAATGTATCCGTATGACAGTGGTGATGGCAGTATCATCAAGCCGCAAGCTGTGATCGAAACCTTGTGTGAAGTGACTCAAGGTGATGCGTTTGTGACCTCTGATGTAGGTCAGCACCAAATGTTTGCTGCACAGTACTATCGTTTTAACAAACCAAACCGTTGGATCAATTCCGGTGGACTAGGCACGATGGGCTTTGGTTTCCCTGCGGCGATGGGCGTGAAGCTTAACTTTCCTGATGATGATGTAGCTTGCGTCACAGGTGAAGGTAGTATTCAGATGAATATTCAAGAGCTGTCCACCTGTCTGCAGTATGACTTGCCGGTTAAGATTATTAACTTAAACAATGGTGCGTTAGGTATGGTTCGCCAATGGCAGGATATGGTTTATAACAGCCGTTACTCCCATTCGTATATGGAGTCATTACCGGACTTTGTTAAGTTGGTTGAAGCTTATGGTCATGTGGGTATGCGTATCACTGACCTCAAAGATCTTAAGCCAAAAATGGAAGAAGCCTTTGCGATGAAAAATCGTTTGGTTTTCCTAGATATTCAAGTTGACACAAGTGAGCACGTGTACCCAATGCAAATACGCGATGGTGCAATGCGCGATATGTGGCTCAGCAAAACGGAGCGGACATAATCATGAGACATATCATTTCTTTGCTTTTAGAAAATGAGCCCGGTGCTTTGTCTCGTGTGATCGGCCTGTTTTCTCAGCGCAACTACAATATTGAAAGCTTGACTGTTGCTCCGACAGAAGATCCAACCTTGTCACGTTTGACCTTGACTACTGCGGGCAAAGAGGAGGTGATTGAACAAATCACCAAAAACCTCAATAAGCTGATTGAAGTGGTTAAGCTGGTTGATTTGTCAGAGAGTGCGCATATTGAGCGCGAGTTGATGCTGATTAAGATTAAAGCTAGTGGCGCTCAGCGTGCTGAAATCAAACGTACCGCTGATATTTTCAGAGGTCAGATTGTAGATGTTTCGCCAAGTCTGTATACCGTACAGCTAGCAGGAACAACAGATAAGCTAGACAGCTTTATCCAAGCGATTGGTCCAGCGTCTATTTTAGAAGTAGTGCGCAGCGGTGTGACCGGTATTGCGCGTGGCGATAAAATTTTAAGCCTTTGAATTAACCATGAAGAGCAATAGGCTCTTCAATATTAGGAGCGAATTATGAAAGTTTACTACGATAAAGATTGTGATCTGTCCATCATCAAAGGCAAGAAAGTAGCCATTATTGGTTATGGCTCACAAGGTCATGCGCACGCATGCAACCTGCAAGATTCAGGTGTTGATGTGACTGTTGGTCTGCGCGCTGGTTCTTCTTCAATTGCTAAAGCTGAAGCGCACGGTTTGAAAGTTTCAGATGTTGCTTCTGCAGTTAAAGCAGCTGACGTTGTAATGGTTCTGACTCCGGATGAGTTCCAAGGCCAGTTATATAAAGAAGAGTTAGAGCCAAACCTGAAGAAAGGTGCAACTTTAGCCTTTGCTCACGGTTTCTCAGTTCACTACAACCAAGTAACACCACGTGCTGACCTTGACGTTATTATGATCGCGCCAAAAGCGCCAGGTCACACTGTACGTTCTGAGTTTGTTAAGGGTGGTGGTATTCCAGACCTTATCGCTATTTACCAGGATGCTTCAGGTAACGCGAAAAATGTTGCGCTGTCTTACGCGAGCGGTGTAGGTGGTGGTCGTACTGGTATTATCGAAACAACCTTTAAAGACGAAACCGAAACTGACTTGTTCGGTGAGCAGGCTGTTCTGTGTGGCGGTACTGTTGAGTTGGTTAAAGCGGGCTTTGAAGTATTGGTTGAAGCTGGCTACGCTCCAGAAATGGCTTACTTTGAGTGCTTGCACGAATTGAAATTGATCGTAGACCTGATGTTCGAAGGCGGTATTGCGAACATGAACTACTCAATCTCTAACAACGCAGAGTACGGTGAGTATGTCACTGGTCCTGAAGTGATTAACGACGAGTCACGTGCAGCAATGCGTAATGCTCTGAAGCGCATTCAGAATGGTGAGTATGCGAAGATGTTTATCACTGAAGGCGCCACGAACTATCCTTCAATGACTGCATACCGTCGCAACAACGCTGCGCACGGCATTGAAGTTGTTGGTGAAAAACTGCGTTCCATGATGCCTTGGATCTCAGCTAACAAGATTGTTGATAAATCAAAGAACTGATTTTTCAGCAGTTGAAAAACGCGGCCTAGGCCGCGTTTTTCGTTTCTAGTGCTTAAATAGTATAAAATAGCAGTCTTGTTAGATAGATTGGCTCATTACTTAGAGAAGCTTAAGGAAGACTATGAATCAGCGTCCTGAAGAACATGATGATGCGTCATCGATTGAGAGTTTATTGCCGATAGATGAGCATATTGAAGAAGGTCATGATAACGAAGGTCGAAAAGTGCGGCATAGAGGTGTCTATTTGCTGCCGAACCTATTTACTACCGCCAACTTGTTTGCCGGCTTTTATTCCATTATGTGCGCTATTAACGGTAACTTCACTGTAGCTGCTGCGACAGTTTTTGTTGCTATGGTGCTGGATGGCTTGGATGGGCGTGTTGCCCGGATGACGAATACACAAAGTGCTTTTGGTGCTGAGTATGATTCACTGTCCGATATGGTGGCCTTTGGTTTGGCTCCTGCAATTATTGCGTATCAATGGGCGCTATCAGAGCTAGGTAATGTAGGGCTGACAATTGCCTTCATTTATGTGGCTTGTGCGGCTTTGCGTTTAGCACGTTTTAATACGCAGATTGGTATTGTTGATAAACGTTGGTTTATTGGCTTAGCCAGTCCAGCTGCTGCGGGTGTAGTTGCGGGAGTGGTGTGGGCTTTGAGTGACAATGGTGTTGGTGCTGTCGATTTGCCTGTTGCTGTGATTATACTGTTTGCAATTCTTGTGGCGTTATCGGGAATGCTGATGGTTAGCAACATTAAGTACTATAGCTTTAAGGACTTGGACATTAAGGGGCGCGTACCTTTCGTAGCTATCTTGGTAGTAGTGTTGGCTTTTGCTGTTGTATTTAGTGATCCGCCAAGAATACTGCTGTTGTTGTTCCTGGTTTATGCTCTTTCTGGTCCAGTGCAGTATGTATTGCATCTGCGTAAGCGTAAAAACCGCCAGCAGAGTGGTGTTTAGAAGTATTTTGCATTTATTGCAGATTATCTGTTGACAGGCCGCGTCGCTGCTGTAG
>CALZAE010000116.1 GCA_945612235.1 uncultured Gammaproteobacteria bacterium | reverse complement strand
CGTGCCGGTTCGATTCCGGCTCCGGGCACCATATATAACAAGCACACCGCCAGTGCTTGTACGAAGAACCCGCTCTCAGTAGCGGGTTTTTTTATGCCTATAGAAAATTGCTGTGTAGAGTTGTTGCTTGGTGCGCTCGCTGCTCGGGCGAATGTGTGCAGCGTTTTAAAACGGCTGCTGTGTACCGAACTAGGGAAGGGTGGTGCAGATGGTGATTGATTTGGCGCATAGGACATCACACTAGAGGAAGTCCTGCAGCGACAAGATGTCACAATGCATTTGCAACAGGTGCTGCTAAAATACCTGCATAGACTATTGCCTAACCGTCTTAAGAAAAAGCCTCCGTTCTCGAGTATATCGAGCGGAGGCTTTTTTTTGATTGGGGAAAAGTGTCAGTGTGGGTTGAGCTTAGTAATCGTCAAAATCTTCAGCATTGAGTCGTGCTACACGATCGCGCTCTTCACTGAGTACCGCTTGAATATCCGCCATCACCGAATCAATATCAGCTTCGCCTTCAGGCTCAATAAACTCGCCGGTGAGGACGGTATCCATTTCCAGTTTGCCTTCTTTATAGAGGCTCCACATCTCTGGGCTAAAGCGCGTCTCTAAAAGCTCCGGTGCATATTGGCCGTAATACTCGGTGATATTATTCACGTCACGGTTAAGCATAAAGAAGGCGTTGTTGTTGGCAGCAGCATCCACAGCTTGCGGCAAGTCAATAATCACCGGGCCGTGTTCATCCACCAGTACGTTGAATTCAGATAAGTCGCCGTGCACTAAGCCGACACAGAGCATGCGTTTCACCGACTCCATTAAGGTGGCGTGATCTTTGCGCGCTTGCTCGGCATCCATGCTAACGTCGTTCAGGCGCGGTGCCACTTCGCCGTTGGGTAAAGTGACCAGCTCCATCAGTAACACGCCATCAAAGCAGCCATAGGGCTCAGGTACGCGCACGCCGGCGGCAGCGAGGCGGTACAGGGCGTCGACTTCGGCGTTCTGCCAGGCTTCTTCTGCCTGTTCGCGGCCAAACTTAGAGCCTTTTTCCATGGCGCGAGAACGGCGGCTGTTACCTGACTTACGGCCTTCGCGGTACAGTGAGGCTTTTTTAAAGCTGCGTTTGTCCATGTCTTTGTAGACTTTAGCGCAGCGAATCTCATCACCGCTGCGCACCACATAGACGACAGCTTCTTTGCCGTTCATTAGGGGGCGTAACACCTCATCAATCAGCCCGTCTTCAACGAGGGGGATTAAGCGTGCTGGGGTTTTCATAGGGCTCCCAAATCAATAGCAGAATAAAAAGTTAGCGTACTTAACTGCCGAGTAAAGACCCTGCAGGTAGCGTTGTGCGCCAAGTATAACCAGCTTGGCGCGATAGTGTGATGGGATTGGAAAATACTATGAAATATCGGTCGCTCTAATGGAGTAATCAGTCTTGGCGAAATAGGCTAATGAGTCTTTGCGAGCGTAGTGAAGCAATCCATCTTGCCTTACACAGGGTGCTGGAAGATGGATTGCCAGGTCGCTAGGCTTTTCGCAATGATGGGCTGTAGGTGTGCGAGCTGCGTAGCTGTGCTGCTCGCGAAGACGGTTATTGGGCAGCGATGATGTTGCCAGAGTGTAATCCGCACTCTTTTTGCGTGGCTTCTTCCCACCACCAGCGACCTTCACGTTCATGCTGGTTGGGTAAGACCGGGCGCGTGCAAGGCTCGCAACCAATGCTAATAAAGCCGCGCTCGTGCAAGCTGTTATACGGAATCTCCAGCATACGGATATAGGCCCAGATCTCTTCGCTGCTCATTTGCGCGAGCGGGTTGAATTTATACAGTGGCTGCTCAGGTGTGGAAAAAGCGGTGTCGAGCTCGACTGCCGCGACTTGGCTGCGTGTGCCCGGGCTTTGGTCGCGGCGTTGACCTGTGGCCCAAGCTTTGACTGTGGCCAGCTTGCGGCGCAGTGGCGCGATTTTACGAACGCTGCAGCACTCGTTATGCCCGTCTTTATAAAAGCTAAATAAACCTTTTTCGCGGACTAAGGCTTCAACCTGGGTGGCATCGGGCGAGAGGACTTCGATATTGATTTTATAATGCTCGCGCACCTGCTCCAGAAAACGATAGGTTTCGGGGTGTAAGCGCCCGGTATCTAAACTGAAAACCTTAACCTGCGGATTGATTTTCCATGCCATATCCAGCAAAACCACATCCTCTGCACCACTAAATGACAGCCATAACTCATCACCAAAAGCGGCTAAGGCATGCTTGAGAATGTTTTGTGGTGTGGCGTCGGTGCAATCAGAGATCAGTTGCGGTAGGTCGATGGCGGTGGTCATATCGGATTCCTAAAAAAGGGTGCGCATGTGTCAGGACTGCATAATAGCAAGAAGCGTAGAGTGATTAGAACGAATAAAAACCGTTATGCTTATGCTTTGTAGGTCTAGATGCTGTAGGGAAATTGCCGTGATAACGCATGTGGTTCTTGCATGGACTGGAGGGAGGGGCTAGAGTGCCTCTTTTTTATGTGATGAGGAATTGCTGTGGAAATCGCCTGCCTTGACCTTGAAGGTGTATTGGTTCCAGAAATCTGGATTGCCTTTGCCGAAAAAACTGGTATCGAATCACTCCGGGCGACCACGCGTGATATCCCTGATTACGATGTGCTGATGAAACAGCGTTTGCGTATTTTGGATGAGCATGGTCTGACCTTAAATGACATCCAAGAAGTGATCGCTACACTCAAGCCGCTCGAAGGTGCTGTGGAGTTTGTCAATTGGTTGCGTGAGCGTTTCCAAGTTGTCATTCTGTCAGACACCTTCTATGAGTTCTCCCAGCCCTTGATGCGTCAACTGGGTTTCCCAACCTTGTTATGCCATAAGCTGGTGACGGATGAAAATGGTCGTGTGGTTGACTATCAATTGCGTCAAAAAGATCCTAAGCGTCAGTCAGTCTTAGCGCTGAAAACCTTGTACTACCGCATTATTGCCGCAGGTGATTCCTACAACGACACCACCATGCTGTCAGAGGCGGATGCAGGTATTTTATTCCACGCGCCAGATAACGTGATTGCTGAGTTCCCACAATTCCCAGCCGTACATACCTTTGACGATCTGAAAAAAGAGTTCCTCAAAGCTTCAGTGCGTGATCTGAGTCTGTAACAGCTTGATATCAGCAGGGCGGGCATCAGTGTCCGTTCTGCTGCGCAGTTGTATTGTTGTCGACATTCCCGCCTTGTAGTTCTTCGTTGGCTACTGATCTAACCTCGTTAATCTTTTGTGTTTTGATGTCTGCCGTACCGCCATAGTATCGCGCCGTGGCGCTGGGTTGTTAGGCTGTGCCTGCACTGTGCAGTATTGCTTTACACGGTTGGCTATAATGGCTGCATATTCAAGTATCAGGCGCTTATGCTTTATCTGTTGAGGCCGATATAGCTATATTATGATTTTAAAGGTGGTAATCGATGGCAAGTCTTATTGATAGTATTGATCAGCGTACGCAACTTGTAGGTGAGAACCGACTTGAAATTTTAATGTTTCGCCTGCACGGTCGCCAGCTCTTTGCCATTAACGTCTTTAAAGTACAAGAAGTGGTGCGCCTCCCTAAATTGAATTTAATCCCGCAGCGCCACCCGCATATGTGTGGTGTGATTACTCTGCGTGGTAAAACCATTCCAGTGATTGACTTAGCCCAAGCTGTGGGCATGCGCCCTTTGATTCCTAATGAAAACAGCACGGTGATCGTGACTGAGTACAACCGTTCTATTCAAGCATTTTTGATTGGTAGTGTAGAGCGTATTGTAAACCTGACCTGGGAAACCATTCAGCCACCGCCGCGCACAGCGGGTCGACAGCATTACCTAACGGCAATTACCAATGTGGATGATGCGATCGTGGAGATCATCGACGTAGAAAAAGTGCTTGCCGAGATTGTGCCGATGAACACTAAAATTTCTGAAGAAACACTCAGTAGTCCGATTCTGAGTAAGGCGCGTGGTCGTGAAGTGTTGATTGTGGATGATTCAAGGGTCGCAATTCACCAGCTCACTGATGCTTTAGGTCAATTGGGCATGATTGTGCACACAGCCACTGATGGCTTAAAAGGTTTGCGTCAATTGCAGGAGTGGGCTGATCAGGGCGAGGTATTGACTGACAAACTTTTGATGGTGATCACCGATGCAGAAATGCCGGAAATGGATGGTTACCGACTGACCACAGAGATTCGTCAAGATCCGCGTTTACAAGACTTGTATGTCGTGATGCATACATCACTGTCGGGCAGTTTTAACGCCGCGATGGTGAAAAAAGTCGGTTGTGATAACTTTTTGTCTAAGTT
>CALZAE010000115.1 GCA_945612235.1 uncultured Gammaproteobacteria bacterium | reverse complement strand
TCTTCAATCACCACGCGTGAACCGGCATCACCAAAGGCATTGCCAGCCAGCATATCAGTGACTGCATCTTCAGCTTCTTGCAGCGTCATCGCCACGATCACGCCTTTACCTGCAGCTAGACCATCGGCTTTAACTACAATGGGTGCACCTTGCTCACGTAAGTAAGCCAGTGCCGGCTCGACTTCAGTGAAGTTAGCGTAGTTACTGGTGGGGATATTGTGGCGCGCGAAGAAGTCTTTAGTGAAAGCTTTCGAGCCTTCCAACTGCGCAGCAGCGGCGGTGGGGCCGTAGATATCGAGATTGCGCTTGCGGAAAGTATCCACAACGCCAGCCACCAGCGGCGCTTCAGGGCCAACAATGGTTAGATAGACATTGTTCTGCTCAGCAAAATCAGCCAATTCGTCAATGGCTAAAACATTAATCGCCACGTTTTCGCACTTAGCTTCAGTGGCAGTACCGGCATTACCCGGTGCGATAAAGATTTTCTCAACCCGAGGATCTTGCGCTACTTTCCACGCCAGTGCGTGTTCGCGTCCGCCGTTACCAATAATTAAAATATTCATGCAAATAATCCTATGTAGAGCAACTTAGTGGCGGAAGTGGCGCATGCCAGTAAACACCATGGCAATATCAGCTTCGTCGGCTGCAGCTATTACTTCAGCATCGCGCATCGAGCCGCCGGGCTGGATGACCGCACGAATACCCACTTTTGCCGCGTTGTCTAAACCATCGCGGAAAGGGAAGAAGGCATCAGAGGCCATTACCGCACCAGCCACTTCTAAGCCCGCTTGCTCAGCTTTAATTGCGGCAATACGAGCGGAATTCACGCGGCTCATTTGACCGGCGCCGACACCGATAGTTTGACGGTTCTTGGCATAGACAATGGCGTTGGATTTAACGAATTTGGCCACTTTCCAAGCAAAGATTAAGTCGTGGATTTCTTGCTCAGTCGGGGCGCGACGGGTGACGATTTTCAAATCATCAGCAGTAATCATCTGAATATCACGGCTCTGCACGAGCAGGCCGCCATTCACACGCTTGTAATCCCAGCTCGCGCTGCGCTCGGCTGGCCATTGGCCGCACTCAAGTAAACGCACATTAGCTTTGCTGGCGACCACATCACGTGCCGCTTGGCTGATGCTAGGGGCGATAATGACTTCAACAAACTGGCGATCAACAATGGCTTGGGCAGTCTCTGCATCCAGTTCACGGTTAAAGGCGATAATGCCGCCAAAGGCTGATTCAGTATCGGTGGCGTAAGCTAAATCGTAAGCCTTACGGATACCGCCTTCTGCGTCAGTGGCCACCGCCACACCGCAAGGGTTGGCATGCTTCACAATCACACAGGCCGGCTTTACAAAGCTTTTCACGCATTCAAGCGCGGCATCGGTATCTGCCACGTTATTAAACGACAGCTCTTTACCTTGCAGCTGTACGGCGCTGGCAATGCTGGCTTCTTGTGGGTTGGCTTCGGTGTAAAAGGCTGCGGTTTGGTGCGGGTTTTCGCCGTAACGCATATCTTGCGCTTTAATAAACTGGGTATTGAAAGTCTTTGGGAACGCGCTGCGCGCTTCAGTGCTCAGAGTCTCAGCCGCCTGATCAATAGTGCCCAGATAGTTAGCAATCATGCCGTCGTAGGCTGCAGTGTGCTCAAAGGCTTTGAGCGCTAAGTTAAAGCGTTGTGCGTAGCTTAAGCCGCCTTGCTGCAGTCCTGCGATAATCATGTCGTAGTCGCTGCTGTTGACCACTATCGCTACATCTTTATGGTTCTTCGCCGCGCTGCGCACCATAGTTGGGCCGCCGATATCGATATTTTCAATCGCATCGGGCAGGGTGCAACCTGGCTTAGCAACGGTTGCCGCAAATGGATAGAGATTCACTGCCACTAAATCAATCGGCTTAATACCGTGCTCAGTCATAATCGCGGCATCGATATCACGACGGCCTAAAATACCACCATGAATTTTGGGGTGCAGGGTCTTGACGCGGCCATCCATCATTTCCGCGAAGCCGGTGTAGTCAGCCACTTCAATGGCAGGAATAGCGTGGTCTTTGAGTAACTTAAAGGTACCGCCGGTGGAGAGAATTTCCACGCCTAAGGCGTCCAGTGCTTGCGCAAATTCAACGATACCGGTTTTATCAGAGACGCTGATCAGAGCGCGACGAATAGGCGTTTTTGAAGTGTGGTCAGTCATTGGGTTTCCTAACTATAAACGGCAAATTGCGCAAAACTCACAGGTGAGTTGCGCAGGGTTAGATTTTAAAGAAGGTTGTACTGTTTGAGCTTTTTACGCAAAGTACCGCGGTTCAGGCCGAGCATTTCTGAGGCGCGCGTTTGGTTGCCCTGCACATGCTGCATTACTGAAGCAAATAAAGGTGCTTCAACTTCGCTCAGTACCAAGTTATAGACATCGTTGACGTGCGCACCATCTAAGTGGGCAAAGTACTCTTGCAACGTTTTTTCAACACATGAACGTAATGTCAGGTGTTCATTGTTGCTGATGGTCATAAGCGGCATAGTAGTTTTTGTCACGACAGATATCTCATAACGGAACGTTTTATCATTGGAATCATGCAGCGTCTGTTAAGCCTAGAATGCGCAGTTGCTCAAAAAACACTTGGATCTGGTGTTTCTGAGCGGTTTCGCAATCCAGCTGATTAAACGTTGTACGAAATTGTTGTGCCCCTGGCAGTGATGCTAAGTACCAGTGCGTGTGTTTGCGAGCAATCCGCACGCCCATCGGCTGACCATAAAATGCATGCAATAGCTCAAGATGCTCGAGCAAAATTGACTCTAATGCGTTTAAACTGATGGCCGGCAGTAATTGACCCGTAGCGAGGAAATGATTGATTTCCTGGAAAATCCACGGCCGTCCTTGTGCTGCGCGACCAATCAATAAGCCGTCTGCGCCCGTATGTTGCAAGACCTGTTGGGCCTTGAGTGGGCTATCAATATCGCCATTAGCGAAGACTGGAATTGATATGGCTTGCTTAATAAGCGCAATAGTATCGTATTCGGCGTCACCATTGTAGCGATCTGCGCGCGTGCGGCCATGTACCGCAAGGGCATTGATACCTTCTTGCTCGGCAATTCTGGCAATGGCCACGCCGTTTTTGTTGTCTTGATCCCAGCCTGTACGGATTTTTAAAGTGACCGGCACTTCAACTGCCGCGCGCACCGCTTGCAGAATCTGCGTGACGAGCGGCTCATCTTTGAGCAGTGCGGAACCGGCGGCTTTATTGCAGACTTTTTTCGCTGGGCAACCCATATTGATATCAATAATATGAGCGCCAAGTTCCACGCATTGTTGCGCGGCATGGGCCAGCATCGCCGGGTCAGCTCCGGCTATTTGCATCGAGCGCGGCTCAGGATCGCTGTCGGTTAATAAGCGCAAGCTTGATTTGCGACTGCTCCAGAGGCTGGTATCGCTGGTGAGCATTTCCGATACGGTTAGACCGGCACCAAAACGCGCACATAACTGGCGTTGTGGACGGTCAGTGACGCCCGCCATTGGCGCGAGAATCAGGTTGTTAGCTAATGTGTAGGAACCAATACGCACCATCGACATGGACTGTCCAGCCTGAACGCCAGGTAAAAAGAAATAAAAATTAGGCCGCCTATGATACCCGCTCTAACCTTATGGATAAAGCGCCAAGCAGACTGTTGTGATAAAAGGTCAGTGTATTGGCCTAGATATTTGCTTATCGCGATAACGGGCGAGCGCTCACCCTGCCAAGGTTTGCTTTGCGCTTATCGCTAGAGTAACTTCCATAACCCATCAAAGTTTTCTGCTTGATTATCTGCGGTGCCGCTAGCGGGTGTTTCAAGTGGGCCGGGCTGTACTGCTGAAGCAACAACGCTGTATTCAAACTGACTAAAACTACCAGTGTGCATAGAGCGCTTGGTCAGTGTGGCGGTGAGCTCGCTACCTTGTTGATTAATCGCCACTTTATGCCCTTCTTGGAAAGGGATACGTGGTGCAATCACACTGGCAGGACGTGATAGAGCCGGTATTTCTGGTACCAGTAAAGCACGTAAAAAAAGACTGGATTTATCGCTGCTGCGCAATAACTGTAAGCCACAGGGCTGAGCGTTAGGAGCGATCAGTTCAATACCCATTTGTGTGTTATCAGTACCAGATTGACGAATCCAGCGAATCACTGCCGTTGACCACGGCTTATCATCGTCTTCACGTAGAGCAATGATTTCACCTGACTGCAGTAGCGGTGCCACGGTGTCGTGCCAAGCTAAGCAATAACCGCCCGGGCTGTGGTTTACAATAGTTAAGTTATACGAAGGATATAATACGCCTTTGGGCTGAACCGGTGCTTTGTCTTTGCTGTATTCGAGGAGGTCTACATCCAG
>CALZAE010000114.1 GCA_945612235.1 uncultured Gammaproteobacteria bacterium | reverse complement strand
ATCGTTGAAGTCAACGCTGGTGGTATTGGTCGTGACGCACAAGAGTTACTGCGCAAAGTTAAAGCTGCTCAGTACGTTGCCGCTCACCCAGGTGAAGTATGCCCAGCTAAGTGGAAAGAAGGCGAAGCAACATTGTCTCCTTCATTAGACTTGGTTGGTAAAATCTAAGGTCTAGTCTTAGGTTTTACCCCGCTTGCTCAGTTGTGATCCAACTTCGTAAGCCCGACGCCCGGGCGCACACCGCTCGGGCGTTTTATTTTCAAAAAACAGATTTTGGAGAACATCAGTCATGTTAGACGCAAATTTAAAAGCACAGTTACAAGCTTACCTAGAAAAGGTGACGCAGCCTTTCGAGATTATTGCGTCACTTGATAATGGTGCAAAATCAACCGAATTGAAAAACCTGCTGGAAGAGATTGCCAGCATGAGCGACAAAATCACCCTACGTACTGACGGTGATGATGCACGTAAACCTTCGTTTTCTTTAAACCGTATTGATGGTGATATCAGCTTGCGTTTTGCTGGTATCCCTATGGGTCACGAGTTCACTTCATTGGTGTTGGCGCTGCTGCAAGTTGGCGGACACCCATCGAAGCTTGGCCAAGACGTGATTGAGCAGATTGCCAATTTAGAAGGCGATTTTAACTTTGAAACTTACTTCTCACTATCGTGCCAGAACTGCCCTGATGTAGTGCAAGCGCTGAACTTGATGGCGGTATTGAACCCCAGCATCAAGCACGTGGCGATTGATGGCGCACTCTTCCAAGAGGAAGTTGAACAGCGCCAAGTGATGTCTGTACCAATGATTTTCCTCAACGGCGAAATGTTTGGCCAAGGCCGCATGGACGTTGAGCAGATTCTTGCCAAAGTTGACACTGGCAGCAGTGCGCGTGAAGCCGCTAAGCTGAATGAGAAAGACGCTTTTGATGTATTAGTGATTGGTGGTGGTCCAGCGGGCGCTGCGGCATCCATCTACTCTGCACGTAAAGGTATTCGCACCGGTATTGCCGCTGAGCGTTTTGGTGGCCAAGTGCTGGATACTATGTCGATTGAGAACTTTATTTCTGTTACAGAAACTGAAGGTCCAAAACTGGTCCGCGCCATGGAAGAGCATGTGCGTGAGTACGATATCGATGTGATGAACCTGCAAACGGCGAGCCGTTTAGTGCCAGCGACAGAGCAGGGCGGTTTACACACGGTAGAGTTTGAATCCGGTGCCAGCTTAAAAGCTAAAACCGTGATCTTATCCACAGGTGCGCGCTGGCGCGAAATGAACGTACCCGGCGAGCAAGAGTACCGCACCCGTGGTGTTGCCTACTGCCCACACTGTGATGGTCCTTTATACAAAGGTAAAGATGTTGCGGTGATTGGTGGTGGTAACTCAGGTGTTGAAGCAGCGATTGACTTGGCTGGCTTGGTTAAGCATGTCACTTTGCTTGAGTTTGCTGACACTCTACGCGCTGATGAAGTGTTGCAGAAAAAACTCAACAGCTTGCCAAACGTGACTGTGATTAAGAGCGCTATGACCACTGAAGTGGTCGGTGACGGCAGTAAAGTCACGGGCTTGATCTACCAAGATCGCACCACTGAAGAAAACCACACGGTGAATCTGGATGGTATCTTTGTGCAGATTGGCTTGTTACCTAACACTGAATGGCTGAAAGACAGTGTTGCCCTGTCTAAGCACGGCGAGATTGAAGTGGATGCACGTTGTGCTACCAATATCCCCGGCGTGTTTGCTGCAGGTGATGTCACCACAGTGCCGTACAAGCAAATTATCATTGCGATGGGTGAAGGTTCAAAAGCATCACTGAGTGCCTTTGATCACATTATTCGTTCGTAATAAGCGCATCGCTTTACCCGCCTAAACTGAGGCACGCTGTAACCTAAAACGCTCGGTGCATTGAATTGTATCGGGCGTTTTTTATTGCCTGTCTGGCGAAGTTATTTCAATGCGTTATGCTCGCTCATATTGGTTAACTAGGAGAATGACATGCATATCGGCGTTATGACCCTCACTTTTACCCTGCCGGGCTGCGGCTCTTTAAAAGAAAAACGCCAGCGTATGGGCGGCATGCACGAACGCTTTGGGCGTAATCCAGCGATCGCAGTGTGTGAGAGTGGCGAGCTGAATCGGCACGATGCGAGCGAGTGGTCCTTTGTGGTGGTGGCGACTTCCAAACGTGAAGTTGAATCGTTGCTGAGCCAGATTGAAGATAAAGTGCAAAGTACAGTGGATGCGCGGGTGATGGATGTGAGGCGCGAGTTGCTTTAGTTTTGCATCTGGGAGCGGGTGAAGTTCACTTTGTTGCTACGCGACCGTCAGGACTATCTGGTGGACCGCTATTCTGAGGGTAAAGAAAGTGCAGAAAAATTATCAGCGTGGGTCAATCAGCGCTCGATTTGAGCGGTGCGTTGTATAATTGCGCGCAATAGGCATTGGTGTTACTGCTATGCTATTTGGTAGATAAGATGTTTCTGTGTGCGTTTGTATGGGTTTTGCCTGCATGCAGTACGGTTTGCAAATAGATTTAAAAAGTGAGGTTTATGATGAAATTAGCGGAAGCATTGATTCTGCGCGCGGATTACCAAAAGCGTGCAGCACAGTTGCGCCAACGCATTGTCAGCAATGCCAAGGTGCAAGAAGGTGAAGAACCGGCGGAGAATCCGCAACTGCTGCTCAAGGAGTTTGAGCAGCTGGCGGAGGGGACTCTTGACCTGATCAAACGCATCAATAAAACCAATATCAACACTCAGTTTGACGCCGAGCGCAGCTTAACCGATGCCTTAGCTGAGCGTGATATTTTGGCCGTGCGACGCAAAGTCTATGCTGATCTGGTTGACGCGGCATCAGCCTCGCAAGACCGTTATAGCCGCTCAGAAATCAAGGTTGAAAGCACCGTCAGTGTTAAAGAGATACAAAAGCAGGTGGATGCGTTGGCCAAAGCCTACCGAGAGTTAGATACAACAATTCAAGGTTTAAACTGGAGTACAGACTTAGTAGACTAGCAAGTGTAGTAGGTAGCCGCATTGATCGAGGCGAACGCACCCGCCAACTGGGTTAAGTTGGCAATCACGGCTCGGCCGTTAACCCGTAGGTGTGAGGGGCAACACCTTTGCTAACACGTTTTGCCTTGCACAAATTACACGGGTATTGAGCATTGTTACTGTGCATAACCGCGCGTTGATCGATCAAAGAGGTGAGGGTGGGTTTGGGGACTACATTTAGCAACATATCCTGCTGGAATACTGGATAATAGCAGCCATTCTTTTTGCTATGTATTCTGGTGATTCGCTGTGGAAATCAAGGTTAACTTTCTCGACAACTTACGTCTTGAAGCCAAGTTCGACGACTTTACTGTGGTGGCTGATCAGCCAATCCGCTACAAAGGTGATGGCTCTGCGCCCGGTCCGTTTGATTACTTTTTAGCTTCATCGGCGCTGTGTGCGGCGTATTTCGTCAAGCTCTACTGCCAAGCACGTGATATCCCAACGGAAAATATTCGCCTGTCGCAGAACAATATTGTTGATCCAGAAGATCGCTATAAGCAGATTTTTAAAATACAGGTTGAGTTGCCAAGCGATATATCTGATAAAGATCGCCAAGGCATTTTGCGCTCCATCGACCGCTGTACGGTTAAGCGCGTGGTGCAGACTGGGCCTGATTTTGTAATTGATATTGTCGATAATCTCGACGCCGATGCGCAGGCGCTGCTGGGCACTTCAGTGGATGAAAACAGCCAGACCTTTATTCCCGGTAAAGATCTGCCGCTGGAAAAAACCATCGCCACCATGTCCGGCCTTATTGCTGATCTGGGCATGAAGATTGAGATCGCTTCATGGCGCAATATTGTTCCGAATGTCTGGTCGCTGCATGTGCGTGATTCGCAGTCACAACTGTGTTTTACCAACGGTAAAGGCGCAACCAAAGAAAGCGCGCTGGCCTCAGCCTTGGGCGAGTTTATTGAGCGTCTGAACTGCAACTTCTTTTACAATGATCAGTTCTGGGGCGAAGACATCGCCAATGCCGACTTCGTGCATTACCCCAATGAAAAGTGGTTTCAGCCTGGTCCCAAGGATGAACTGCCCAAGGGTATTCTCGACGAGCATTGTTTAGCGATTTATAACCCCGATGGCGAGTTGCGCGGCTCGCATTTATACGACACCAACTCGGGTAATATTGAGCGTGGCATCTGCTCCATTCCTTATGTACGTCAGTCCGATGGCGAAGAGGTGTATTTCCCCTCAAATCTGATCGAGAACCTCTTCTTAAGTAACGGCATGAGTGCCGGCAATACCCTAGTTGAAGCGCAGGTGCAGTGCCTGTCGGAGATTTTTGAGCGCGCTGTCAAGCGTGAAATTATTGAAGGCGAAATTGCGCTGCCCGATGTGCCGCACGAGGTATTGGCCAAATACCCCAGTATTCTGGCCGGTATTCAGGCGTTGGAAGAGCAAGGCTTTCCGGTGCTGGTCAAAGACGCCTCGTTGGGCGGTC
>CALZAE010000113.1 GCA_945612235.1 uncultured Gammaproteobacteria bacterium | reverse complement strand
GCGGCATGCGCCACAGCTAAACGCTGGACTGAAGTTTTAAGCGCAAAGGTCGGCGTCAGGCGCGCAACTGCGCAGCCTTGAGTCATATTATTCATCAGGGTATCCACTATTCATTTAAATTAAACATGAGCCAAATAACTCACCAAGGTTTAAGCGAATACCGATACCGGCGGGGCGCGAGGATGACGCCGACTATAGCTCGCAGCCACAGGCTTAGTGTACGAGGGTAAGATTGCCAAGCATGGCAAACAGGGCACTACCGGTAGCGCCAGCAATAAAGCCAGCACCAACGCGGGGCTGACAGTGAGCAAATCACAGTAGCCACACATTTCTAAAGCCGCCAACCAGTCAGGCGCACCAACGAGCACGGAGTGATGCCCCATCAACGCGTGATAATCAACAGTGTGAAGGGCGTGCTCTACAGCACCTGAGTCGTGATCGTGATCAGCATGATGCAGCGCGCCCGGCAAGCTATGCGCAGATGGAGATGAATGTGCAGCAGCCAGCGCTTGCCCGCCTGATAAAAGCGGGCCGAGATGAATCAGCAGCATGGCAAACAAGCCTAAGCCTAGTGCAGCTAAATAACTACGGCGTTGCCCTGTCACACCACACATCCCATTGCCATGCGCATCCAAGTTGCATTTATTTAGGAGCAAATAATGGCATACATTCCCATAGTGGTAATGTGGCAGTCTGTCGCAGACAAAAAACCAAAACAATAAAAAACCACAAAAACCAATATAACAGCAGAATAAACCCTAAAATCACAAATAAAATAGCATAAAAACCATTTTTAAAAGATTACTTGCAATAAAAAACCTCAACTTATACCTTAACTCTCAACTACATGCCGTACAGCCGAGATTATCGCTTGGCCAACTGTTTTCAGTCTGCGCTGCGTCCATGTTTAATTGTGCCACCGACGCTAAGGATCACGTTATGCCCATGTTGAGCAATCCAGCCACCAAATACCGCGCCTACCCTGTCTTGGATTTACCCGATCGCACCTGGCCGAATAAAACCATCACCCAAGCACCGATTTGGTGCAGTTCGGATTTGCGCGACGGCAACCAATCCCTGATCGAGCCGATGAGCCCAGAGAAGAAACTCCGTTTCTTTAAAACACTGGTCGCTGTGGGTGTGAAAGAAATTGAAGTGGCCTTCCCGTCGGCCTCACAAACGGATTTTGATTTTGTCCGCATGCTGATTGAAGACGGGCATATTCCGGCCGACACTACTATTCAGGTGCTGACGCAGGCCCGTGAAGATTTGATTGCGCGCACCTTTGAATCCTTAAAAGGCGTACCTAAAGCCATTGTGCATATGTACAACGCCGTCTCGCCAGCCTTTCGCCGCATAGTATTTAATCAAGATAAAGACGGCGTGAAAGCCATTGCTGTGCATGCCGCTGAGTTATTTAAAAAATACGCCGCTCTGCAACCCGAGACTGAGTGGACCTTTGAGTATTCACCAGAAACCTTCAGCGCAGCGGAAACACCCTTCGCGGTAGAGGTCTGCAACGCAGTGCTGGATGTCTGGCAGCCCAGCGCGGACAACAAGGTGATTTTAAATTTACCGGCCACCGTTGAAGTGGCGATGCCCAACGTCTACGCCGACCAAATTGAATGGTTTGGCCGTCACATCAATCACCGTGAAAACGTGATTATCAGCCTGCACACCCACAACGACCGTGGCACGGGCATCGCTGCCAGCGAGTTAGGCTTGTTAGCCGGCGCGGATCGTGTGGAAGGCTGCCTGTTTGGCAATGGTGAGCGTACTGGCAACGTGGATTTAGTCACCTTGGCGCTGAATATGTACACCCACGGCATCAACCCAAAATTGGATTTTTCTGATATCGATGCGGTGCGTAAAGTGGTCGAAGAGTGCAACCAGATTCCAGTGCATCCCCGCCACCCCTATGCCGGTGACTTAGTGCATACAGCCTTCTCCGGCTCACACCAAGATGCGATTCGCAAAGGCTTTGCCCAGCGCCAAGAGGGTGACATTTGGGAGATTCCCTACCTGCCAATTGACCCCGCTGATATTGGTCGCGACTACGAAGCAGTGATTCGCGTGAACAGCCAATCTGGTAAAGGTGGCGTGACCTATTTGCTGGAACAAGAATACGGCATGCAACTGCCGCGCCGTATGCAGATTGAGTTCAGCCAGGTGATTAAAGCCGAGACCGATCGCTCAGGCCTGGAAGTGACTGCGTCACAAATCTTTCACTTACTCGATCAAGAATACTTACAAGCCAACACGCCTTACGCTTTACAAAAACATCGCCTGCAAGAAGAAGACGGCACTTGCACGCTCAGCACTGCAGTATCAGTCAATGGTGTGACCCAGACCTGGGATGGTTGTGGCAGCGGTCCACTCAAAGCCTTGGTCGCAAGCTTGCCAATGCCAGTGGAGATTATGGATTACAACGAGCACGCGATTGGCAGTGGTAGCGATGCCAAAGCGGCAGCCTATATTGAATTGCGCTTGCCTGGTCAGCGCCCGGTATTTGGTGTCGGTGTGCACAGCAATATCACCACCGCTAGCATCCACGCACTCTTTAGCGGCTTAAACCGCGCCTTAGCCAGCGCTGAAGCCACGAAGAAGTCCGCTTAAGCCCTTCAGTTTTGAGACTCTCCCCGAGCTAAAGGACGGGGGCTGTTGCGCAAGACTGATCAACCATAAAAAAAGCCCTTGCTCACAATCTGAACAAGGGCTTTTTTGTTGCACTGCTATAAAGATTGACGACTGAATGATCTACAGAAGCACAATCTAAAGCACAGCAAGCAGAGGCTTAAGCTTCTACTTTAGCCGTAGCAGCTTTCACAACTTTTTCTAACTCACCACTTTCGTGCATCTCAGTGATGATATCGCAACCACCCACTAACTCACCATCAACCCACAACTGTGGAAAGGTTGGCCAGTTCGCGTAAGCAGGCAGGTTAGCGCGGATGTCTGGGTTTTGCAGAATATCAACATATGCAAATTTTTCACCACAAGCCATTAACGCTTGGGTTGCACGCTGTGAGAAACCACACTGCGGCGCGTTTGGATTACCTTTCATATACAGCAAGACCGCGTTGTTTTCGATCTGCTCTTTAATAGTTTCGATGATATCCACAATCCACCTCGACAAATATTTCAGTGATAAAGCTCATGATTAACTGAGCACCTAGCGAACATTCTAGCCTAAAACCCAGTGCAACGCTCTGCTTTAGCAGAACTAAAATTTATACCTTGAGCTCATACCTTGAATCCAACCGAGCAAATCAAGCCACAAGCACAGCGGTGCGACATAAACCGCAGCACCAGCACTGGACTAGGCCATGACGTTTGCAAAGAACACCCATTACCTTATAAGATTCAGTCGCAATTGTAAGGCAGTCACTTAGTCTCAATCGGTGGTCTTACCGCTCACAATCTTTGTATTTGCGGTGCACAAGGCTTTATTGGAATTTTAATCTATCCGGTACCCCCACAGCATGGATAACCAAGGTCCTTTACTCAGCCTCACTGATTTAAGTTGCGGCTATCAAAATCAAACCATAGTGCAAGACCTGAATCTGCACCTCAATAGCGGCGATATCGGTTGCTTGCTTGGCCCATCGGGCTGCGGCAAAACCACAACTTTGCGCGCTATTGCAGGCTTTGAGCCGATTATGCGCGGCCTTATTACTTTAGCTGGCAAAGACATCTCACGCCCCAACTTTACTTTAGCGCCAGAAAAGCGTCGCATTGGCATGGTCTTCCAAGACTACGCCTTGTTTCCGCACCTCAGTGTTAAAGACAATATTACCTTTGGGATTCGTAAACATCCCAATGCCAAACGCATCACTCAAGAGCTATTGGAGTTGGTTAAACTCAATGCACTCGGCGATCGCTACCCTCATGAATTATCGGGCGGCCAGCAGCAGCGTGTTGCTTTAGCGCGCGCCCTAGCACCTGAACCACAGCTATTACTGATGGATGAGCCATTTTCCAATCTGGACGGTGAGTTGCGTCGCAGCTTAAGTCGTGAAGTGCGCGATATTCTCAAATACCGCGGCACGAGCGCCATCTTGGTGACCCACGACCAAGAAGAAGCTTTCGCGATGAGCGATAACGTCGGTGTATTTAATAAAGGCAAGCTGGAGCAATGGGACTCTCCATTTAACCTGTATCACGAGCCACTAACGCCCTTTGTTGCCAGTTTTGTTGGCCAAGGCTACTTTATTCGCGGCCAGATGCTGACCAATGATAGCGTACAAACTGAATTGGGCGTGATTCGTGGTAACCGTGCCTACAACTGGCCAGCGGGTAGCGCAGTGGATGTTTTGCTACGTCCAGACGATATTATTGATTCACCAGAAAGCCCACTGCGCGCCATTATTATTGGTAAAACGTTTTTAGGGGCTGCGACTTTGTATCGCTTAGAGTTACCAACGGGTAATCAGCTTGAAGCTATCTTTACCAGTCATATCGATCACTTCTTAGGTGAGAACGTGGGTATCGCTGTTGCTGCCGATCACTTGGTGGCTTTTGCCACACCCGGCACTGTTGCCGCACATAGCAGTTT
>CALZAE010000112.1 GCA_945612235.1 uncultured Gammaproteobacteria bacterium | reverse complement strand
TGCTTGCTCAATACTCAAATGGCTATACGCCCTTGCGCCGTGCTGAACGCTGGACGCGCAATTGCTCTTCATCCACTTCTTCAAGCACTTCACAAACATACTCAATATGCTGATTCGAAAGATGACGCGCCTGCTCGGCATCACCGGCTTTAATCGCCTGATACAGCGCACGGTGCTGGGTAATCAGCATATCGCGGGTTTCTTTACGCTGCATATACATACCGCCAATGTTGGTCACCACGTTGCCGCGTAACAAATCAAACAAACCACGAATGGTATGTAAAAACACCACATTGTGACTGGCTTCAGCAATGGCCAAGTGAAAACGCGCATCAGCCAAACCTTCTTCCACCTGACAGTTATCAACAGTGCCGGCATAGCAGGCTTCCAGCTGAGCAAAAGCAGCATCTAAGCGCTCATGGTCAGCAGGTGTAGCGCGCAACGCAGCGTAATAAGCACAAGCCCCTTCAACAATATGACGAAACTCTAATAAGTCTTTTTGCCCACTCGGCTTGTGTGCCAATAGGCCAAGCAGTGGATCGCTAAAAGTAGCGCCCACTTCTTGACTCACATAGTTGCCACCACCTTGACGGCTGATTAATAAGCCCTTCGCCACTAAATTCTGAATGGCTTCACGCAAGGATGGCCGCGACACACCAAACTGCTCAGCTAGTTTACGCTCAGCTGGCAAGCGCTCACCCGCTTGCAAGGTGCCTTCGACAATCATGGTCTCTAGCTGCTCAACAATATCATCCGACAAACGGCGCTGCTGTATATGTGCAAAGCTCATTGTTTTCTTCTTACCCTATTAAAACCGCCGAACGAGGCCTTATTAGGCTAACACAAAGGGCTGTTTTCAGCAGCGCAGAGCGTACCTTTAACAGAGCATGCAAAACTAAAGTCGTAGAAAGATTATTTGACACTAGCGGCGTATCGTATTTAACTAAAAACACCAGAATGTAAACTGGTATGACCAATTTATAAAAACAACAATACAAGCGAGCTGCAGCTATGCCACATTTACTCTTTTCTGCCACTTACCACGCCGGTTGCATTGCGCAACTATTGGAGTTGCCCTATGTCATCTAGTTTACTGGCCATCTTGGCTTTTTCGCCTATTTTATTGGCTGCGGTTTTACTGGTCGGCTTACGCTGGCCGGCCAAGCGCGCCATGCCGCTAGTGTTCTTTACTACCGCAGCTATTGCTCTGTACTTCTGGGAGATGAGCTTTAACCGCGTTCTCGCCTCTACCCTGCAAGGACTGGTGATTACCGCGGGTGTCTTGTGGATTATTTTCGGAGCAATTTTACTGCTCAACACCCTAAAACACTCAGGGGCGATTCAAGCGATTCGTGCAGGCTTTATTACCATAAGCCCCGACCGCCGCGTACAAGCGATTATTATTGCCTGGCTGTTTGGCAGCTTTATTGAAGGTGCATCAGGATTTGGTACACCAGCAGCCATTGTGGCTCCGCTTTTAGTAGCCATTGGCTTCCCAGCTATGGCGGCGGTGATGCTCGGCATGTTGGTGCAAAGTACGCCTGTATCATTTGGCGCTGTCGGCACCCCGATTGTGATTGGTATTACCAGTGGTTTAGACAGTGAAGCAGTCAGTGCGCGCCTACTGGAAAATGGCTCCAGCTGGGATATATTCCTGCAGTTAATTACCAGCCAAGTTGCAATTATTCATGCCATAGTCGGCGCGATTATTCCATTGATTATGGTATTGATGCTAACCCGCTTTTTCGGTAAGGAAAAAAGCTGGAAAGCCGGTTTTGCAATTCTACCTTTTGCATTATTCGCAGGCTTAGCCTTTACCATTCCGTATGCCGCGACTGGTATTTTGCTGGGCCCAGAGTTCCCATCATTGCTCGGTGGTTTAATTGGTTTGGCGATTGTCACGACCGCTGCCCGCTTTAATTTTCTCACACCCAAAACCACATGGGATTTTGCCCCGGCCAAAGAATGGCCTAGCCAATGGTTAGGCTCCATCGAGGTAAAAATCGACAACGCCACCTGCAAGCCCATGAGCAACTTCAAAGCTTGGATACCTTATGTACTAGTGGGTTTACTGCTAGTCATCAGCCGCGTATTCCCCAGCGTGGGTAGCGCGATGAAAGCCGTGGTGGTGAAGTTTCCAAACATCCTCGGTGAAGTCGGAATTAATGCCGACTTTATGCCGCTGTACTTACCCGGTGGTATTTTAATTGCGGCGGCCTGCAGCGCGTATTTTATTCACAAGATGCAGTGGCAGAACTTCAGCGCCGCCTTAAGCGAATCCAGTCGCGTGCTGCTCGGCGCAGGTTTTGTGTTGCTGTTCACCGTACCTATGGTGCGTATTTTGATTAACTCTGGCGTCAACGCAGCAGACATACCTAGTATGCCCATCACTATGGCGCGCTTTATTGCCGATGGCGTAGGTGATATTTATCCGCTATTAGCGCCCAGTATTGGTGCGTTAGGTGCCTTTATTGCCGGTTCCAACACCATCAGTAATATGATGTTTAGCCAGTTCCAGTTTGGTGTCGCAGAGAACCTAGGTATCTCCACGGCAATTATTGTTGCGGGTCAAGCCGTAGGTGCTGCTGCAGGTAATATGATTGCCATTCATAACGTAGTGGCCGCCTCTGCGACAGTGGGACTGCTGGGACAGGAAGGTACGATCTTAAGAAAAACCATTTGGCCGACGCTCTACTATGCGTTTTTCAGTGGTGTGATTCTATTGTTTGCCGTGGTAGTCATGGGCGTCAGCGATCCACTGCTACCTTAAATCGATAGACCCAGCGGGCCGGTGACTACTGTTCACAGCCAAGCCAGCACGGCCCGCTTATTTTTTATCTGCACGCCGCCGGAGTTTACGATGAGCGATCAATTTTATAACGCAGCGCCACAACACACTCGCATTGCTCCGCCACGTAAACCTGCGCGCGAGTACCCTAGTATTAAGCCCACACAGGTCTATTTATTTGGCACCTGTGTCGTAGATTTATTCTTCCCCGAAGCGGGGATGGATGCGATTCACCTGTTAGAGCGTGAAGGGATTAGCGTAGACTTCCCGCAGGGACAAAGCTGCTGCGGGCAACCGGCTTACACTTCTGGTTATACCGAACAAGCCCGTGCAGTGGCGCGCTCGCAGCTCAAGTTGTTTGCTAATGATTGGCCGGTGGTAGTGACTTCAGGCTCGTGCGCTGGCATGTTTCGCGAACACTACGCCGACTTATTTAAAGATGAGCCGGAGATGCTGGCCAAGGTGCATGATTTAGCAGCACGCACCTATGAATTAGCTGAGTTCTTATTGCATGTATGCCAAGTCGAGTTGACTGATCAAGGTGCGCCAACCCAAGTTGCGCTGCATACCTCCTGCTCGGCCCGTCGTGAAATGAATACCCATCTGCACGCCCGCGCCCTGCTCGCTCAGTTAACTCAAGTCGAGCGTGTCGAGCATGACCATGAAAGTGAATGCTGTGGTTTTGGCGGCACTTTTTCAGTGCGTATGCCAGACATTTCTGGCGCGATGGTCGCAGATAAAACGCAATCCTTATTGGCCAGTGGCGCACAGCAAGTGGTCAGCGCTGACTGCGGTTGCTTAATGAATATCAACGGTGCTTTTGAGAAGCAAAATATCCCCTTGCTCGGACAGCACTTAGCCAGCTTTCTCTGGCAGCGCACCCAAGCTCAGCAGGAGGCACGCGCATGAACAGTCAACGTATTCACGCTGTCGATATCACCGCGCGTAACCTTAAAGCCAACTCGCACTTGTCGCTAAAAGATCAGCAATTACGCAACAATATGCGCAGCGCCATGGACTCGCTCATCAGCAAACGCATTATCTCCATGCCTGATGAAGACGAGCGTGAAAACCTGCGTGAACTGGGTAATAAAGTCCGCGCGCGTGCTTTATCTGAGTTGCCGGATTTACTGGAACTGCTAGAAACCAACCTCACCCAGCAAGGCGTGCAGGTGCATTGGGCCAGCACCACCGAAGAAGCCAATGCCATTGTGCTAGAGATTGCCAAGGCACGAAATGCCACACAGGTAATTAAAGGCAAATCCATGGTCAGTGAAGAAATGGCCATGAATGAGCACCTCACCGAACACGGTATTGAAGCGCTGGAATCGGATATGGGTGAATACATTATTCAGTTGGATAATGAAAAACCCACGCACATTATTATGCCGGCCATTCATAAAAATGCTGAGCAAGTGGGGCGCTTATTTGAGCACCGCTTAGCCCTGCCCTACACCGATGACGTGGATAGTTTGATTCAGTCAGCGCGCGGCATTTTGCGCGAGAAGTTTTTCCATGCCGATATCGGTATCTCAGGCGTTAACTTTGCCGTTGCAGAAACGGGCACTTTATTGCTGGTAGAAAACGAAGGCAATGGCCGCATGTCGACAACTGTGCCGCCGGTGCATATCGCGGTCACCGGTATTGAAAAAGTCGTAGCCAATTTACAAGACACCGTACCGTTACTGTCGTTACTGACGCGCTCGGCACTGGGGCAAGGCATCACCACTTACGTCAATATGATTTCGGCCCCGCGCCAGCCCGGCGAGCTGGATGGCCCGGAAGAAGTGCACTTGGTGCTGCTGGACAATGGCCGCAGCCAAGCCTTTGCCGATAGCGAATTGCGCCAAACCCTCAA
>CALZAE010000111.1 GCA_945612235.1 uncultured Gammaproteobacteria bacterium | reverse complement strand
CAGGCTGCCATTGGTGTATTTGACTCAGGGCTGGGTGGGATTTCCGTCCTGCATGAAATTCGTCATTTATTGCCTTATGAATCACTGATCTATATCGCTGATAGCGCACATGTGCCCTATGGTGAAAAGTCAGCAGAATTTATTGTGCAGCGCAGTATCGCCATCAGTGAATTTCTACTTGCGCAGCCGGTGAAAGCCATTGTCGTGGCTTGTAATACAGCGACGGCCGCAGCGGTGACCGAACTGCGTCAACGTTGGCCGGATGTGTTGATTGTCGGGATGGAGCCTGCAGTGAAACCTGCGGTGCAAGCATCTAAAAATGGCAAAATTGGTGTATTAGCCACTACCGGTACGCTGCGTAGCGCACGCTTTGCGGCTCTATTGGAGCGTTATGCCAGCGATGTCGAAGTGCTGACGCAGCCGTGTCCGGGCTTAGTTGAGCTGATTGAAGCGGGTGAGTTAAACAGTCCTGCAACCCGAGCGTTACTGCAGACTTATGTTGAGCCATTGCTTGCGGCTGATTGCGATACCTTGATTTTAGGTTGCACGCACTACCCGCTGATTAAACCTTTGCTGCGTGGTTTGGTCTCAGAGTCTGTGCAGTTGATTGATACCGGTGCTGCAGTTGCCAGACGTCTGCAAAGTGAGTTGAGCAAGCAAGACTTACTCGCTGCAGCGCAGTCTCCCGTCGATTGCTTTTATGGCAGTGGTGAGCTGGCGAGTATTGAGCATACCTTGGCTTTGCTGTGGCCGAAACCACAATCAGTGACCTCTTTGGGTTTTTAATCGGTGCTTGAGGAGTTGATGTAATGAGTCATGCAGATCAATACGCCATTACTTGGCTAGCGAGTCTATTAGGCCAGCAGTTGCAGCAACACACCGCCACAGTCACCACTGCAGAGTCTTGCACTGGCGGTGGTATTGCTGAAGCTATCACGCGCATTGCTGGCAGTTCAGCTTGGTTTGAAGTGGGCTTTGTCACCTATTCTAACGCCCAAAAAACCCGCGTCTTGCAGGTTGCTCCTGCTGATTTGCAGCGTGATGGTGCGGTCAGTCAATCGGTTGTCGAAGGCATGGTGCGCGGTGCGCAACGTTTATCCGCTGCGCGCTATGCTGTGGCGGTGAGCGGTGTGGCTGGGCCGGGCGGCGGTAGTGTAGAGAAGCCTGTGGGCACTGTGTGGCTGGCTTGGGCGGATGGTGAGCAGGTGCAGTCAAGTTGCTGGCACTTTGCCGGAGACCGTGATGCCGTTCGTCAGCAAACCGTGCAAGCTGCCTTAGCTGGTCTATTGTGTTTAATAGAAGGGCGAGAGGCTGCAGCTTGGCAGCAGTGGTTAAATAAACATTTGCCTAATCAATAAAGACTGTGGATAATGCTGGTTAGTTATACAGTATTTAGGGCTTGGCCCAATTGCAATTATGAGGATCTATAATGGACGAGAACAAGAAAAAAGCTTTAGCCGCTGCGCTGGGTCAAATTGAGCGCCAGTTCGGTAAAGGTGCTGTCATGCGCATGGGTGATAATGAGCGTGTTGCGATTCCTGCCATCTCGACTGGGTCCTTAGGTCTGGATATTGCGTTGGGCATAGGCGGTCTACCTAAGGGCCGTATTGTTGAAATTTATGGTCCTGAGTCATCGGGTAAAACCACACTGACATTATCAGTGATTGCTGAAGCACAAAAAGTTGGTGCTACTTGTGCCTTTATTGATGCTGAGCACGCGTTAGATCCTGAGTACGCCAGTAAGCTGGGTGTCAACGTTGATGACCTTTATGTATCTCAACCTGATACCGGTGAGCAAGCGCTAGAAATCGCCGATATGTTGGTGCGCTCAAATTCGATTGATGTGATAGTGATCGACTCCGTTGCTGCTCTAGTGCCTAAGGCAGAAATTGAAGGCGATATGGGTGATACCCACGTTGGCCTGCAAGCGCGTTTAATGAGTCAGGCGCTGCGTAAAATTACCGGCAACATTAAAAACGCTAACTGCTTAGTGATTTTTATTAACCAAATTCGTATGAAAATTGGTGTGATGTTCGGTAGCCCAGAAACTACGACTGGTGGTAACGCACTGAAGTTCTACTCATCAGTACGTCTGGATATCCGTCGTATTGGTGCTGTGAAAGAAGGCGACGAAATCGTTGGTAACGAAACCCGCGTTAAAGTTGTGAAGAATAAAGTTGCGGCACCTTTCCGTCAGGCTGAGTTTCAGATTCTTTACGGTAAAGGTATCTACCGTAATGGCGAGATCATTGATTTGGGTGTACAGCTAGGTTTACTGGAAAAAGCCGGTGCTTGGTACAGCCATCAAGGTACTAAAATTGGTCAAGGTAAAGCGAACTCCGCGCGTTACTTGGAAGAAAATCCAGAATTGTGCCAGATGTTAGAACAGCAAATCCGTGATCAATTACTTGCTCCAGGCCCTGTGAGCAAGGCCGCTGCTGAAGAGGCTGCAAAAGAAGCCGCCAAGACAGTTAAAGCGAGCAAGGTTGAGCCAGAAGACAACGAATAAAATCAGCGTCCAGTAATACCACAACGGCATGATGCAGCAACGCATTCATGCCGTTTTGCTATGAGGCTTTTATGTTAGACACTCCCGTTTCCATTCGCCGTGCCGCGATGAACCTATTAGCACGTCGTGAGCACGGTCATGTTGAATTGGCGCGCAAGCTCAAGTTACGTGGTGCTGATGCGCACATGATTGAAGTTGAATTGCAGCGTTTAACCGAAGATGGCTTGCTGTCTGAGGAACGCTATTTAGAAAGCTATGTGCGCAGTCGCGCTAACGAAGGGCGTGGGCCGATGCGCATTCGTGAAGAACTCACCCAGCGCGGCTTAGCTCGTGCAGATGTCGATCAAGCCTTAAGTGAAGCTCAAGTGGACTGGGATGAGCGCATGCGCGAACTGTGGCAGCGGCGTTTCGATGGGCAAATTGTTGATATTAAAGATAAGGCCAAGCAAAGTCGTTTTTTAGCGCAGCGTGGTTATGCATTGGATGCAATTCGCAGTCTACTTGATGCCCAAGGTTGGTCACAAGGCTTTGATGATTAAGCATCGATACTATTTGAGCCTGCATTGAAGCGCATGTAATGAGGCTGTGATGCGGGATGTGCGTAAACTGATGTATGAAGCGTTGTGCTGTTTAAAAGCGCTGTAAAGCATCTCAGCCCTCAATGGTTGAAGGCTGAGGCTTTATGCGACTTAGGCGCGTAACTGGCTGCTGATCACGTCCAGGGCTTGCTCAATCGCAATATGCTGGCTTTCAGTGTCGCGACGGCCTTTGTACTCTAAAGTACCTTCTTTTAGACTGCGCTCACTGATCACAATGCGCTGCGGGATACCAATCAGTTCCATATCAGCAAACTTTACACCGGGGCTGGTTTTCTTATCACGGTCATCAAGTAGCACGCTAAAGCCTGCTGCAGTTAAGTCTGCATAGAGCTTGTCGGTAGCGGCTTGCACTTCAGCGTTATCGTATTTGAGTGGCACAATCGCTACGTCAAAGGGTGCTAAGGCTGCTGGCCAGATAATGCCGCGCTCATCATGGTTCTGCTCAATCGCTGCAGCGACCACACGTGATACACCGATACCGTAGCAACCCATGGTCAGGGTGGCGGGCTTACCGTTTTCACCCATCACTGTGCAGTTCATGGATTCGCTGTACTTAGTGCCCAGTTGGAAGATGTGACCGACTTCAATACCACGTTTGATTTCCAGTACACCTTGCCCATCTGGGCTGGGGTCACCAGCTACCACATTACGCAGGTCAGCTATTTCTGGCAGCGGTAAGTCGCGCTCCCAGTTCAGGCCAAACCAGTGCTTGCCGTCTTGGTTGGCACCAGCAACAAAGTCGCTGATAAAGGCCACTGAGCGATCGATAATGCATTGAATACCTAAGTCTTTCGGGCCCAGTGAGCCTGGGTTAGCGCCGCACGCCTCTAAAATCTCAGCATCGCTAGCAAACTCAAGTGGGCTGGCGACTGCTGGGTGGTTGGCTGCTTTAATTTCATTCAGGGTGTGATCGCCACGTACCACGAGCGCGACCAGGGTCTTTTCTTTCGAGCCGCGCACAATCAGCGTTTTAATGGTTTTCTCGATGGCGATTGAAAACTGCTCAGCCAGTTGCTCAATGGTTTTAGCATCTGGAGTATCGATGATGCGTGCTGCTTCAGTGGCTGCAGGGCGGCTGCTCTCACGCGGCAGTGCTTCAGCTTTTTCAATATTGGCTGCATAGTTTGAAACTGTGCTAAAGGCGATATCATCTTCACCTGATGATGCCAGTACGTGAAACTCATGCGAGCCGGTACCACCAATGGATCCGGTATCGGCTTCCACTGGGCGGAAGTTGAGGCCTAAGCGGGTAAAGATAGTGCAGTAGGCTTGGTGCATGCGGTCATAAGTTTCTTGCAAAGATGCTTGGTCGGTATGGAATGAGTAAGCATCTTTCATGATAAATTCACGGCCACGCATCAAGCCAAAGCGTGGGCGGATTTCATCACGGAATTTAGTTTGGATCTGGTAAAAATTGATCGGCAGTTGACGGTAGCTGCTCAGTTCATTGCGCGCTAAATCGGTAATCACTTCTTCGTGAGTTGGGCCTACGCAGAACTCACGCTGATGGCGGTCTTTTAAGCGCAACAGTTCAGGGC
>CALZAE010000110.1 GCA_945612235.1 uncultured Gammaproteobacteria bacterium | reverse complement strand
TTTTACCTACACCCGCTTCACCGACTAACAATGGGTTATTTTTACGACGACGCACTAGAATTTGTGCCACACGCTCGATTTCATGCTCACGACCAATGAGCGGGTCGATGCGGCCTTGGCGTGCTTGCTCGTTCAGATCTTGCGCATAGTCAAGCAATGGATTAGCTGCAGCGCTACTGGGTGCGCTGTCGGCACCATCCTCTTCATCGTCGGTCGCTGCTGGATTACGTTCAGTATCAATGCCGTGCGACAAATAACTGACCACATCTAAGCGCTGTACATCATGCTGCTTTAATAAATACACAGCATGACTATCAACTTCACTGAAGATAGCAACCAGCACACTGGCACCACCCACTTCTTCTTTACCTGAGCTTTGTCCGTGAAACACTGCTCGCTGCAGTACACGCTGAAAACCTAAGGTCGGTTGCGTGTCCACTTCGTCAGAGCGATCTGCTAATAAAGGTGTATTGGTATCAATAAAGGTGCGCAGATCTTTGCGTAACGCATCAAGATCAACATTACAGCCACGCAACACCTTGGCCGCCTCGCGATTATCCAGCAAGGCCACTAATAAATGCTCAACCGTCATATATTCATGACGACTGACGCGTGCATCTTTAAATGCAAGATTGAGGGTGACCTCAAGTTCTAAATTCAACATGGTTTCACCTCATTTTAGATTGTGTGTCTGTTATACGTCTTTTTCTATTTCACACAATAATGGATGGCTGCAATCACGTGCATATTGAATCACCTGATGCGCTTTAGTTTCAGCAATATCACGAGTGTATACACCACACACTGCCTCGCCTTGTTGGTGCACCGCAAGCATAATCTGCGTGGATTGCTCACGATTCATGGAAAAATAGGTTTCGAGCACCTCCACCACGAAATCCATAGGTGTGAAATCATCATTTAACATCATCACACGGTACATGGGTGGGGGTTGTAACGCTGGTTTAGCTGGAGCAACGGCTAAATCATCGTCGTGCTGTTCAAGGTGATCGGGATCAAATGGATTAACGGTCATGTTGCACTACGCTTTAACGATTAAAATTTATATTGCACTTAATATACTACGCTTTAGCCAACTGCGCTTGTAAACACCCCAGACCTTAGAGCGCAGTTCGTCCTACTGATCAGCAATAGAGGCAAGCCCCTAATGTGCTCATACTGCGACATGGTGTCACACAAGCTTAGCCAGATACTGGCAAGGCCAGTCAATCTGCATCATTTACGGCCCTTTTAGAGGCTACTCTTTAACGCTGCACAGCGGCTACTGTCAACCCCTGCGCAGGGGTTTTTAATAAACTTGTCCACATTTTACAGGTTGACTTTTGTATTTGTTATTTTTTCAAAGAAAATGTGAGCTGCTTGACTAAATATGCTTAACATGTTGATTACAAAGGGTATTTTATAGCGTTTGATTTTTCACCAATCTAAGCTACAGCCCCACCACATAAGCCCTGCAGCTATCTACAACCAACTTACCCACACGGTTATCCACAGCTTCTGTGGATAACCGTACTGGAGCTCAATTAAGCCTGAGAGATTAGCGCCAGACCCCTTTAGCACCCCGATGGCTGTGCATCACTTGCACATAATTGGCACGATCATAAGCACTGGGATCAATGGCCCGCTCACGACAGACGCTGCCCTTGAGCTGCTGCACTGACGCATATTCATGCTCTTCCATCCACTCGCGCATCCCCTGCTCAATCTGCGCCACCGCTTGCGGGCTTTGTTTAAGCAGAACACTGCACAAATGAGTGACATCCGCACCGGCCATTAAGGCCTTCATCGCATCTTCAGCGTTATGAATACCACCGGTGACGGCTAAGGATAAATCCACCTTGCCAAACAGCGTGGCCACCCAGTGAATACGCAGCAGATTTTCATAAGAAGAGGACAAACTGATGCTCGGCACCACTTCACGGGTCAGCAGATCAATATCCGGCTGATAAAAACGGTTAAACAACGAGACGCCCTCAGCACCCGCCTCTTGCAAGCTGCGCACAAAATGCCCCACCGAGCTGAATTGCGACGACAGCTTCATGGTAATGGGTATGCTCACATGCTGTTTCAGCTCACGCAACACCTTAACATAGCGCGCTTCTACCTCAGCACCCGACTCAAAGATATCCGCGGCCACATAATAGACATTAAGCTCCAAAGCATCCGCGCCAGCCTCTTGCAGTTGCTTACCATAGCGGGTCCAACCCTCGCTAGAAATACCGTTGAGGCTGGCAATCACCGGTATCGACAGGTTGCTTTTTAACGATTGAATATAAGCCAAATACTCATCCAGCTCGCTTAAATAAACTGACTCATCTGGCACCGGCAAAAAGCTATTAGCTTCAGCAAAGCCTAAGTCCTGCTCATGTAGAAAACGCACCGCAGCCGCCTCACTGGCCAAGATGCTTTCCTCAAACAAAGACGGCATCACCAGCGCACTGGCACCGGCATCTTCAAGTAGGCGCGCGCTGTCTAAATCACCGGTCAGCGGTGATGACGACGGCACCAGCGGATTTTTCAGTTTAAGACCCAAATACTCAGTGGATAAATCAATCATCGCCGGATTCCTTCTTGTCGAGTTCTGCAGCACCGGGTAAATCAGCCAATGCTTGGTAATGGGAGAAACGGGCAATCACATCCTCTTGTGCTTGCTGTTGATAGAGTTTGGCCGCTTCGGGGTAGGTGCGATTGAGCATACTAAAGCGCGTTTCCGTCGAGCTGAACTCGGTGTAATCAATCGAGGGCGCGGCTGAATCCAAACGCAAAGGATTCAAGCCTTTGGCCGCACGCGCAGGCTCATAACGGAACAGTGGCCAATGCCCACTTTTAACCGCTAGATTTTGCTGACGATGGTTATGGGTTAAATCAACGCCGTGCGCAATACAAGGCGAATAAGCAATAATCAGCGATGGACCATCATGTGCGGCAGCATCAATAAAGGCACGTAGGGTTTGTGTATCTTTAGCGCCATAAGCGATTTTCGCCACATAAACATTTTCATAGCCCATGGCCAACATCGCTAAGTCTTTCTTCGCAGTGGGCTTACCGGCATTGGAGAATTTCGCCACCGCACCGCGCGGCGTGGCTTTGGAAGTTTGTCCACCAGTATTGGAGTAGACCTCGGTATCGAGCACCAAGATATTTACATTACGACCTGAAGCCAGAACGTGATCCACGCCACCATAACCAATATCGTAGGCCCAACCATCACCACCGATAATCCACACACTACGTACGACCAATTGCTCAGCTACCGTGAGTAACTCTTGCGCGCGCGACTCGTTGGGCAATGCACTTAAGCGCTCGCGCAGTTGTGCCACACGCACACGCTGCTCAGCAATGTCTTGTTCAGTGTTTTGCTCAGCATTGAGTAAAGCATCCACCAACTCGTTACCAATGTTCTCGCGTAACTCTGCAAGCAATTCTTTGGCGTACATTTCCTGCTGATCAATGGCAATGCGCATGCCTAAACCAAACTCAGCGTTATCCTCAAATAAGGAGTTATTCCACGCGGGACCACGACCTTCGCTATTGACTGTCCAGGGTGTGCTCGGCAGGTTGGCACCATAAATCGAGGAACAACCGGTGGCATTAGCCACAACCATGCGATCACCAAACAGCTGCGAAGCGAGTTTTAAGTAAGGTGTTTCACCACAGCCAACACAAGCACCAGAAAACTCAAACAGCGGTTGCATCAACATCGCACCTTTAATGGTGGTGGTTTTCACTGCGCTGCGATCGTACTCAGGTAAGGCCTCAAAAAACTGCCAGTTGTCTTGCTCTTGCGCTTGCAGCGGCTCGATCGGCTGCATATTTAAGGCTTTATGCGAGGCATTGGACTTATCGCGAATCGGGCAAATATCCACGCATAGACTGCAGCCCGTGCAGTCATCCGGTGACACCTGATACATCATCACATGATCTTGCGGATAATCGCGGCCCAGCACCTGATGGGACTTAAAGGTCTCAGGTGCTGCCGCGACTAAATCTTGCGGCACCAATTTGCTGCGAATTGCCGCATGCGGACAGACCATGGTGCATTTACCACACTGGGTGCACAGGTCGGCATCCCACACCGGAATCTCTAAGGCCAACTTGCGTTTTTCATAGGCAGCACTACCCAGCGGGAAGCTACCATCCACCGGCATCATACTCACTGGAATGCGATCACCTTCACCGGCAATTAAACGCGCGGTAAAGCGGCTGATAAAGTCCGGCGCACCGGCATCGACTAAGGGCGCTCGCTCAAAGGTACTAGTGACGGCTTTAGGCACCGGCATCTGCTGCAAATTCGCCAGCGTGGCATCAATCGCACGGAAGTTAAAATCAATCACACTCTGGCCTTTACTGCCATAGGTGGCCTGTACTGCATCTTTAATTGAAGCAATGGCTTGCTCGCGCGGCACCACACCGGAAATAGCGAAGAAACAAGTCTGCATAATGGTATTGATGCGCTTACCCATATTCGCCTGTTGCGCTACTGCATAAGCATCGATGCAGTACACCTGAATATTTTTCTCCAGTATCTGCTCTTGCATACGACGTGGCAGTTCATTCCAGACTTGATCAATGGGATGCGCAGTATTGAGCAAGAACACCGCATTCGGCGCGGCCTTATCCAGCATCTCAAAGCGCTCAATAAACTGCGGCTGATGACAACCAATAAACTGCGCTTGATGATC
>CALZAE010000109.1 GCA_945612235.1 uncultured Gammaproteobacteria bacterium | reverse complement strand
TAGGCTGCAGCACTTTGACTGGAATGGCCGTGGTAGCACACAACAATAGTGGGTGCATCCAAGTCCGCTTGAGCAATAAACTCAGCCAGTGATTGGTTATCAAGATGAATAGCGCCGGCGGGATGCCCGCTGGCAAAGCTTTCTGGATCGCGAATATCCACCATCACCGCGCCATCGGCACAGAGGTTTTTGGCTTGTTCAACACTGATACGTTTAAAAGCGTCCATAGCGTCCTCGCTGAAGATAAAAAGTTAGGCCGCTGGCTTGCAGGCGCAGCGTTCAAAATGTTGGGTGTCGATATTGTACAACGACATTTTTCCGCCCCAGACGCAGCCGGTATCCAGCGCAATCGTATTGGGAGCAGAACAGTTGCCTTCGAGAGCCGCCCAGTGTCCAAATAAAATCGTATCGTCTTTAGTTAAACGCTCAGGGTGACTGAACCACGGGGCAAAGCCGTTTGGCGCTGCATTAGCAGCTTCTTTGCTATTTAGATCCAGCTTGCCTGCTGGAGTACAAAAGCGCATGCGCGTGAAGTAATTGGTGATTACGCGCAAGCGTTCAATACCGGCCAGTTCATCATTCCATTGCGTGGGATGATCGCCATACATGCCATCAAGATAAGGAATAAAGAGGCTGTCATCTTGCAGTACGCGGTGCATTTCATCGGCGCGTGCCAATGCATCTTGTATGGTCCACTGCGGTGGAATACCGGCGTGGACCATACTGATCTTACGCTCGGCATCATGATGCATCAGTGGTTGCTGGCGCAGCCAAAAGAGTAGCTCGTCACGGTCCGGCGCGCGCAGAATGTCACGTAAGGTATCTTTCTTTTTAACACGTGCAGCATGGTTAGCAATCGCCAAGAGGTGTAAGTCATGGTTACCCAAAACTGTCACTACAGAATCACGCATGGCATAGAGAAAGCGCAGCGTTTCCAGCGATTGCGGACCGCGATTGACCAAGTCACCCACCAGCCAGAGCTGATCTTGGCTGGGGTCAAAATTAACGCGATCGAGTAAGCACTGCAGCGGCTCAAGGCAGCCTTGTACATCACCCACGGCATAGGTCGCCATTAATGCACAGCGCCCGGTACAGCTAAACCAAAGGGCGCAATCATGGCTTCAAATTCTTCGCCATCTTCAGCGCGCATGGTGAAGCTGCCTTGCATGCTACCCACGACTGTGGTCATTAAGGTGCCGCTGCTGTAGCTGTACTCATCATCAGCATCAATCACGGGTTGCTCACCGACCACGCCTGAGCCACGGACTTCTTGAGTCTTGCCGTCACCATCAGTAATAATCCAGTGGCGGCTTAACAGCTGTGCTGAATCGGTACCGTTATTGCGGATGGTGATGTCGTAGGCAAACACATAGCGGTTTTCAGCGGGGGCAGAGTGATCAGCCAAATAACGTGTCTTCACACGGATATCAATGGTATCGCACAGATTGTTCATAGTGTTCTCAAGATAATTCTGCAGCCGGCTGCGCAGACAACTGATCGGCTAAGCGTACAAACGCAGCCATATCCAATTGCTCAGGGCGCAAGCTGCCGTCCACGCCCGCAGCTTCAACTTCTTCAGCGGATAAGACATTTTTTAGGGTGTTGCGTAAGGTTTTGCGGCGCTGATTAAAAGCTTCACGCACAATACGATCCAGCGCCCGAGCATCTTGTGCTTGATGAGGTAATACCGCATGTGGCGTTAAGCGCACAATGGCCGAGTCGACTTTCGGTGGTGGGCTAAACGAGCCGGGCCCCACATTAAACAGATGTTCAACGCGGCAATGGTACTGCACCATAATCGATAAGCGCCCCCAATCACCGCCGCCGGGCTTAGCAGCCATGCGCTCAACCACTTCTTTTTGCAGCATAAAGTGCATATCACGCACTACATGGGCGTTGTTAAGTAGGTGGAAAATCAGCGGTGTAGAAATATTGTAGGGCAGGTTACCGACCACACGCAGGCTGCTGGGTTCTGGATTGAGGCGGCTAAAATCAAATTTCAGCGCATCACCTTCGTGCAGAGTAAAGTTCTTGGCGAGGGCGAAGCGGTCTTGCAAAATGCTGACGAGGTCGAGGTCAATTTCGATCACGTCCAGTTGCACACCACTGTCGACCAGGCTTTGTGTTATTGCACCTTGGCCTGGGCCAATTTCCAGCATACGGTCGCCTTCACGTGGAGCAATAGCGCGAATAATGCGATCAATCACACCAGTATCGTGCAAGAAGTTTTGACCAAAACGCTTACGGGCGCGGTGTTGATAGATCTGCGACATGCGACTGCTCCAATGAATAAGTCGGGCAGTTTAGCAAAAAAGTAGCGCAGCTTCGCCTTTATCAGCTATTGATGCTCAAAAATAGCTAAACGCGAGCCAGACATACGCATAATCAGTGACGCCATGCCCACCCAAGCATCACCGGTGGCTTGGCCTTTGCTCTGCTCATCCAGCAGTTGTGCATCTTTGAGGAGTAGTTGCCACTGTGCGCCGGATAAGCGTTTGAGCGCTTTTGCAAACAAGGGTTTACGTGCCGCTGGCCAAACACGTGACAAGGCACGATCCAGGCTGGTGCCTGAGCTGAGTTGTTGGGCAAGCGTGCCGAGCTGGCGAATATCACGGGCGACAGCCCAGAGGATAATTGGGATGTCAGTACCTTCGCTGCGCAAACCCGCCAACATGCGCAAACTGCGCTGCGCATCGCCTTCCAGTGCAGCATCCACCAAACCAAAGACATCATAGCGGGCGCTATCGGCGATGCTGGCTTGAATAGTTTCCACGTCCAGATGAGTGGCATTGGTCAGTAGTTTAAGCTTTTCGATTTCTTGCACTGCCGCCAATAAGTTACCTTCGGTACGCGCCACAATTAAATCAATCGCCGCAGGATCAGCACTCAGGCCTTGCTGGGCTAAACGCTGATTAATCCAGTTGGGCAATTGCTCAATATTGATATTGGGCAGCTGCACAAAACCGCAGAGTGGGCTGTCCATTAAGGCTTTCGCCCATTTGGTTTTTAGCGTGCTGCTATCCAAACGCGGAACATTAATCAGCAGCACAGTATCTTCTGCGGGGCGGGCTAAATATTCCTGTAAAACAAGGCTGCCTTGATCGCCCGGCTTACCTGAATTAATACGCAACTCCAGCAAACGTTTCTCGGCAAAGAGTGACAAGCTGGCGTTGGCTTCGCGGATGATATTCCAGTCGAAACCACGCTCCACATGAAACACTTGGCGCTCGCTGTAATCGGCTTGGCGACAGGCAGAGCGAATCGCATCGCTGGCTTCTTGAGCCAACAAAGGCTCATCACTGCTGACCAAGTAGATCGGCAGTAAGGCCTGTTTGAGTTGGCCATTGAGTTTTTCAGGATAAATGCGCATAGGGCAAAGGTCGGGTCTTGCTTGCACAAGACCCTAAATCACTAAGGTAAAATAATTGGTGATTGCTGTGGCTCATCGGCTTGTTGCTGTGCGCGCATAGCTGCGGCACGTGCTTCTTGCTCAGCTGCTTGACGGCGCTCTGCTTGATCTTGTAAGTCTTGCAGTTGTGCTGGCGTGATGGCTTGTAAGCGAATCATCAATTGCATGACTAAATCACGACGCATTTCTTCACGCAGCATGGCTTCTTCTTGGCCTGAACCTGTGACGTTATCTTGATTGTGTGCGTAAGTGCGCTGCACCTCAACCCGGTCTTTGATCAGTGCCGGCAGGTTGCCTGAACGTAATTCATAAGTGGCCGAACTGGTGATGCGGTATTCAGCGCTGCGGGTACCGGCAGTGAAGCTGGCAGTGCGGCGGCTTGTTTCTTCAGCGCCTACGTACAGAGTAAATGGAGCGCTGCTGGAAATAGTGACCTGATTGTTGTCTAGGCCTTGTTTAACTTGTTTGCCTAAAGGGCTTAAAGCATCACGGGCAGCAAAATTCAGTTCAGTCAGCGCCATTTGCATGGTGCCCGTACCGCGTAATTGAAAGCCACATGCGGTCAGCAAAAAAGCCAGACCCAGTACCGTTATAGTGCGTTTTAGCATGGTATATCCTCTGTGCCTAACCCCGTTGTGAGGTCAGGCAGGTGTGAGTAAAAGCACAGCTCAATCAGTTGGCAACAATATTAACCAACTTGTTTGGAACCACAATCACTTTGCGAATGGTTAAGCCGTCAACAAAGCGCAGCACGTTTTCATTGGCACGTGCGGAAGCTTCAATCTCTTCACGGCTGGCGCTAGCAGGCACATCAATGCTGCCGCGCAACTTACCATTCACTTGAATGACAATGTTGAGCGTATCTTGTACCAAGGCACTCTCGTCAGCTTGCGGCCAGGGCGCATCAATCACTGGTGTGGTGTGGCCCAGTTGCTGCCAAATCGCGTGACAGATATGTGGCGTAATAGGTGCTAACAACAATACGACGGTTTCTAAACCTTCATGCAGTAGCGCACGATCTTGTGCCGTTTCGACTGGGGCTTTTTCCAGCACATTCATCAGCGTCATCACTTGCGCAATGGCGGTGTTGAATTTCTGGTGTTGGCCCACATCGTTGCTGGCATGCTTAATCACCGCATGGATCGAGCGACGAATGTCTTTTTGCGCATCAGTTAATGCAGCAAGGTCTAGACCGTTATGGCTGCCCGCATTCACATGCTTATAAGCCAAACGCCACACACGCTTCATAAAGCGGCTGGAGCCTTCAATACCTGCGTCAGACCACTCCAAGCTCATATCCGGTGGCGCAGCAAACATCATAAACAAGCGGCAGGTGTCAGC
>CALZAE010000108.1 GCA_945612235.1 uncultured Gammaproteobacteria bacterium | reverse complement strand
TCCGTTAACTGCACGGCTGTGACATAAGGTGTTGGTGTTACGGCAACCATCTGCTGCCTCCATGAAATTCAATAATGATGTGTACAGTTACTGCATCACTCAAAGTAGCACAGCGTTAAAATCACGCTAAATATTTTCTACGGTTCTGAGGTCTTTTAATGCTTTGAGCTGCCCTTTTCTAACGCTCTGTTACCGAGCAACTCTCATTTCATTTGTCACTTTAGGTTTAGCGCTTCTGCAGTTATGGCGCAAAACACCACGCCCGCCCAGCAGCAAGTCGCCTCAGCTCAGCAACAGCAACAGCAACAGCAACAGGGCCATGTTAGCGATGCTGGTTTGGAAAAACTTATCAGTGCGCCGCCACAGTTGCACTGGGCAGGTTGTATCTAGATGGTAAATTTTCGCGCAATGCAAACTAAGCATGCTGACTGCGTTTAGCCCTTCACCACAGCTAACGGCTGTAGCTCAATCTGCACCTCCACTAAATCAGTTTGCTGGCTCATCACCTCATCAATATCCTTATATGCGCCGGGCGCCTCGTCTAAATCTTTACGACTGCGGATGGCATGCAAAATCCCTTGCGCTTTTAGCCCTTTGACCTCGGTTTTTACATCCAAACGTTTACGCGCTTGAGCACGACTCATAATACGCCCGGCACCATGTGCGCACGACTGAAAAGATTGTGCTTCGCCTTTACCTTTGACCAAAAACGAGCGTGTACCTTGCGAGCCTGGAATCATGCCCCACTCATCTTTACGCGCACGCGTGGCACCTTTACGGTGCACCATAACCATCTCACCAAAATGTTCTTCCTCAGCGGCAAAGTTATGCGGTTTATTAATAAAGTCGGCAAACTCCACCTCAGGTATCACTTGCACAAAAGCAGCTTTCACGCGCTCCATCATCAGAGTACGGTTAGCCAAAGCAAACTCCAGACAGTAATTCATCTCGTTTTTATACAGCTCAAAATACTCTGATGTGTGCGGCAGGTACGCCAAATCAGTGGAGATATCTTCACCAGCGGCACTATTTAATTGCTCGGCAATGGCGTGATAATGATTGGCCACGGTAAAACCTAGATTGCGCGAACCTGAATGAATCATAATCCAGATAAAACCATCCGAACCGCGCTGAATTTCAATAAAATGATTACCGCTGCCTAATGTGCCAATTTGATATAAAGCCTTGTCGTACTCTTGCCTAACAATCGGCAAATCACCTTGTAGGGGCGGCATCCATGCGGCATCTTGCGCCTCTGCATGCTGCTCAAAACCCACAGGAATAGTCGCGCGAATCAACTTGATAATTTCTTTGAGCTCATCGTTATCAATCTCAGTCAAGCTGGTGCGCAAGGAGCACATACCACAGCCAATATCGACACCGACCGCATTAGGAATAATCGCACCTTGCGTGGCCAAGACCGCGCCAATCGGCATGCCATAGCCTTGATGGGTGTCGGGCATGATGGCGATATGTTTAAAGGCAAAAGGCAGATTGGCTAGATTACGCGCTTGCTCTAAAGCTCCCTCATCCATTTGCTCTTGCTCGAGCCACAGCTTGATCGGTAAATTTTCAGTATCAATGATGGTTTTTCCGTTACTACACATAAGCTCTCCCTAAGCATAACGCCCCTCGCTGAGTCTGCTTAAAAACAACAGCAAAGCACTATTAATTGATCGATCACATTAGCAGCAGATACTGGCTGTTAATTTATACAGTTTTAGCGCTATAATGATTCGTATCTTATTGATTTTAAAGAAAACAAATCAACTGTGTGTCGCTCATCTGAGCGGATGCACCAAGCTGCACTGAGTGTGTATCACGCATACTCAGCACTTAACTCTACCCCCTTCTGAACACTGTCGTTGATATGGCCTTAGGCACTGAATAAATAATGAATGTCACTCACATAGTAACTGCAGCGCTGAATATGCTGTGGTGGTTATTTCCTGTATTACTGCTGCTCAGCCTATTTAAAACCCGCTGGTTTAAAGGCCTGCTGGGTGAAGCCCTAGTAAAGTTTGCAGCCAAACTGCGCTTACCCGCCCGCACTTACCACCGTCTACATCATGTCACCTTAGCCACTGCCAATGGCTCAACGCAAATTGATCATATTTTCGTTTCGCGTTTTGGCATATTTGTGGTTGAAACTAAAAACATGAAAGGCTCCATCAGCGGCGGTGCTCGCCAAGCACAATGGACTCAACAATTGGGGCGTCAAGTATTTGCCTTTCAAAATCCCTTGCGACAAAACTACAAACATATCTTAGCGCTGGACGCGCTACTCAATGTACCCACTACCGCACTGCACTCAATAGTGGCTTTTGTCGGCGTGAGCACCTTTAAATCACCGCTACCTGCCAACGTGACCCGCGGCATGGGTTATATTGCTTACATTAAATCCTTTCGCGAAGTGGTGCTCTCAGAGCAGCAAGTGCAAGAAGTCCTGGCGCATATTCAAGCGGAGCGTTTAAAGCCTTCACGCGCCACTGATCGCCGCCATGTTAAACAGTTAAAAAAACGCTTACGCCACAGTGCTAAAACAAAATGCCCTGAATGCGGCAGCCCCATGGTGGTGCGTACGGCGCAGCGCGGGGACAATGCTGGCAACCCGTTTTGGGGCTGCTCAACCTACCCCAAATGCACTGCGGTAAAAAATATTAAGTAGCTAAAAGACCACTTATCCCTACCTAGTTAAAATATTTCGCAACAAATCGACCCCATAAACCACTGATCTAGCTCAGCTATGCATTCGATACAGTTCTGGTACAGTCAAGACTCAATAATTTGCAGGAGGCTTGTTATGTACTATGTCGATATGCCCACCGCTGAAGAAATCGGTGCGCTTAACCGAGTCCGTTCTGAAGCGTGTATTTCTATTTATCTGCCCACCACGCCGATCAGTCGTGAAACCGAACAGAGCCGTATCAACCTTGGCAATCTGGTCAAGAAAGCCGTGGCACAACTGGAAGCAGCCGGTTTAGATAAACAGAAAATCGCCGCATTGCAGGAGCAATTTGCTGATTTAGCTACGGATGAGGAGTTTTGGAATCATCAGGCCAATAGCCTAGCCATTTTGGCCACTCCAGACTCAATACGCACCTACCGCATGGCCAATAAGCTCACTGATATTGTTGAGGTATCAGATCGTTTTCATCTCAAGCCATTACTGCGCGCTATTACCTTCCCACATGCAGCGCATATTTTAGCGTTATCAGAAAATGCAGTGCGTTTAATTGCCGTATCAGCCGACTTACCTGCGCGCGAAATCAGCGTGCAACATATGCCAACCGATGCCGCCACCGCGGGCGGCAAAGCCACAAACAAGGATTATTCAGGCACAGGTCACCGCCATGGTGCTCAAGGTCAAAGTGCTTACTTAGCACGCTTTGTACGTAAAGTGGATGCAGCCCTACGCCCAGTTTTAAGTGGTTCAGACCTACCTCTGATTTTAGCCACCACCAAACCCCTTGAAGCTTTATTTCGCTCATTGAGCGTCATTCCAGCACTCCAAGGCACAATTGTTGGTAATCCCGAGCACTTAAGCGAATCCGATTTAGCCAGCGCAGCGCGCCCCGTGCTCGACGCTCACTATGCTGAGCAAATACAAGATTTCCATCGTTTATTTGAGCAGCGCACAGGGCAACAGCGCACCACCACAGATATTACCGATGCAGCTCGCTTAGCCACTTTTGGCGGCATAGATCGCTTACTGGTGGATATTGATGGCGTAGTCGAGGGTGCGATTGATGACGAAACCGGTGCCGTGTCTTTTGCAGCCGAAGGCAACGCAGTCAATTATGGTATTGTCGATGAAATCACTGGCCGAGCCTTGCGCTCAGGTGCAAAAGTGATGGCTGTGCGTAAAGCCGATATCCCAGGTGGCCATGACTTGGCTGTGATATCACGCTACCCCATCTAAACCCGAATGAATAACAGTTCTGCGCTCTGTATTGAGTTCAATCAACTCGACACAGAGCGCAGTGACTGTACTTTTGATCCAGCACCATGAATAGGTTAATGATCCGCGTTATTGCAAATCTACAACGCAATCAATCCTGTTGAAAAACCAAGCTATAGGTCACAGGCACCAGAGGACTGACTGCTGGTAAGCCGGCAATCTCACGCAATGCTTCTACGCCTTGTGCTAGTTTATAATGTGCCGCATTTAGGATCACCGGCTCTAAGCTGGTGAGCAAAACTTTACCTGCATTTAACTTGGTCACTTGCACATGACTGCTAACGTCTTGTGTGACGCCATGCAACGACAGTTGTAATTGGATGGTATCGCTATAGGTTTCACCGATGCCCAGCGCAGTCACTCGCGCTAGGTCCACGTCACCACTGACGCTTGCCTGCGCAAATTGTGTCACCTCAAAAAACATCTCTTGCATGCGCTCATCACGGATAGCAACACCGGTATCGACACTGGCTAAATGCACATCAAAAGATACGACACCCTGATCAGTTACCGTACCACTGAGCTTATTAAAGCTATTAATTTCGGCAATATCAGTGCTTTTAATCGACACATAATGCAGCGAGGACTCATCATTGAGTAGCGTCCAATCTGCAAAAGCGCCCGGTGCAAAACCCAGTAACGCCATTATCAGCAACGGTATTTTTTTCATTATTATCACTCCTAATGAACTACCCACCACTTTAGAAGCGGGGGATTTCTGCTATAACTTGTTAAAACTCCTTCTACACATAACACTCTTAGATGTAGAGATCCAGACGCCAAGCCTTATAGATGCAAAACACCGATATGTAATTG
>CALZAE010000107.1 GCA_945612235.1 uncultured Gammaproteobacteria bacterium | reverse complement strand
CAGAACCAGAACCAGAACCAGAACCAGAACCAGCAACTACTACGCAAACTGAGCAGATTGAGCCTGTGCACGAGACGTCAGTCACTGATACAGCCATTGAGCAGTCCGCCGATCAAGCTGCGCCAACCCAATAATCAGGAGGTTGTATGCAGTTGCAGCGCACCAGTTTTGCCCGGCGTTTATCCAGCTATACACAGGCCACGCAATTATCCAAACAGCCACTGATTGAAGGGCGGCTGATTCGCATGGTCGGACTGACCTTAGAGGCGCAGGGCGTGCAAGTGCCGGTGGGCAGCCGTTGTATGGTGATCAATAACGATGGTTATCAAGCCATTGAAGTTGAAGCTGAGGTGATGGGGTTTTCTGGAGAAAAAGTCTTTTTAATGCCCATTGGTAACCTCACTGGTATTGCTCCAGGTGCGCGGGTGGTGCCGATTGCCGGTACTGATCGCATGCCCATGGGGATGTCGATGCTGGGGCGAGTGCTCGATGGCGCGGGTCGTCCGCTGGATGATAAAGGCCGCATCGAGCCCGAAGAGTGGGTGCAAATGGAAGGCCCAGCTATTAACCCTTTGCAGCGTACCCCGATCAGTGAATCCTTAGATGTGGGGATTCGCAGTATCAACGGGATTTTGACCGTAGGCCGTGGCCAGCGTATTGGTTTGTTTGCTGGTACGGGGGTGGGTAAGAGTGTGTTGCTGGGGATGATGACTCGTTTTACTAAAGCCGATATTGTGATTGTCGGCTTGATCGGTGAGCGTGGCCGGGAAGTGAAAGAATTTATTGAGGAAATTCTCGGTGAAGAAGACCTTAAGCGCGCCATAGTTGTGGCGTCGCCCGCGGATGATGCGCCTTTGATGCGTTTGCGTGCGGCGATGTATTGCACACGTATTGCAGAATACTTTCGTGATAAAAATTACAACGTTTTATTGTTGATGGATTCTTTAACCCGTTATGCTCAAGCGCAACGTGAAATTGCTCTGGCCATTGGTGAGCCGCCTGCGACCAAGGGCTATCCACCTTCGGTGTTTGCTAAACTGCCTAAGCTGGTGGAGCGCGCGGGGAATGCCGATAAAGGCGGTGGCTCTATTACTGCATTTTATACCGTATTATCAGAGGGTGATGACCAGCAAGACCCGATTGCCGATGCGGCGCGTGGTGTGCTCGATGGTCACTTTGTCTTGTCGCGTGATCTCGCTCAGGAAGGCCACTATCCGGCGATTGATATCAGCCAGTCTGTCAGCCGGGTAATGCCGCAAGTCGTCTCTGAAGAGCACCTTAAGGCTGCACAGCGCTTTAAGCAACTGTGGACGCGTTATCAGCAAAGCCGTGACTTGATCAGCGTGGGTGCCTATGTAGCGGGCGGAGATAAAGATACTGATTTGGCGATTGAGCGCTACCCGCATATGTCAGCGTTTTTACGCCAAGGCTTACGTGAAACTGAAACGCTTGAAAAAAGTACAGCGCATTTGTTGTCTGTGATTAATCCTGCCTCTTAAGGACCATGACTGAATGAAACGTCGGGTACAGCGCTTACTGCCAGTGATTGATATGGCGAAAAATGAAGAGCGTGAAGCTGCTGGTAAGTTGGCTCACTACCAAGGTGCTTTGCAGCAAGCGCAGCAGCAGTTAGACAATTTGCAGCAGTACCGTGACGACTATCAGCAGCAGTGGATTGATAAGGGCCAAACCGGTGTCAGCGGACAGTGGCTGATGAACTATCAGCGTTTTTTGTCACAACTGGAAGTGGCAGTTGAGCAGCAACATAAAAGTCTGGCTTGGCATGAGCATAATCTCAGTCAGGCGCGTACTGTGTGGCAGCAGGCCTATGCGCGTGTTGAAGGGCTGCGTAAATTGGTACAGCGCTACCGAGATGATGCACAGAAATCTGCTGATAAACAGGAGCAGAAGATGCTGGATGAAATGGCGCAGCGTTTAATGGCACAACAAGTTAAACCGGATTAATACTCACTTTATAATTGAACTGGCAACGCAGATAAAGGTGCATAAGTCACATGCAAGATTTTCAGTGGATGCTTGAATACGGTATCAACCGTTTTGGTTCTTTAGCTGCGCTTGAGGCGCGCTTGCCGATCCCGGCTACAGCGGCTCAATTGACCGCAGTCAGTGATGATCGTTATTTATCACTGATGGCCCTACGCGTATTTCGCGCCGGTTTACGTCACAGTGTTGTCGATGCAAAATGGCCGAATTTTGAAGAGGTGTTTTGGGGCTTTGATCCTGAAAAAGTCGTCTTGATGAGCGCCGAGCATATCGAACGTTTAATGCAAGATACGCGCATTATTCGCCATTTAGGTAAGCTGAAAAGTGTGCCGCGTAATGCGCAAATGCTGCTGGATGTATCTAGGGAGCATGGCAGTTTTGGAGCGTTTTTAGCGCAGTGGCCTGAGCAAGATATTGTGGGTTTGTGGCGTTATTTATCTAAGCAGGGTTATCAGTTGGGCGGGTTATCCGCGCCGCGTTTTTTACGAATGGCTGGTAAAGACACTTTTGTACTCAGTAATGATGTAGTTGCTGCATTGGTAGCGCAGGATATTGTGACTAAAAACCCCACCAGTCAGCGCGACTTAAGTGCGGTGCAAGAGGCTTTTAATATCTGGCAGACACAGAGCGGCAGGCCCCTGTGTCAGATATCAATGCTGTTGGCTTTGACGGTAAATCATTGAGCAAGTCACATTAATCGGTCATTAAATTTGCACTTTGGCTCAATGCAAGGCATATTAGCGCGCTAAATCATGAAAACATTTTGTATGTATGTCTAAATTTATAAAGAATATAACCTGTGGCTTGAGCTGTTTAGTGTTGGCTTCCTGTGCCAACTTTAATGCTGATAACACTCAAGCTGTGGCAGTGAAGCGTGACACGATAGAGTTAAACTCTCGTGCATTAGTGGCTGTATTGGACCGTTTTGACGATGCACAGCAAGCGGCCATTGAGTTGCAAGAAGCGGCAGAGCTCAAATACAGCTTTCCAAGTTTAAGCGATAGCTTGTTGGATCGTGGCAAAACCTTACTCGGCACCCCGTATAAATACGGTGGTAGCAGTCGTAAAACTGGCTTTGACTGCAGTGGTTTTGTTAGTCACGTTTATAAAGAAGAGTTGGGTATTCAACTGCCACGTACCACAGGTGCGTTATTAAGTATGGATGCACCAGTGGTGGCTCGCGCTGATTTAGAGCCTGGTGATTTGATCTTGTTTAATGATCGTGGTCGCGGCCGCGTGACTCATGTCGGTATCTACATGGGCGATGATGAGTTTATTCATTCATCAAGTAAGCGCAGCGGTGGAGTGCGAGTCGATAAGCTCAGCAGCAAGTATTGGAACTCCAGCTACTTACAAGCTAAGCGTGTGTTGACTGAGGAAGAAGTTCAAGAACAAATGAAATCGATGCAGTTGTTATCTAAAACAGCGCAATAAATCGAACAGTACACAATAAAAAATACCGCTGAGCTTTTGGCCTAGCGGTATTTTTTTGTCTGCTGATTAGGGCTGCTTACAAGCCCAACAAGTTCGCTACATAATCTGCGTCTTTATCGCCACGACCGGACAAGTTAATCAAAATGCTTTGATCCTTGCGCAAGGTTGGCGCTTTACGCATTGCCCAAGCCACAGCATGCGCACTTTCTAGCGCTGGAATAATACCTTCCACGCGCGATAAGCGCATAAAGGCATCCAAGGTTTCTTGATCGCTGACATGATCATATTGCACGCGGCCCAAGTCTTTGAGGTAGCTGTGCTGCGGGCCAACACCTGGGTAATCCAAGCCTGAGGCAATCGAATGCACCGAAGCTGGGTTACCGTCGGCATCTTCCAATACATAGCAGGCCATGCCGTGCAGTTGACCGGGTTTGCCCTTGGTCAAAGTTGCCGAGTGACGCTGGGTTTCGATGCCTTCACCGCCGGGCTCGACACCGACTAATTGCACATCAATATCCTGTAAAAATGCAGTAAACATACCGATGGAGTTGGAGCCGCCGCCGACACAGGCGGTGACGTAGTCGGGTAGGCACTGGTGGCGTGTTAGAAACTGCTCACGCGCTTCGCGGCCAATGATGGACTGGAAGTCACGTACCATTTTCGGGAACGGGTGTGGGCCAACCACAGAGCCAATGGCGTAGATAAAATCTTCTGGATTTTTCAGATACTCTTCAAAGGCGCTATCAACAGCTTCTTTTAAGGTCGCGGCGCCTGCAGTGACTGGAATTAAAGTACAGCCTAAGATTTTCATCTTCACCACGTTAGGATGTTCTTTTTCGATATCCGACTGACCCATATGGATTTCACAGGGAATACCGACCAAAGCACAGGCGGTTGCCAGCGCTACACCATGTTGGCCGGCACCGGTTTCGGCAATCACTTTCTTTTTACCCATAAACTTGGCTAATAAAGCTTCGCCAAGGCAATGGTTGATCTTGTGCGCGCCGGTGTGATTCAGGTCTTCACGTTTCAGATAAATTTGTGCACCACCGAGTTGCTCGCTCAGGCGTTTGGCGTGAAAAATGGGACTGGGGCGACCGACATAATCAGTAAATAAGCTGGCCAGCTCAGCCTGGAACTCAGGGCAGGCACAGATTTCTTCATAGGATGTGTTGATATCATTCATCAATGCCTTGAGGTGGTCGGGTACATATTGGCCGCCATAGGGGCCAAAATAACCTTCGGCATTGGGCATTGCTGCAAAAGAGTCGGTGCTCATCGATCAGTTCATCCTTCAAATATATTCAGTAGTAAAATACATGCGTTAAAAAATAGACTTTGCGCTGTGATGAGCGCTTGTATGCTGTGCAGTTTAATCAAAGCAG
>CALZAE010000106.1 GCA_945612235.1 uncultured Gammaproteobacteria bacterium | reverse complement strand
TCCACACCCCAGAAACAGCCACCGGCCAGATAAACAGTGCGCGCCTGCACTGGTACTGACTCTTGATTGGCTTTGGGCTGGTAAAAGGTATGTTCAGCCGCGCTTAAGTTCGCTTCGGCATCTTTCAGTAAAGCCAGGGCTTGGGATTTATTGATACTGCCTTTAATCACCCGCGCCAACTGACCGCGCTGATCAATCAAGGCCCAACTTGGGTACACCTTAACCCCCAAACGCTTAACCAATTCACCGCTACTGTCCAAGCGCACCGGTAATTGCGGGTAATCCAAACCACTGTACCAACCCTTAAAGGCGTCCAGTGATTGCTCACCCAAGATTCCAGGAGAGGCTACAGTCAGCAGATTTGCGCCAGCAAAATCAGGATCACTGACCCACGCTTCAGTTTGCCCCAACTCCGACAAACATAGAGGACACCAACTCGCCCAGAGCTTAACTAGGGTTGGCTTGCGGGTATCCAAACTGCGACTCGGCGTGCCGTTTACATCCGGCAAGCTGTGCACTTGCTGCGCCAAATTCAAAGAGGCTGATTGAGTAATCGCCTGCGCCTTGGGCCCGGCAATAAACCACAGCAATAGCCCTGCTAAAACTGCCAATATAATTAACAGTGGCCAACGAATAGATTGCGACATTATCTTTATCTCTATGAGCATGTATGACTGATTATGGCATAAAGATATTTACTGCGTACAAGATATGTACAGATAAAGATAAGCAACTGTATAGATAAATGTAACGGCATTTAACCAAAGTCATCACTCATATATCAGTGATGACTTTTCACCTCACCCAACTGAACAGACTGGGCTTAAGTAAAAGCTATGACTGACCCAACACATTCGGCTCAATTTCTAACTCAACAGCAAAACGCTGCTGAATATCAGCCTGTATTTGCCCAGCCAGTTCAAGAACTTGCTGACCTGTGGCGCTACCGTAATTGACCAACACTAAAGCTTGCTTAGCATGCACGCCAGCATCGCCTTGGCGTACTCCTTTCCAGCCGGCTTGATCAATCAACCAGCCGGCAGCTAGTTTCACCTGACCGTCAGCTTGGGCAAAGCGCACAATATTTGGATAGCTTTTTTGTAAACGCTGCGCATGTTCAGCACTGACCACAGGATTTTTAAAGAAGCTCCCGGTATTGGCCAACTCAGCGGGATCTGGCAGTTTCTGCGCACGAATGGCACATACCGCACGACTGACATCTTGCGCAGTGGGCGCACCGATCTGTTGTTCAGCTAAATACCCGCGCAAATCACCGTAATCCAACTGCAATATGGCCTGCTTGGGCAGCCTAAAGATCACGCTCAAAATCACTCGACGACCGGATTCGCGTTTAAATAGGCTGTCACGATAGGCAAACTGGCATTGCTCAGCGCTGAGACGCTGGGTGCTCTGCGTGTCACGGTCAAAGCAGAACACACTTTCCAGGTGGTCTTTGAGTTCAACGCCATACGCACCAATGTTTTGCACGGGTGCCGCACCGATATTGCCCGGTATCAAGCTAAGGTTCTCTAAGCCGCTGAGGCCTTGCGCCAAACTCCACTGCACAAAATCATGCCAGTTTTCACCGGCCTGCACTTCAATCCGCGCATGCTCTGCATCTTCACTGAGCACAGCAATGCCGCGCAGTTGTACATGTATCACTAAAACATCCAGGTCGGCAGTCAGCACTAAGTTGCTACCCCCACCGAGCAAGAGCACAGCTCTATCATGCTGCTGCGCCCAAGCTAAGGCAGCTTGCAACTGCTCAAGCGACTGTACCGCGACAAAAAACCGTGCTGCTACGTCCACCGCTAAGGTGTTGTAGCTTTTGAGCGATACATGCTCCTGGATCAGTAAATTCACACGCGCTCCTGCAATTCGGCTAAGAGTGCTTGGCTGGCGTTTTCCAGCAAATCCAACACATCTTCAAAACCTTGCTCGCCACCATAGTAGGGGTCTGGCACCTCGCTGCGCGGTAAGTCGTAGCGCTGTAGCAGCAAATCCAACTCAGCACGGCTATTGGCTGGACGCAAAGCTTCAAGGTTGGCTAAATTGCTCTTATCCATGGCTAAAATCAGGTCAAACTCATGAAAGTCTTCAGCTGTGGCTTGGCGGGCTTGCAGCTTAGATAAATCATAACCACGTTTTAACGCTGCAGCGCAGGTGCGTGGGTCAGGTGCTTTACCTGTGTGCCAATCTGCGGTACCGGCTGAATCCACACTGACTTTATCGGCCAAGGGTGACGCAGCCAAGTACTTACGAAACACCCCTTCAGCAGTGGGTGAGCGGCAAATATTGCCCAGACAGACAAATAAAACTTTCATTATTATTCCTCAAAAAAACGACGCACACGCTGTAAATCTTCCAGCGTATCCACGCCAGCTGGCGGTGCTTCTACGGCATCGGCCACATGAATACGTGCACCATTCCATAAAGCACGTAATTGCTCGAGAGACTCAGTCAGTTCTAACGCACAGGGTCCCCAAGCGACAAAATCAGCTAAGAAGCCAGCACGGTAAGCATAAATACCAATATGACGACGAAAATCCACACCCTCAGGCATCATGTCTTGGCTCTTAGCAAAAGCATCGCGCGGCCAAGGCAGTGGCGCACGGCTAAAGGTTAAGGCATAGCCTTGCACGTCAGCACTGACTTTCACCACGTTCGGATTGAGTACGCTGGCAATATCGATAATCGGCTCAGCTAAGGTGGCCATCGCTGCTTGCGTATAGTGCGCTAAGTTATCTGCCACCTGATCAATCACCGCCGGTGGAATCAACGGCTCATCACCCTGAACATTGACCACAATGGCATCAGCAGGCAGGCCTAATTGCGCCACCACCTCAGCTAAGCGATCGGTACCTGATTCGTGGTCGTCACGGGTCATCACCACCTGCGCACCAAAGCTTTGGCAGACATCGAAAATGCGCTGATCGTCGGTCGCAATCACCACCTGTTGTGCAGCACTTTTCTTCGCTTGCAGCCACACACGCTGAATCATCGGCATGCCGGCAATATCTTGCAGCGGCTTACCCGGAAAACGTGTCGAAGCAAAGCGTGCCGGGATCACCACGGTAAAAGCTTGAGTCATGATTTAATCCAAACGCTCATCAGTGGTTAAGGTGCGCGCTTCGGTTTCCAGCATCACCGGAATATCATCACGAATCGGAAAAGCCAAAGCATCGGCTTTACACCACAGCTCGGTTTTATCTGCATTGAGTTGCACGCCACTTTTGCATAACGGGCAGGCTAAAATATCTACAAGTTTAGGGTCCATCAGCATATCCTCACAACGAATCAGTTAATAAAGGTTGTAACCGCTGTGCAAACCAAGCAGCAAAGGCCGCTGAGGGTTGCGCGGCAACCTGTAAATACCAGCAATGATCTGCAGCAAAGGCACGGCACTTAACCGCATCTTTCTCAGTCATTAACACTGGATAATCATCAGAAAACTCTAAATCTTGCGCAGTAAATTCGGCATGATCAGCAAAAGGATGAGCAATAGGCAGCCACCGCAAAGTTTCCAGCGTGTTGAAAAAACGCTGCGGGTTACCAATACCAGCCACCGCATGTATGCGCTGCTCGGCTGGGAAGTAGGTCAGCGGTTCGCGTCGCCCAGTGCGTACATGCACTAACTCGATGGGCTGCAATTGCATGGCAAAACCCTGCTCGCTATCGCTCTGTGCACCGTTTAATAAGATGGCATCGACACTTTGCAAGCGCTCAACCGGCTCGCGCAACGGCCCCATAGGTAAACAACGCTGATTCCCCAAACCGCGCGCGGCATCAATCAACACCAGCTCAATATCACGCGCCAAGCCGTAATGCTGCAAGCCATCGTCGGACAAAACGATATCCAGCGCCTGCTCAGCTAAGAGTTGCTGCACGGCTTGCGCGCGCTGTGGCGCAATCACCAAGGGCACGCCACTGCGTTGCACTATTAATAGCGGCTCATCACCGGCCTGCTGTGCGGAGTCACTGGCGCTCACGCTCCAAGGCACACTCGGTGGCTGCGCACCATAACCACGGCTGACTACACCAACGCGCAAGCCTTGCGCACGGCAATACTCAATCAACCATAAAATCAATGGTGTTTTACCCGTACCACCCACAGTGAGATTACCCACGACAATCACAGGGACGGGCGCGCGGTACGTTTCAGTTTTACCACGCAAAAATTGCGCACGCTTACGCTGTACGATAAAACGATATAGCTGTTCTAATGGCCACAATAGATATAAAGCACGATGGCCTTGATACCAAGCGCGCTGCAAACGTTCACCCAGCCCCACTATTTTGCCTGCGCTTCGACTGTAGTGATACGTAATTGGGCAAAGCCGAGCTTGGCCGCAGCATCCATTGCCGTCACCACCGCTTGATGCGGTGACTTACCATCAGCACTGAGCACCACAGGTATACTTTTATCGCCGCCCGACTCTTCGCGCAATGCCTCCATTAAAGTTGTGAGATCATTTTTACTGAGGCTTTTGCCATTCAAGGCAAAAGAGCCATCAACGCCAATCAAAATTTCTAAGGCAGCTTTAACCTCAGCTTGCACTTGCTCACCGCTGACCGCTTCCGGCAAATCAACTTTGAGCTGTGTTTCACGCGTAAAGGTGGTGGTGACCACAAAAAACAGCAGTAAAATAAACACCACATCAATCAGTGGTGCTAGGTTGATATCAACCGGCTCGCGGGGTTTACGAGGGAATCTCACGCTTGCCTCTCATGCAACTCAACCTCACGATCACCCTGTACTACTTCAACCAGCTTAATGGCTTCTTGCTCCATATTGACCACCAACTCATCCACTCGGCGCTGTAAAAAACGATGGAAGAACACCGCTGGAATCGCTACAAATAAACCCGCAGC
>CALZAE010000105.1 GCA_945612235.1 uncultured Gammaproteobacteria bacterium | reverse complement strand
GAAAGCTCAGCCATGCTGCCGTTTTTATTGAAGGTATTTAATCAATATGAAACCCGGTCTGGCACCACGTTAAATTTCCTTGATCACTATGCTGAAGCTGAGTTTCACAAGGTTTTCTCATATTTAAATGATCATCTAAATGGCAAGGCATTCTTAGTCGAAGAGCGCCTGACCGGAGCAGACTTTATGTTAGCTTTTGTCGTACAAGGTGCGCTCAACATGCTGAAATGCGCAAGCAAATATCCACATGTTAAAAGCTACCTTGAGAACCTTGAAAGCCTTGCCAGCTATCAAAAATCCATGCAGATCGAAGCCAACGGATAACAGCAAAGCCAGAATAAAAAAGCACGATTTGAGCAGTACACTCAACGCAAAACGCCCCAACAGAACTGATCTGCTGGGGCGTTGTTATTGCGCTATTACGCATGCTTTACACTAGAGCTATTACAGCAACTTCTGCTCCCGCGCCATCGCCATGGCCGCTTGTGGGCCGGTCCATAAAGACGGCAAGATGATGATTGAAACCGGAATAGCCGTCAGCACAATAAACTGCTGCAACACACCAATCTGGCCCTCACCTAAGTACAACAAGATACCCGCCATCACTGCCATCGCAGCACCCCAGAACGCACGAATCAAGGCATGTGGCTCATCGTGACCTGCGCCCACTACGGCAATGGCATAACTCATGGAATCACCGGTGGTGGCAACGAAAATAGTTGTCAGTAATAAAATCGCACCGGCCATCCAAATACCGCCTGGCAAGGCTTGGGCAATGGTCAGCGTGGCCACATCAAAGGAAAAGTTCTCCAGTGCATCGACCAACTCGACAGCACCTGTCAGCTGGTAATAGATGCCTGAACCACCCAGCAGCGTAAACCAAATCGTGGTGGCAATAGGTGCCAGCACCGCGACGGCTATAACCATCTGACGAATAGTACGGCCACGGGAGATACGTGCCACGAAAATCGCCATCAGCGGGGCATAACCAATAAACCAAGCAAAGAAGAACACCGTCCACCACTGCAGCCACCACTCAGGAGCTGTCTCACTGGTCATGGTTGCCATAGCGAAGAACGAGGTCATATATTCGCCCATCGACTGCAGATAGACGTTGGTTAAGAACAGCGTAGGGCCAAAGATGAAAATCACCGCAGCAATGCCTAAAGCTAGAATCACGTTAAAGCGACTCAAGATCTGAATGCCTTTATGAACCCCACTCATCGCCGAGATGATATAGACCGCCGCCAGCAGCATCAGAATAAACAGTTGCGTGGCAAAACCATTACTAAAGCCAAACAGCACTTGCAGGCCATAACTCATCTGCGTCGCGAGAAAACCAATGGGACCCACGGTACCGGCCACAATGGCAATCACACACAAGGCATCAACCACACCTCCCACCCAACTGGTCAGAATCCACTCACCAAATACCGGATAGAGCAGCGTGCGCGGCTGCAGCGGTTTGCCCAGATTATAATGCGCATGCGCCATCACAATGGCAGTTAGCGAACCCAATACCGCCCAAGCGAGAAAGCCCCAGTGCATAAATGACTGCGCCAGCGCCGGAGCTACAGCAGCGGCAGTACCTGCTTCAGTGGTAAATGCCGGTGGTGTCACTACAAAGTGATAAATCGGTTCACCTGCAGCAAAGAACACCCCGCCACCAGCTAATAAGGTACACATCACCATGGATAGCCAGCGGAAGGTGCTGATTTCTGGTGTATTTAAATTACCAATTTTGGCCTGCCCCGCACGGCTTAGAGCAATACCAATCGAGATAAAGAAGGTGGCTAACAAGAGCATCTGGAAAAATGAGCCCAAATACTTAGCTGTCCATGCAAAGCCATCACCAATAAAAGCTGTGAGCCAAACTGAATCATAAATCGAGAGCCCAACAAACAGAGCAATAAAGCCCATGGTCAGAGTGAGTACAACAGGGTCACCGAAGCGGTGCGAGGAGGATTTTACAACGGGGTCAGGTACTGCGGATTGAGAAACACTTGCGGAATGAGACATTACGTCCAACGTGGTTTTGAAAATTGGCGTTCTATGTTACGGAATGTAACAGTCATTGCAACGAAATTAATCGATGACCTTATAAGTTCGACGCTACACATGGACATAGCAACATTCCACACTGAGGTTTATTAACTGAGTTAGCACTGTATTATAAAGACCTAATTGAATCTCCCATTTAGGCCAAAATCAACTGTGCTCCCCATCGATTCCATTCTCCCCGAACTCAAAGACACCCTTGAGCACAGCACCACAGTTCTGCTGCAAGCACCGCCGGGTGCCGGTAAAACGACGCGGGTCCCGTTAGCCTTACTCGATGCACCCTGGCGTGCGGGTCGGAAAATTTTAATGCTGGAGCCTCGGCGCATAGCTACACGCTCAGCCGCTAGCTTTATGGCGCGCCAGTTGGGAGAGAAAGCTGGGCAAACGGTCGGCTATCGCACCAAGCTGGATAGCCAAATCTCTGCCAGCACACAGATTGAAGTGGTCACTGAGGGCATTCTCACTCGCATGATTCAAAGCGACCCGATGCTGGAAGATTACGCAGCTGTGTTGTTTGATGAGTTTCATGAACGTTCATTACATGCTGATTTAGGTTTGATTCTGGTCCGTGAATCGCAGCAAGCCTTACGCGATGATCTACGCATTGTGGTGATGTCGGCCACTTTAGATACAGCACCAATTGCCAAAATACTGGGCAATGTGCCGATTATCAGCAGTGCAGGCCGAGCCTTTCCAGTGGATGTATTGTATCGACCTAGTCGTCCCCAGCCCCATAAGCGCAACATCATTGATCCAATCGTGGCAGTCATTCACGAAGCGCTGGCAGAACAAGATGGCTCACTGTTGGTGTTTCTGCCCGGTGCTGGCGAAATTCGTCGTGTAGAGAATCAGTTACGTGGACAGGTTGCCGACACCGTACTGATTGCTCCTCTATACGGCAATCTCCAAGCGGATGAACAAGATCGTGCAATTGCCCCAGCGGCGGCTGGCACACGAAAAATTGTACTGGCCACCGCCATAGCGGAAACCAGCCTGACCATTGAAGGCGTACGCGTGGTGATTGATAGCGGCCAGCAGCGTCGCGCGGTATTTGACCCTAATAGTGGTATGACCCGACTCATCACTGGGCGTGTTTCTAAAGCCTCCGCCGAGCAACGCAAAGGCCGTGCGGGCCGTACTGAATCTGGCGTATGCTACCGGCTCTGGAGCGAGTCCGAGCAAGGCGCGCTCGCTGAATTTACCCCGCCGGAAATTCAAGAAGCCGATCTGGTCTCACTGGTACTGGAATTAGCACAATGGGGTACACGTGATCCCGCTCAAGTCACTTGGATTGCTGCACCACCCACTGCGCACTGGAGCCAAGCCACTGATTTATTGCAGTTGCTGGGCATGTTATCCACAGATGGCGCCATCACCGAACATGGTAAAGCCGCACGCGACCTAGGTATTCATCCGCGTCTAGCTAATATGGTGTTATGCGGTCGCAAGATTGGTTTTGGCCAAACGGCTGCTGAATTAGCGGCGCTGTTAGGCGAGCGCGATGTACTGGGCTCCAGTGCTGGTGCTGATATGCATGAGCGTTTACAAGTCTTGCGCGGTGCAACATCACAGCATCGCGTGGAACCTGCACGTTTAAAGAGCATCCGCCAAGACGCTCAACGCTTGCTGGTGAAAAACCACCCTGTGGATAACTCTCCCAGCGCCAGCGATACCGGACGTTTATTAGCGCTGGCCTATCCTGATCGCATCGGCCAACGTCGCACCGGCCAAGCGGCGCGCTACCAACTGAGTAATGGCAAAGGTGCATCGCTACGTGAAGATGACGCGCTAGTGCGTTACGACTGGCTGGTGGCCGCCGACCTGGATGGCAAAACCCGCCAAGCCACAATTTATCTAGCGGCACCGGTCAATCTTACCGATCTCGAGCAAGACTTATCCACACTGATCACTGAAAGCGAAGAAGCCCTCTGGGATGATAAGCGCGGCACAGTGGTCGCGCGTCGTGTGCGCAAACTCGGCGAGCTGATTTTGTCTGAAAAAGAATTGCCGCAACCCGATCCTGCCCTGATTCAGCAAGGCTTGCTCAATGCGGTACGCAAAAATGGCCTGCACAGCTTGCAGTGGTCAGAGCATGCCGAACAATGGTGCGCGCGTGTTAAGTTACTCGCTCAAGTATTTCCCGATGCATGGCCAGATGTCAGCCAAGAGGCACTGTTAAGCAATTTAGAAGACTGGCTATTGCCCTTTATGAGCGGAATGCGGCGCTGGTCTGAACTCAAAAATCTTAATCTAGCAGATGCACTCAATAGCCTGTTAAGTTATCCACAGCAGCAACAGCTCAACACCCTAGCACCGACAAGCTTAACCATCCCCACCGGTCAGAATGTGAAGCTTGATTACACCGCAGAAAACGGCCCAGTACTCGCCGCTAAGTTACAGGCTTTATTTGGCTGGACCGCGACACCGACAGTGGCTGGCGGTCAAGTAGCGGTACTGATTCATCTACTCTCGCCAGCGCAACGACCTTTAGCAGTCACTGCTGATTTGTATAACTTCTGGCGCAATGTCTATCCCCAAGTCCGTAAAGATAACCGTGGGCGTTATTCAAAGCACCCGTGGCCCGAAAATGCCCTCACTGCACAGGCGCAACAAGGGGTGAAAAATCCTAAACCTAGGCCATGATGCATAGGTTTATTTAGCTTTACGCCTACCGCTCTTAATAGCGGATATCAGCACCATCACTAGAAATAAAACAGACGCCCAACTTTGCACCCAGACTAGGAGGCAACTTTGGTCTGGCAAATATTGACACGGCAGTGACCGGGGTCCGTCAGTCAGTTGACCTACTGCAGAACTGCATCAATCGCCTGTGTTAGAGCCTTGCTCTCAGGACTCGTGGTGCTGCCAAACCGCTCAA
>CALZAE010000104.1 GCA_945612235.1 uncultured Gammaproteobacteria bacterium | reverse complement strand
CTTTGGGCTGAACCGGTGCTTTGTCTTTGCTGTATTCGAGGAGGTCTACATCCAGAGGGTTAAATGCTGTGCTGCTGTTGTCCACGACTTCCGCCCACACATCAGCTGGGCCATTATCAGTACTAAATTGTACGTATGCGGCTTGCTGCAGTTTAAGTGTAGCCTCAAAGGGGACTTGATCCGATAGGTAGTAATGCACAGCACTCATACCAATACAGGTTTGTAGTATGCCTTTGCTTTGGATGCGCTGAAAGTCACGCTTAGCAATATTGCCCCAGGCACTGCACAGTTGTGCTAATAAAGTGCCAGACATATCTTTGGGTACAGCAAGACGAGCTTTGCTACTTTCAGTTGCGTCGGCTTGTTGATAGTCAATCAGCGCCTGCGCCAATTCATGGGTATTAAAACCGATACGAGTCTGCACATGATCTTGTTCGATCAGTTCTTTATAGCGTGGTGGCGCGTCGCTGTTGAGGTCAATCACAAATAAGCTGCTATCTAAGCTGGCGTTTTGTAGCGTGGATAAGTGACTCCAGCTCGGTAAGGTACGGGCTAAAATAGCGATATCACTTTGGCGCATTTGGTTAATACGCGAGCAGCTGAGTAATAAAGCACAACTGTAAGTGGCTTCCACGCTTTGCTCGCTGACTTGCGCTAAAGCGCTGTCGCGAATTGCTAAAGAATGCAAGCTTTGCTTGCGCGCCAACCAATATACTTGATGCAGTTCTAGCCAAAACAAAGCAGGCGCTGCTGAGTACAGTTGATAAGTGCGCACTAATGACACAAACATACTGTGCGCCGTGCGCTGTAGGGCCAGTGCTAAAATAGGCGTACGTTGTTGCATGGTGTCAGCAATAATAAGTTTATAACCTACTGTTAATAGGTTTTGTAAGGCTTGACATAAATTTGCCACTTTTTGTGGGCGTGCATCGAGCATCACTGAGTTGTTGAGAAAGTGTTTCTCTAACTGTGAGTTAATAAATAACACTTCAGGACGCAGCGCTTCCAACAGCTGTACGCGTATTTCCGCTGTGGTTTTGAAATTATTGAGTTCTTGTAGGGCTTGATAGAGTAAACGTGCAGTCTCACCAATATTAGCTTTGGGAAGGTCTTGGATCCATATTTTCAAGTCACGCATATTCGGCTTACAGAACGCCAAACGTGTTTGTACTGGAGTGGGTACTTGTAAACGTAAACTTGGATTTTGTGTATCCATTCAACATTCCAACTTAAAATATTGTAGGTGACCGAAACAATAGTCAGTCACCCTATGGTCTGCGCATATCGATCGTTGATTGTACATTTTTATTGCTGGATTTCTACTGCAAGACGCTGACCGACTTGCACAGGGCTGCCAGCCTGCAGGCTTTCTTCCCAAGCCACATGCCCAGGACCAAAGAGTACGATGGCCGTTGAGCCGAGCTTAAACAGACCCATTTGCGCACCTTTTTCTAAGGTGATGGGTTGTCGTGCAGCCTGACTGTAATCATAACTGCGTAACGTTCGCATGGGTGGTGTAATCAATCCTGCCCAAACGGTTTCAATGCTAGCTACTACCATCGCCCCGACCAGCACAACAGCCATGGGGCCCTGTTCTGTATCAAATATGCAAGCGACACGCTCGTTACGCGCGAATAGCTCAGGCACATTGCCTGCGGTGGTTTGATTGACTGAAAATAAGCGCCCTGGAATATACACCATTTCACGCAAAATACCGGTTAAGGGCATATGCACGCGGTGATAGTCCTTGGGTGATAAATAGACTGTCGAGAACTGACCGCCCATAAAAGGAGCGGCACGCTCAGCATCACCACCGAGCAACTCAAGCAAACTAAAACTGTGGCCTTTGGCTTGAAAAATACGACCATGCTCAATGCTACCTTGTTGGCTAATCGCGCCATCGGCGGGACTGAGGACGGCTTGTGCAGCCGCGTCAAAGGTGCGCGCATCAGCTTTGAGTTCACGGGTAAAAAAATCATTGAAGTGCTTGTAAGCACTCGGGTCTTCAAGTAGCGCTTCGCTCATATTGACTTGGTAGCGTTTAATGAACCAAGCAATAAGACGGTTTTTGAACCAAGGCGTTTCACATTCTGCAAAACGGCCGATCAGGCGTGACAGCGTATGGTGAGGCAAAATGTACTGCATAAAAATAAATAGACGCTGCTTGATGTCCATGTACTGGGCCCTTTGGCTAAAATTATTGAAGTTATAACGCTGCTGATCATGCAGATAAAAATACTATGTTCAGCACTCAGTTGCCTGGCTTGCTTGGTAGGTAAACTGCTAACCAACAGTCGGCACTGTTCTAATCGGCCTATGTTAACGCTTGCGCGAGCTAAAGAGTACCAGTGCGCGCTCAATGTGCTCGAGTGTTTTGTGAAAAGCTTGCAAAGTGACTGGGTGCAACGCGGCTGTTGCTTGGTCTACAGCAATCAGCATCACCTGGCGTTGGCCATTGGATAATGAGGCCAGCGCCCAATGTGTGCGCTTAAATACAGCAGCAAATTCAGCGGGTAAGTGGGGCAGCACCTCGCTGGCATTACTCTTAGTGATCAGCAGGCAGTTGGACTGATTGAGTAGTGAGTGTGTATGCACATTATCACTAATGTAAAACTGCTGCGGGATTTGCTCAGGTGTTAAGCCGTAGAGATGACTAACTTGCAGGTGTTTTCTATTAGGATCAAGTAACACAATACAGATTCTGCGCAGCCCACAGGCTTGTAAGGCTAAGCTGATGCGCTCGGTCAGTTGCACTGGGTTGCTAAAAGGTGAAGGCGAGCGCAACAGTTCGGTGCAGTGCAGACGCCAGCGCGCTAAGTCATCGCTATTGGGTGGAGCAAGTTGCACTTGCTCGGCGAGTTGACGTAAACGCAGAGTCTCCCACGGCCAGAGTAGTGCTTGGGCGGGCTGCCACAGGTCGGTTGTGTGTTGTTGGCGCGCATGTTCAACGGCCAGTTGGTGGGTGGTTTGTTGCACAGTGGCTAGATCTTGTTTGAGATATAAACTGATCAAGCGCTGCCAGCGCACACATTGTTCATTGCCCCAAGAGTTATGTGCGGCCATCACTAAACCGCAGGTAAAGACTAAGGTGTTGGCTGGACGGTTAAACCAGTTGTTGAGGGCCGGTAAGTCATCCAGTTTTTGTTGTTGTAACAGTGGCTGCTCAGTATGGCGGGCAATCGCGAGGACTTGTACCAGTACATGTGGATTGTCATTGAGCAAGCGATAACCCTCAATAATCCAGTAGGGCAGTTGCCAATGCTCAGCCAAACCTAAGCACAATTCAGTTAATGGCATGCCCAGCAACTCTTGCTCTACTTGTACAGCCGGTTCGTTGTTGCCTAATACTCGCCGTTCCCACTCAGTAAAAAATTCAGGATGACGCGTCAGTAGTGGCCAGCTGGGCGATAAAAAGAGCAAACTACCCCAGTGGATTTCCTGCCATAAGCGTGCCATACGTGTGCTAAATAAACCGTTGGCTTGCACATTAAGATGACGACCAATCATCCACACTTGGCGTAAGGCAAAAGGAATATCAGCCTCTTTGTCATCAACTAAACTGTGCAGTAACGCCCCGCAGCGAGCTAAACCTAAGCGCGATAAGGCATTTTCTAGGGTTTGCACTGGCTCAGCTTGCGCGCTGCTGTTGCGGTTGGCTTCACGCATAATAATAAAAGCAATAGTGGGTGCACGACTGATCACTTGCGCAATATCCCCAAGTGACTTATCGGTGCTTTGTAAGGCGACTAATGCCTGTTCGCGCTGTGTTTTGTAAACTGGCAGGCGAGTGTTATCCAGTTGTTTGATCCACTGCACTAAAGTTTTATTCTTTTTAGATAGTATATTGGTCATATAGGTAGACTCTAGACTGTGCCCCAGCGGGTATTAGTGGCAACATAGTAACTAATATTGATCAAGGCTGTTATCTTTCACATCGTTCTGCATTGAGTGCGACTTACTTTATGATAAAAATCATTGGAATCATTGTTGTTTTCGGTAGCGTGTTAGCCGGATTTGTCTTATCGGGTGGTAAAATTGCTTCTATTATTCAGCCCTTTGAAGTGCTGATTATTGGTGGTGCAGCCATGGGTGCTTTTTTACAAGCCAACCCCAGTAGTACCTTTATGCAAGTGTTTAAAAAGTCGTTAGCCATGTTTGGTTCGCGCTTTACCAAAACGCTGTATTTAGATGTACTAAAAATGTTGTACGAAGTACTCAATAAAAGTCGTCGTGAAGGCATGATGGCCATTGAAGCGGATATTGAAGATCCAGCTTCGAGTCCGATTTTTAGTAATTACCCAGCCATCCTTAAAGATGAGCGCATGACTGAATTTGTCTGCGATTACTTGCGCATTATGACCACCGGTAATATGGCGCCGCACGAGTTTGAAGGCTTGTTTGATATGGAGCTAACCAGCCTTAAAGAAGACTTGGATCACCCCGCCCATGCTGTGACCAGTGTGGCAGATGGCTTGCCGGGCTTTGGTATTGTGGCTGCGGTTCTAGGTATTGTGGTGACTATGGCGATGCTGGGCGAGGCTGAGCAAGCAGCGCTGGGTCAGCACGTGGGTGCTGCGTTGGTGGGTACATTCTTAGGTATCTTGGCGGCCTATGGTTTCTTTGGACCATTGGCCACCAGCTTGGCGCACGATGCCAAGGAAGAGCTCAATTTGTATGAGGCCATTAAGGCAACCTTGGTGGCATCAGCCTCAGGTATGCCGCCGAGCTTGGCGGTAGAGTTTGGTCGTAAGGTGCTCTTTGGAGGGCATCGACCGACCTTTGCTGAGCTGGAGCAAGCGGTTCGAGGCGGTTAGCAGCTATGGATACTAATCAGCCGATTATCGTTAAGCGCGTTAAGAAAATAGCTGCAGGCCATCACGGTGGCGCCTGGAAAATTGCTTTTGCCGACTTTGCTGTGGCGATGATGGCGTTTTTCTTGGTGATGTGGCTGATGTCATCCACTAC
>CALZAE010000103.1 GCA_945612235.1 uncultured Gammaproteobacteria bacterium | reverse complement strand
GCAAGTTGTTGTGTTGTGCCGCTTGCTCTAAGCGACCATCGGCTTTAATGGCTTGCACAAAGCTGTTGATCCTGGCTAACCACTGCGGTTGGCCCTTTTTAATGGCGTAGGCGTACTCAATTTGTTCTGTGGCTTGCTTGGGGGTCAGCAGTCTGGCCCAGTCATACACTTGCAGCATTTTTTGGCCATAAGGGTAATCTGAGATAAACACATCAGCGCGGCCTGAGCGCACTTCCATTTCCCGTTGATTGCTGTGTGTTACGGTAGTGAGTTCAGCTTTTTTAAGGCTGCTACGCATCGCGTTTTCCATGTAAGTGCCTTTTTGCACTGTCACTACAACGCCAGGTTGATCGATATCTTCCCAGCTTGTAAGAATAGGGTTTGTTTTACTGGTTACTCCGTACATACTGCTGCTGAGGTAAGGTTCGCTATAGTCAATATGTTGAGCGCGGCTTGCGGTAATACCAACGCCAAACATTGCGATATCGCAGCTATCTTCTTGGATGTCATTAATAAATACATCAAAGTGCGTGCTGATATATTTGACTTTGACTCCGAGGTCTTTGGCAAACTCACGCGATAAATTGATATCAATGCCTTCAAGTTGGCCCGTTTTATGGTTTTTATACGAGATGGAGTAGTAATCGGGCCAGATGCAGACACGTAAAGTCCCCGAGTCGCGAATACTTTGCTCTCTGTCAGATATCGCAAAAGCAGTCTGTGCCAAAATAAGTGTGGCCAAGCATAATAAGGTTGAGCTGAGACGTAGGTTTTTCATTAAAAAGGTGAGCCCAATCTGTTGTCTCATATAGGGTATCCAGTATCGATATTCATCATGGATACTACTGTAATTGATTGCTGTTTTATTGCTGTTTTATTTTATGGAATCTATTTGACCTGTGTTAGCTCATTCTGTGTCTTTAATAAAAAATGCGATGTTGCGCCAGAAATGGGTATTGCTGGCCATGTTGTTTGTTTTGCTCTGTTTTTGGATAACATTGCAACACACGGCACGTCAGGGCGTAGCGCGCAGTTTGGCTGAGCAGGAAACCAGCAGTGAGGTGTTACTCCATGCCTTAGAAGACGCTGTGGTACGTACATTTTCTTCAGTCAATAACGCCATGCAAACGCTGTCTGAGCGTATAGCACATGCCAATCCGCCCTTTGATATCAGTACGGTGTTGCGCGAACAATTATATGCCTCCCCACAGATCAGAGCTATCGATGTGCTCACTACGCAGGGAGTCGTGGTGGCATCAGTGACAAAAAGTGTCGGTGTGCAGATGGATTATTCCTGCTTAGCGGTGTTGGCAAATGAGCCGCATACTGAGTTTGTCATTGAAAATCCACGTCAAGGCCGTTATCCCCATGATCTTTTTGCGGCTCAATCAGCACACAGTTATATTCCTTTATGTGTGCCGGTACATGATGCGCAGGGACAGTTGTCGCAAGTGTTAGTGGCCTCAATTAATCCGCAGTATTTTTACAACCTGTTTGCTTCAGTGACGGAATCTTTTGGCTTTTATATCCACTTGTACCGCTACGACGGTCAAAAGTTACTGTCTGTAGGTGAAGTCGAGCCTAGTATTCAAGCTCTGTTGCAGCAGGTTAAAGAACGCAGTTGGGGGCAGTTACGCGAGACTATTGTGGGTGATAAGTACTTAGTCAGCTATCGCTCAACCTCGGTATTACCTTTAGTTTTGGTGCTGCTCTCGGATGAGACTTCTGCGCTGGCTGCTTGGTTGCATGATGAGCAGATGATGCGTTGGTTTTTGCTGATTATTTCATGTGTCACTATTGTGGCGAGCTTAGTGATTGTTGTGTTGCGCGAAAAGCGCTGGCAAGCACAGGGTGATATACGCTTATTAAGTACCGCAATTAGAAGCACCGCAAATGCGATTTTTATTACCAATAAAAAGGGTGATATCTACTGGATTAATAACGCTTTTACCTTGTTGACAGGCTATTCTTTTGAAGAGATTAATGGAAAAAATCCACGGATTTTGAACTCGGGTTATCAACACAAAGACTTTTATAAGGCCTTGTGGGCGACCATTTTAGAGGGTCAAAGTTGGCGCGGAGAACTGATTAATCGACATAAGCTTGGCCATACCTTAGTGGTTGAGCAAACCATTACGCCGATTTTAGATAAGAACGGTCAGGTTGAGTATTTTATTGCGGTGCATGAGGATGTCACTGCACGTAAAAATGCAGAAGAAAAAGCTGTGTATGTGGCTGACCATGATGCATTAACCGGCTTACCGAATCGTCGTTATTTTGAGCGCCATCTTGATCGGGTATTTAAATATGCCAATAGCATGGAAGTGGCGGTCATTTTTATCAATCTGGATCGCTTTAAAGATATTAACGACAGCATGGGCCATGCCGCTGGCGATGCATTGTTAATTCATACCACGGCTAACCTGCAAGCCTTGCTCGATGAAAGCCACGTGCTAGCGCGTTTAGGTGGTGATGAGTTTGCGATACTGGTTAAAAATGTAACCAATCAAGATCAGTTAACCCACTTGGCCAGTAATGTTGTGACTGCCATCACTAAGTCTTTTCATTATGACGACGCGGTGTTTAACATGACTTGCAGTGCTGGCGTGGCCATTGGTAATCAAAAAAACTCAGACGCTGCCAATATGTTACGTCAAGCCGATATTGCGATGTATCGTGCTAAGCGTGAAGGTAAAAACACCTTCCGTTTCTTTGATAAAGAGATGGATGAGCTGATCAAGCGCCGAGTCTATTTGCAACAGCATATTGACCTTGCATTGCAGTCTGGCGCGGGCTTTAGTTTGCGTTATCAGCCGCAGGTGTATACCCACAATGGCAGCCTTGCTGGTGCTGAAGTATTGATGCGTTGGGAAATCGCAGAAGGTGATTGGGTTCCGCCTGATGAGTTCATTACGCTTGCTGAAGAAACCGGGCAGATTCTGGAAATCGGTATCTGGCTGATGCAGAAGCTCTTTGCACAAATGGCTGAGTGGAATAGCCGTGGGATCAATTTCGGTAAAATATCGATCAATATTTCTGCGGTGCAATTGGCCAGAGATACCTTAGCGCAGCGTATGCTCGCGCTGATGGAGACATTTTCTATTGCGCCAGAGCAAGTATGTGTCGAGATTACCGAAACAACCTTAATGACCAATTCAGAGCTGGGTATGAACAACCTGAAGTTAATTAAGGACGCAGGTATCAGCTTGTCGATTGATGATTTCGGTACAGGTTACTCGTCGCTGAGCTATTTGAACGCGTTGGATGCTGATGAGTTAAAAATTGACCGCAGTTTTATTCTTGGTATTGGTGGGCAAGGTTCAGATGAGCATATTGTCAGGGCGACCATCGCCTTAGCGCATAGCCTGAACCTCGCCACAGTCGCTGAAGGTGTCGATAGTTATGAGCAGCTTGAATTTCTGCAGTCGTTGTCTTGTGATTATATTCAAGGTTATTTGTTCTCTAAGCCTTTAGTGGCTGAAGAGTACGAGCGCTTTATCCAAGAGCAACCGGGCGTGCATATGATCACTGGGTCTGTGTAAGTCTTGATTGGATGCCTATTGGGTCAGGTCGCATGCTTGGGTCGTACCTGTACTTGGCTCTATGCTGCTTTTCGCTAGACTAGCCATCTTCTAACTCTCTTAAAGTCCTTGCAGTTATTGTTTTTTATGAATGCTTTATCTTCGTCTAACAGTCAGCGTTTTTGGCTAGGTGCTTTACATATTATTCCGCTGTGCTTAGCCGTATTCCCTTGGGGAGTGCTGGCTGGCTCGATGGCGGTGACGCAAGGCTTTACCCCCTTGCAGAGCATCGGTTTATCGGTGTTGGTCTTTGCTGGCGCTGCGCAACTGGTCACTATCAGTATGGTCGCAGCCGGCAGTGGTTTTATTGCGATTTGCTTAACTATTCTAGTGATTACCGCGCAGCATTTACTCTATGCGCTGATTCTGCGCGAGCATGTATCGAGTCTACCGCTGAAAAAACGCTTACCAGTCGCTTTCTTACTGACTGATGAGTTGTTTGCCTTAAGTGTGGGCAAAAAGTCCTATGACTTTGCTTATTTGATGGGCGCGGGTTTGTGTTTTTATCTAGCGTGGATTGCCTTTACCGTGATCGGTGTGGTGTTGGCGGCATCAGTGCCGAACTTAGCTGATTACCATTTGGACTTTTCTATCGTGGCGACCTTTATTGCTATTGTAGTGCCGATGATTAAGCGCCTCAGCACCTTGGTCGGTGTTGTGGTTTCGCTGCTGTTGTCCTTAGTTTTAACCAGTTTAGCGGTGTCGGGTGCGATTGTGATTGCTGGATTAGTTGGCATGCTCTGTGCGGTGACTGTGGCCCGCGTGCGTCGGGAGGCGATATGATTTGGCTGCTGATTTTTGCTCTGGCAGGTATCGTGTTATTTAACCGCTATGTGCTGCTGGAGCCACGCTTACCGATTCGCTTACCGAGCTTTATTCGCCAAGCCTTGCAGTACTCTGCGCCTTGTTTACTCACGGCAATTTGTGGGCCGATTTTACTCGGTGAGACCGGCTTAAGTGGCTTAGCCAGCAATCCCTATACCTATGCGGCAGTCTTCAGCATTGGCTGTGCGCTGGTAATTAAGAATATGCTGCTGTCGGTGTTGGTGAGTTTAGCTGGGTTTTATGGCTTGTTGTATATGATGGGTTAGGTGCAAAACGACTGAACTGTACAAGCAAAGATGGCTACAGATATTCAACGTTTGGGTGCAATATCTGTAGCCATGCAGGTGTGTTGCAAGGTGTCTGCGCGCTGTGCTGCTTAGTGCTTAGCCTCGCTGACCTTATCCACTAAATACACCAGATGCTGATAGCTCAAGTCGCTGTAGCTGCTCAGCCCCACTTCACAGGTGCGGCTGGTTGAGTAACCCACACTGCAGCCCTCTACCTGTACCGCTAAATCGCGTAAGGCGTGTTCATTTAAAGCGGGCAGGGTAAAGCCTTTATCACCGGCAAAGCCACAGCAATGAAT
>CALZAE010000102.1 GCA_945612235.1 uncultured Gammaproteobacteria bacterium | reverse complement strand
TAGATAGCGTTGTCAGCACCCTGCAGGTCTATCAAGAAAAACGCACCAGCAGCGAAGCACAGATTATTGAGCGTTTGCAGGCACTCTCTGAGCACTCACGGCAAATGGAACAAGAAGCTCAACAGCTGTCAGTCAAGCTTGAAGAACAGCGCCAGCAAGCCTTAATCGATCCCCTCACTGGCCTCGCTAATCGAGCAGCATGGAACGAGCGCTCGGTCCTTGAGCATGCCAATTTACAAGCACATAACTCGCTCTTATTAAGCATTATTGATATTGATCATTTTAAGCGTATTAACGATAACTATGGTCATTTAGCCGGTGATAAGGTGTTAAAAATCATCGCCAGTGAATTACAAAAACGCCTTAGAAAGACTGATTTTATTGCCCGCTTCGGTGGCGAAGAATATGCGGTATTGATGCCTGATACGCCACTTGAAGAAGGGTGCGAGCTGATCAACACTTTACGCTTAGCCATTGCTGCTTGCCCATTTAACTTTAAAGGCGAGCCAGTGTCAGTCACCTTATCTGCAGGTGTAGGCAAAATTGCTGCCGATGAATCATTGGATCAGGCCTTTGATCGCGTGGACCAAGCCCTCTATGCCGCGAAAAAAGCCGGACGCAATCGTATTCAAAGTGCTTAATACAACCCAAATACAATCAGCTATACAAGCTCTGCAAGACACTTTAAAGGCTGAGACAGTCAACGCTCCTGCCTAAAAAACGGCTCTGTACTGAGTATTGACCAAAGTAGCGGCTCACCCAGCTCCACATAATCTATGTGTGCCGTTAAGCCTGGCGTCACTATGACTTAACCTGGAGGGCTGCCAAAGTCTCGATCAAAGTCTGCTCAGCAATCGGCTTAGTTAAATAGGCTTTAGCACCTTGACGCTCCCCCCACACCCGATCGGTTTCTTGATCTTTACTGGTGACAATAATCACGGGAATATGTGCAGTGGCCGGAATCTTCGTCAATTGGCGGGTGGCCTGAAAACCATTTAAGCCTGGCATCACAATATCCATGACCACAACGTCAGGTTGCTCTTGCTTGGCTAAGGCGACACCATCGGCACCGTTGTCAGCTTTTAGCACCTGATGACCATGTTTTTCTAAGATCAACACCAACTTCTGCATTTCAGTTGGCGAATCGTCCACAATCAAAATGCAAGCCATAATTTCCTCGATAAAAAATAATGATAGGATGTGTTATTACTATCGATGCCAATGCACCCAACCCTATATTTTTGTAGCAATACGCAATCAAGCTAACACTGTTATTGCGCTAAACTTGGGTGCACTATTGGCCAGCTTATTTTACTGGAGACTCTATCATGCAAGTTCGCCTTGGGATTGTAATGGATCCTATTGATCAGATTTCATTCAAAAAAGACAGTTCCTTGGCCATGTTATTGTCTGCGCAAGCACGCGGCTGGCCGTTATTTTATATGCAACAAGAGGACTTATACCAACACGCCGGTGAAGCGCGCGCACGTATGCGTCCATTAAAAGTCTTTAACGACCCAGACTGCTGGTTTGAACTGGGCGAAGAAATCGATGAGCCCTTGGGCAATCTCAACGTGATTTTAATGCGTAAAGACCCGCCTTTCGATAATGAATTTTTATACAGCACCTATTTGCTTGAGCAAGCTGAAAATGCCGGCACCTTGGTGGTTAACCGTGCGCAAAGCCTACGTGACTGCAATGAAAAGCTCTTTGCCACTTTGTTCCCGCAGTGCACGCCACACACTGTGGTCAGCCGTCGCGCGGATGTGTTGCGTAAATTTGCTGAAGAGCACGGTGATGTGATTCTTAAACCACTAGACGGTATGGGCGGTTCATCTATTTTTCGTCACATGAAAGGTGACCCTAACCTGTCGGTGATTTTAGAAACACTGACCGCCCACGGCACTCAACAGATTATGGCGCAGAAATATTTGCCCGCCATTAAAGACGGCGATAAGCGCATTCTGATGATTGATGGTGAGCCGGTGCCCTACAGCTTAGCGCGCATCCCTGCTGCCGGTGAAACACGAGGTAACTTGGCCGCTGGTGGTCGCGGTGTAGCTCAGCCTTTAACCGAAAAAGACCGTTGGATTGCTGCTCAAGTGGGCCCTGAACTGCGCAAACGTGGTTTATTATTTGTGGGTCTGGACGTAATTGGTGAACATTTAACCGAAATCAACGTCACCAGCCCTACCTGTATCCGTGAAATTGATAATGCCTTTGACACCAAAATTGGTGATCAATTGATGGATGCAATTGCGCAAAAACTCGCGCAACCTAACTAAGCAGTACGGCGTGCATATCGCGCTTTATAGTATATGTACGCCGGCTTATAGACTTTACTATCTCTGCTCGGCAGACTAGCGTCTACGCTGAGATTATTGATGCATTTATGAAAAAATCTGCTGCCAAAATCAGTGCTGCATTCACACCTACTCCAGCACCGCGCGACCGTTTAGGCCCCATCATCCTCATCGCTGCACTTGTGCATTTAGCGATTATTTTTGGGGTGTCTTTTACGGTTGAAGATCGTCCTGCGCTGAGTAAAAGCCTTGATGTGACTTTAACCACTTTTAGCAGTGAGAAACCCCCTAAAGAAGCAGATTTTATCGCCCAAGACAATCAGTTAGGCAGCGGTACGCTGGATGCTGCAGCGATACCCAAGACCACTGAAAAAGCCAAGTTTCAAGACACCAAAGTCAAAACAGTACAAGTTGAAAGCGCAGTTGAGCCAACACCAGTACGCCCTGATATCAAACAAGTGATCAGCACTAAAGAGCCGCAAAAGCACAAAGTGGTGAGTACTCCCAGCACGCCTGTTAAACCACAAACGCCGCGCAAAGCACCCGTTATTGACCGCAATCAACTCTCAGCAGATATCGCCAGCCTCGAAGCTGAATTAGCCTTTGAACAGCAGCAGTACGCCAAGCGCCCCCGAGTCAGTCGCCAAAATACTGCTGCGACTAAACGTGATATCAGCGCGTGGTACCGTGATGGTTGGCGCAAAAAAGTCGAACGTGTGGGTAATCTCAACTACCCTGAAGAAGCCCGCCGGCAAGGTATTTACGGTAGCTTGCGCGTACTGGTGATTATTAAAAGCGACGGCACCTTAGAGCGCATGCGCGTTTTAGAGCCATCTGGGTACCCCATTTTGGATAAAGCTGCGCTTAATATTGTGCGTTTTTCCGCACCTTTTGCGCCTTTTACTGGTGAGCTGGCGGCAAATTATGACCAAGTAGAGATTATTCGCACCTGGCGCTTTGAGCGCGGTGATCGGCTTTCAAGCCAATAATCTGCGATAATTTGTGTGCTCCTCTTGAGCAGCCTCTTTTTCGCTTATTGATGAGGACAAATAGATTTTATGACTGCTAATTTTACTTCCTTAGCTGGGCATTTTTTAATCGCCATGCCCACCATGACTGACCCAGCTTTTGCCGAGTCAGTTGTGTACTTATTAGCCCACGATCAAAACGGTGCTTTAGGTTTAATTATTAACCGCACCAGCGGCATCACTCTAGCCACCGTCATGGAGCAACTGCAATCTGATTTTGAACCTATGGATTTAGACTACGATCAAGATATTTTCAGTGGTGGTCCAGTACATACTGAACGGGGTTTTGTTTTACACGGCCACGGTCCAGAATATAACGGCACCACAGTCTTTCCAAAATTGTCTCTAACAGCATCACAAGATGCGCTGCAGGCAATCAGCAAAGGCCAAGGACCATTACAAAGTTTAATTGCTTTGGGTCATGCGGGCTGGGGTGCAGGGCAAATTGAAGATGAATTGCGCGCCAATGCGTGGTTATCTTGCCCAGCAGATTTAAGTATTATTTTTGATACGCCAGTCAATGAACGCCGCAGTGCTGCAGCCGCTTTATTAGGTGTTGATTTAGATCGCCTCAGCCACCAAGTAGGCCATGCATGAGTGAAGCTAACGCACCACAATTATTACTAGGCTTTGATTACGGCACCAAACAAATCGGTGTAGCGGTTGGCCAAATGGTTACGCAACAGGCCCGTGAACTGTGCAATTTAAAAGCTCGTGATGGCATCCCTAATTGGGAGCAAATCGAAGCGCTGATAAAAGAGTGGCAGCCCGATGCACTTGTTGTAGGATTACCCTTACATATGGACGGCACACCCAGTGATATGTGCGTGCGTGCAGAAAAATTCGCCCGCCGCCTCAATGGCCGTTTTAATTTACCTGTCCACACCCACGATGAGCGTCTTACGACATTTGAAGCTAAAGGTCAGCGCTTATCCCAAGGACAACAACGCGGCAGCTACCGAGAGCAACCTGTGGATGCCTTAGCCGCAGCTTTATTACTGCAAGGCTGGCTGGAAGAACACAGCAACAGCTGACCGCAATAAATACCCGGAGTGTATTGAAATGAGCTTACCTGATCCTGCTGTATTGATTCCTGCAATAGCCCGCGAACTGCAAGCCCACCTCAAAGCAAAAAATATTGATAACCCGCGCTTTGTGGGTATTCATACCGGTGGGGTTTGGGTGGCTCATGCTCTACTTAAAGAACTCAAAACCGAAGCGCCACTGGGTATTCTCAACGTTTCCTTTTATCGCGATGATTTCAGTCGTACCGGCCTACACCCTCAAGTGCGCCCTTCACAATTACCCTTTGAGATTGAAGACCAGCATTTGGTACTGATTGACGACGTACAGATGAGCGGTCGTACTATCCGCGCAGCACTCAATGAGCTGTTTGATTATGGTCGCCCTGCCAGTGTGACCTTAGTGTGCTTATTGGACCTCAATGCACGTGAATTACCCATTCGCCCCGATATTGTTGGTGCAACACTTTCCCTTGAGCAAAATCAGCGGGTAAAATTGACCGGCCCTGAACCGTTGGCTATCCAACTGCAAACCATCGACAACCTATGAGACTCTCGCAATGATCCCTCCTGCTCCCAAGTGTCCGTTGCAGCTGAACGACCAAGGTCGCCTGCGCCATTTCTTATCACTCGACGGCCTGCCACGCAGCATGCTCACCGAGATTTTAGACACCGCTGACTCCTTCCTTGAAGTCGGCGCGCGTGCTGTAAAAAAAGTCCCCTTACTACGCGGCATGACCGTGTGTAACGTGTTCTTTGAAAACTCCAC
>CALZAE010000101.1 GCA_945612235.1 uncultured Gammaproteobacteria bacterium | reverse complement strand
CAGTCATCGAGATCCACCATAAAGAAGCTTTCATCACGGCACAGCAAGTTACCCGGATGGCAGTCGCCATGCACTCGAATAGCCGTGTAAGGATGCGCCGCAAAGATCTCTTCTACCCTAATGAGCAAGTCACGTACCACCGACTCCCAAGCTGGACGCAAACTTTTGGGTACATGTTCACCACTGCATAAACGCTCAAACGACGCATGTCCGTAAGTCGCCACATTGAGCTCAGGACGTTCCACAAAAGGCTTGCTCGCACCCACCGCATGTAAACGTCCCAGCAACTGCCCTAAACGATACAGCTGATCTAAATTACCCGGTTCTGGGGCACGACCACCGCGACGCTCAAATAAAGCAAAGCGAAAACCCGCATGCTCAAATAAGCTCTGACCATCATGTTGCATCGGCGCAACCAAAGGCACATCGCAATCAGCCAGTTCAAAGGAAAAGGCATGCTCTTCTAAGATCTGCGCATCACTCCAGCGCTCGGGGCGATAAAACTTAGCAATTAAAGGCGTTTTATCTTCAATCCCTACTTGGTAAACACGGTTTTCGTAGCTGTTTAGCGCCAACACGCGCGCATCACTTAAAAAGCCTAAGCTTTCAACTGCATCTAAAACTAAATCGGGGGTCAGTGCAGCAAACGGATGAGCAGACATGGCAAACTCCTTTACATGAGCCGCAGAGTGTAACAGGCCACAGATAAAACACGGCACAGCTTAGGCCACAGTCTTAGCTGTATTTGTGAGCAGTCACACAGGCTTATAATCTGTGTATTTGAGCGACTAGCAGCCACCGCGACATCTCGACACAAGTACTGCAGCGCAGAGCATCCTATAATGCTGAGTGCGTCCTGCTTGTCGTACCGTTTTAACTCTCACGAAGGAAGTTATATGTCGTATTCAAAGAAAGGCCGTTTATTTATTTTTAGCCTGATCGGGGTCTTATGTGCCACCGCGCTTGGCTTATTAGCAGGTCATTATTTCACTGCAGATAACGATCAAGCCTTACGTGAAGCGGGCATTATTACGCTACCTCACAGCCGTGAATTGCCGGCCTTACAACTCGCCACCACGCAAGGTACTCAACAGAATACCCAAGCCTTGACCGGCCAATGGAGCTTAGTGTTTTTCGGCTACACCTTTTGCCCTGATATTTGCCCCACCACCTTGGCCGAATTACGCCAGTTGAAAAAACTACTGCCCGATGCAGCCAAAGACAATCTACAAATTTTAATGGTCAGTGTGGATCCCAATCGCGATACCACTGAACAATTACAACTGTATTTGCAATATTTTGATCCAGAGTTTATTGGCTTAACTGGCGAACTGGCGGATATTCAAAGCTTAAGTAATGCCTTGAGTATTCCCTTTATACCTGGCGATACCAGTCAGGCGCGTTACACCGTTGACCATAGCGGTAACTTGGCCATTCTCAGCCCGGATGGCCGGCAGTATGGCTTTATTCGCGCACCACTGGATATACGCAAATTAGCGGAACAACTACCAAAATTATTCACCAATAACCAACCTTGATTCAGGCTCTTGGCACCTATCTAGCGCAGCGCTTTAGAGCCCAAAGATGATCAAGGACAAGGTTTGAATCACTGTAACTGCTAAATTTAATATCAATACGGCTCAATCTAAAGCGACTGTATTGAGCCAACCCTAAGTGATGCTACACAACAGCACTTATTAGCCTTGAGGAATACCGATGAAAAAGTTCTTAATGCCATTGTTAGTTATGGGTGTTGCATTTGCTGCACAACCGGCACTCGCGAGCGATGGTGAAACCATTTTTAAAAGTAACGCCTGCGTCGCCTGCCATTCCATCGATAATAAAATGGTTGGCCCAGCGCTGAAAGATGTCGCAGCCAAAAATGCTGGCGTAGAAGGCGCGGCGGCAACACTGGCTCTGCATATCAAAAACGGTAATGCTGGTCTGTGGGGGCCAATTCCGATGCCACCTAACCAAGTTACCGAAGACGAAGCGCGCATTCTGGCGGAGTGGGTACTCAGCCTCAACTAGAGGTTCTAGGCATCAGCCTCTCTACTTAGCGCAAGCACTCAGTGCCCTTGCGCTAAGTTTTCCAGCCTGCTGGCACCCTGCCATAGACCACCTTGCATGCAATACTGCCCGCACTTCATTGTCCTCTTCTAGCTCAAGTCCGCGTAGCTATATGTGTGCTGTGGCTTGATATTCAGTTTTATCGCTATAACAAATTGATATAACCGCAAAGAATAACGAATGCTATTATTATATCAATTGCCTCAATACACCCAAATGCTCTGACACACCGCACCTTAAACGGTTCGTATCACTGTGCTGCAGACAATAGGTTTAGGCGACAGCAACGCCACTTATTTTCACGCACTTCGGAGCCGATATGGATCAGCTAACACCCTTGCCTGCCGCATTACATGCAACCTTTGCTCCTGGTGAAGTGGCCTTAATTGGTGCTGGCCCCGGTGATCCAAGCTTATTAACCCTGCGTGCTTGGAGCTTGTTACAACAAGCGGATGCTGTGGTCTACGATCGCCTCGTCAGCGACGAACTCATGGCATTAATTCCAGAGCGTTGTGCGCGTCACTATGTGGGTAAAGCCAGTGGGCATCACAGTGTGCCGCAAGAAGATACCAATCAACTACTGGCTGATTTGGCTCAACAAGGCTTAAAAGTGGCACGCTTAAAAGGTGGCGATCCTTTTATTTTTGGTCGTGGCTCTGAAGAATTGGATTATCTGCTCAAGCTACAGATCAGCTGCCAAATCGTTCCGGGAATTACCGCAGCATCGGGTTGTACCGCTTACGCAGGTATTCCACTAACCCACCGTGGTGTGGCGCAATCGTGCCAATTTATTACCGGTCATTTACAAAAAGACGGCGCATTAAATCTGCCTTGGCAAGGTCTTGCAGCGCCAAACCAAACCTTAGTGTTTTATATGGGTTTAAGTGCGCTAGAAGATATTTCTAACAACCTGATGCGCGCAGGTTTAGCCGCCGATACGCCAGCCGCGTTAATTGGTAATGGCACCTATGCTAATCAGCAAGTGGTGCGCGGCACCCTAGCGCAACTGCAAGACATGGCCGCAACCGCGCAACTGACACCGCCCACCTTAACCGTGATCGGTCACGTGGTGGGCTTATTTGCGCAGCAGCAGGTTCAGCACCCAGCACATATCAGCGCGCAACGACAGACTGATGGCGACCTATTACAAGTCAGCTAAGGCCGATTTCAGGTCCTTATACTTAAACTCAAAGCCAATCTCTTGGGTGCGCTCAGGCTGAATATGCTGACCACCCAATAACAGCCCAGCCATCTCACCTAAAATCATTTTCAAGACAAAACTCGGCGCCGCCATAATGGCCGGACGTCGAACATGCTGACCCAGTATTTTTGCGAAATCTTTATTACGCACGGGCTGTGGTGCACAAGCATTGTATGGACCTTGTGCGTCCGCTGTGTGCAATAAATGATCAATTAATGCCACTTCATCATGTAAATGCACCCATGGCATCCACTGCTGGCCACTGCCTTGCTTACCCCCGAGGCCTAAACGAAACACTGGTAATAAACGCGACAAAAACCCACCTTGGCTGGTCAGTACTAACCCCGTACGCACCAATACCACGCGTATACCCAAGGGCTGCGCCGCTTGCGCGGCCACTTCCCAGTCAGCGCACAATTGCGTAGCAAAATCAGGCTGCTGAATCGCACTGCTTTCGGTTAACAGTTGCTCACCACCATCGCCGTACCAGCCCACCGCAGAACCGGAAATCAACACTTCAGGTTTATGCTCCAAGCTGGCTAACCAACTCACCAGACACTCAGTTAAAGCAATACGGCTATCGCGCAATAAAGTCCGGCGCGCTTGAGTCCAAGGTCGGTCAGCAATCGGTGCGCCAGCTAAATTAATCACCGCATCCAATGGCACGGCGTTTAACTCGCTCAATTCACGCACCGGCCGTACTGCAGCACCACAAATTGCTGGCACCTGTTCAGGTTTGCGACTCCACACATAGAGTTCATGACCTTGCGCCAACCATAATGCGCATAAGTTGCGACCAATTAGACCGGTACCGCCCGTTATTAAAATACGCATCGCGAAGATCCCCTGCAGGTTGCACTGTCGAATTAAACAGTTTGAGGCACTGAAAGACCAACAACTGTTAAACACAATGTTCATATCATCATTAAACTATAGATCCGCTACAAATACTTGTACAATAATCGCAATTAAGTATAAGTATTTGTTATACACAGCCATTTATCTGCGTAACCACGCATTTTCCAAGGAATCTTTATGTCTTCTTCTAAAATTGCCATTATTGGTGCAGGAATGGCTGGCATTACCGCGGCCAGAACCTTGACCGCAGCAGGCTGTAACGTCCAAGTCTTTGAAAAAAGTCGTGGTAGTGGCGGGCGCTTAGCCAGCAAACGTAGCGATATGGGCCGCATTAACTTAGGTGCGCAAAGTTTCGCTACCCAAGATCCAGTCTTTAGCGCAGAGTTACAAACTTGGCAGCAGGCTGGCTGGGTCACCCGCAGTCACAGTGACCCACATGACTGGACCGGCGCACCTTACATGAGCGCCCTCACCCGCAATTTGCTGGGCCATATCACCACTCACTTTGCCTGTGAAGTGCGCGCCTTAAGCCATACTGATAGCGGCTGGTTATTATATGACCAACATAAGCAAGCACACGGCCCATTTCAGCAACTCATTGTCGCCATTCCCGCACCACAAGCACAGGTATTGCTCAGTGCCTGCGCACCTGATTTAGCAGCACAAGCAGCAGCAGTTCAGATGCAGGCGGTATGGATGGTGGCATTGGGCTTTAAGCAGCCCTTAACTGCTACACCCAATCTTGCCCAGCTTGATACAAGTGTTATCGCAGAGATTATCCCGACGGCCCAAGACGACGAACACCCGATGCAAACCTGGATGCTACGAGGCAGTGACCAGTGGAGCGAACAGCACTTAGAGGATGAGAAAGAGCCGGTCATCACTGCATTGCGCGATGCATTTGCTGCTTTATTTAACACGCCCTTACCGCCACATGACAGCGCTTTTGCCCATCGCTGGCGTTATGCCTTAGGTGCGCTCAATCCACCTGTGGATAACTTAGCCGATCCACAACGCGGACTCTATCTGGC
>CALZAE010000100.1 GCA_945612235.1 uncultured Gammaproteobacteria bacterium | reverse complement strand
TGGTGATTTTAAGCTTTATGGCTGGCACCTTATGGGGGCAGGTGGTGAATGCCAGTGCTCAGGTTAAGCGTATTGCCTTGGCGACCAATATTATTACTTTGGCTGCTTGGTTTGCATTTTTACTTGCTGGGCCTGTGCTGGTGTTGCTGATGCTGGCGCTAGGTTTTATTGCACTGTATCTGCTCGAGTGGCGGGTGATGGATAGGGTGCCGCGCCCTGAGTACTATTTAGCTTTACGTTTGCGGGTCACAGCATTAGTGGTGCTGGCACATTGGCTGATGGGCTTGCTGCTTTAAGACTGCAGCGCTGCCTTAACTGATATCTATCCCCGCTATTGGAGTCAAAGCATGAGCGTGATATTGACCGATGATGATCGTAAGCAATTGCAGGTGGCAAAAAACCTGTTAGAAAACCCAGGCTTAGCCGCCAAGGTCACCAGCTTTATCGGGGTGCCGATTGAAAAGGGTTTGGACTTGCTACCCAAAAACTGGAATAAGAAAATCGGTGAAGTCACGCAGGTTGCGTTATTGAAAGCCTCAGACGCGGCTATTTTTACCATGCAAGATATACCCGGTGAAGCCTCATCCAATATTTGGCACAAACTCGGCGCTGCTGTCAGCGGTGGTGTGGGTGGTTTCTTTGGCATTGCCGCCTTAGCCGTTGAATTACCGATTTCCACTTCGATTATGTTGCGCTCCATCGCTGATATTGCCCGTAATGAAGGCGAGTCTATTTCAGCCATTGATACTAAATTAGCCTGTTTAGAAGTGTTTGCTTTGGGAGGGCGCAGTGAGGCTGATGATGGTACTGAAAGTGGTTATTACGCCGTGCGTGCAGCCTTAGCTAAATCAGTGGCGGATGCTTCTGAGTTTATTGTTGGCAAAACTTTAACCGATGAAAGTGCGCCGCTGCTCATTAAGTTCATTGCAAAAGTAGCAGAACGTTTTGGTATTCAAATTACTGAAAAAGCCGCAGCACAGGCCATTCCAGCCTTGGGTGCAGTCAGTGGGGCGATTATTAATACGATATTTATTGACCACTTTCAGGATATGGCACGTGGGCATTTTTTAGTGCGCAAGCTCGAGCGAAAATACAGTAAAGAAGTGGTTGAGCAACTGTATGCACAGCTACCACGCTTGGGGTAATCTCAGATAACAAGAGTACGCGCCAGTACTGCTAAGCTTCTTGCTCGACAAAGAATCGCACATGCCGCATGTAGAACGGCATAGTGCATCATGTATCGGTTGGCTGCTGAAGCGATCAGCGTTTAGCTATCATCGAGGAATAAAGATTGGGTGATCACTTTAGATTTTTCATGCATCGTTTACGTGAGCGCTTATGGGTTAAGCCACTGGTGGTGTCGGTGTTATCTGCAGCCATAGTTCTCTGTGTGAAGATGTTGGATATTGAGCAAGCAGCGCAATTTTTACCGATGATTACTGAGCAGTCGATCAAAACGTTGCTGACAATTATTTCTGGCAGTATGTTGATGGTTGGTACTTTTGCTGTGGGCTCGATGGTTGCGGCTTATGCGTCCGCGAGTAATAACGCCACGCCGCGCTCGTTTTCGTTGGTTATCGCTGACGATGTGTCCCAAAATGCCTTATCCACCTTTATTGGCGCTTTTATTTACAGCGTTGTTGCGCTGATTGCGATGGAAAATGAGTATTACGATACCGTCGGTCGTTTTGTGCTCTTTATTTTAACCTTGTTTGTTTTGATGATGGTCATTGTGACTTTTGTGCGCTGGGTAGATCGTATCGCTCGGCTTGGCCGGCTGCAGGGCACGATCGACAAGGTTGAAGCAGCGACCGCTGCTGCATTTAAACGCAGAAAATATGCTCCAACTTTAGGAGGTGCGGCGGCGGGGCGCGAGCCAAAGTATCACAGCCAGGAAGTGTATGGAGCATCGATTGGTTATGTGCAGCAGATTAATATGGGCGACCTGCAAGCCTATGCAGAAAAACTAAAAGTGCGCATCACTTTGACTGCGTTGCCAGGCACATTTTCAGCGCCAGGGCGGGCTCTAGCATTTATCACTCCTGATGGCGGTAAAAAGGTTGAGGTTGATATGAGTCAGCTGGCCAAGGCTTTTCTGAGTGGAGAAGATCGAGTTTTTGAGGAGGATCCGCGTTTTGGATTGATCGTCCTGTCTGAAATTGCTGGACGAGCACTGTCGCCGGCAGTGAATGATCCGGGCACGGCAATCTATATCTTGGGTGTGTTTGTCCGGCTGTTTGCTTTGTGGTGTGCACCGATTAAAGACAGTGACCTGCGTGCTTGTGTATATGATCGCGTCGAGGTGCCAGAACTATCTATAGCGGATATGTTTGATGATGCCTTCACCGCCATTGCACGTGACGGTGCTGGCGCCATCGAAGTTGCTGGGCGCTTACAAAAGACGCTTGAGTCGCTGACATATGTAGGTGATGTAACTGTGAGTCATGCAGCACGACAGCATTCGCGCATGGCGCTGGCTCGTGCTGAGCATGCGCTACAATTACCGCAGGACCTACAAACTTTACGAGAGTTAGCGCGATTTTCTCAGGACAGCTAACACAGTGTGCGGCGCCTGATAAAAACACAATGCATGGTGAATGTTCGATGAACCTCAGCTGCAGTGTATTACCCTTGATGGCGTTGACCTGTTTGCTGCTGGGTTTGCATCAGTGTGTGCAGATCTTACGGCTGATGCTCAGTGCCTCTCACCGCTGAGATCAATTGCTTAGCTTCGCGTCAGATGATTCTTGCGCCAACACAGCTTGATTATTTTTGAAGTCAACGATGCTTACTAAAGCGCCTTCAATCTGTTGTTCGGGTTGGAGGTTATGCAGATTGTGAATACTCCAAAAAGTACCATTGGCAAACACTGAGACTGCGCCACTGCTGCTGATATGCAAGCGGCCTTGGGTAGCAGAGAAGGTATGCATCGCTTCGGGCTGGGCGTTGCCCGATGTGGTATAGCGTTTACGCAGCGTGAGCATTAACACACCGCCGACTAACACCGACAACAATAACTGTAGGCCGATATTGAGGTTGGGCATCACTAAGGTGAGAAGCCCTGCGAGAATTGCGCCAATGCCGAACCAGAGTACGACAAACGCGCCGATAAATAACTCGGCAATCACCAAAATAATGCCCAGCGTAACTAACACCCACCAGATGACAGATTGCTCTAGCATGCTTCTCTCCCAATGCGCCTGAACACTATGTTCAGGCGGTTCTATGCTTTATAGATCTTTTTTCTTGCCCGCCATCTCGGTCAGCAGCGCCAAGCTACCCACCAATTGGGCCGCTTCATACGGCACAATAATCTTGTTTTGACTGTCGCTGGCAGCAATGCCTTCCCAAGCGGCGATACGTCCTTTAGCCAGAATAAATTCACCGGCTTGGGGATTCTCGCGTAAGCCTTCGGCAATTAACTCTAGAGCCTGCTTTTGACCTGAGGCCATCAGCACTTCTTCTTGTTGGCCTGCTTCGGCGAGCAGGACGGCTTCTTTTTTCTTCGCTTCAGCCATACGCTCCATGGCTTCTGCCTGCATAAAAGCTTGGGCACGATCACCTTCTGCTTTATAAATGGTCGCGTTTTTGTCTGCTTCAGCTTTGGTTTCGATGGCGCGACGCTCGCGCGTAGCTTGCAGTTGCAGTTCCATCGCTTGCTGCACATTGGCCGATACAGAAATGTCACTGATTTCCACACGCGTCACTTTGGCACCCCAACCGCCAGATGCTGCATCGAGAGCACTGAGTAGGGCTTGGTTCATTTCATCACGGCTGGAGAGTGTGTTGTCCAGTTCCATTTTACCGATCTCGGAACGTAGCGTGGTTTGCGCCAGTTGTGAAATCGAGCGATGTAAATCTTTAATTTCATAGGTGGCTTTTTGTGCATCATTAATACGTAAAAAAACCACGCCATCAATAGTGATTTGTACGTTATCTGAGGTGATCACTTGTTGTGATGGAATATCAATCAGTTGTTCTTGAGTGTTGTAACGCGTGCGCACTTGGTCAACGAAAGGTACAACAATGTTGAGACCGCCACTGAGTACACGGTGGAAGCGCCCTAAGCGTTCAATCACCTGAACTTCGGCTTGGGGGACAATTTTGACTGTTTTCATTAGGGTGATAATGATAAGAACAGCTAAAATTCCTGTGACAATAACGACACTTTCCATAATGGGTCTTCCTGTGTTGGGCGGTATAGGAGCAATTGATCTGCGTTAAAATTGCATGCTTCGAGCCATAATACGCAGGTTGTTAGCTTGAGACTTGAATGATACAGCATAGCAGTATAGGCCCAAGTGTTGATTGCATGAGCTTTAGCTTTGCTTACATTGTGCTCATTAGATAGTAGGCATGACAGATTCAATCTTCACGCACACAAAAATGGCATTGCCTGAACATTGCTCCCACGGCATGATTTTTTCGTAGTCGTGTTCAAAAATATGTACTTCAAAGTAGGGTTTTAGCACGTCTTGTAAGTGAGTAAAACTAAAGGCCACCATCGGGTGTTCGTCATGCCAAATTTGGCTGTCGTGGGCATTGGTTTTGGCAATGCTGACTTTGAGTGACTGCTGCGCCCCTTCGCCGGAATAATGCCAGCCGGAGCTAAAAGTGAATAAGTCATCGGCGTGCTGCACTGAGTGCTGCGCAAATAAGCGGTTATCGATTGTGTGTTTATCTACCGCGTTAAAGCAGAATACACCTCCAGTGTTGAGCGCACGGTGCACGCTGGCGATGCACTCTTGAAGCTTATCCATGCTGGCGTTGTAATGGGTGGAGTATAAAAAGCAGGTGATTAAGTCGACCGGTGTCGCTAGAGTAAAATCAGCCATGTCCTGCATCGAAAAGTGCGCTTCAGGGCAGCGCACTTGGGCAATATCCAGCATCGGCTGATTGATATCTAAGCCACTGCTTTGATAACCAAAATCTAAAAAATGACGCACATGTGGACCGGTGCCACAGGCCAGATCCAGGTGCGTTTTTTCGGCATTACCAAAAATCTGGTGCAGGCGACGAATAGCGTGACTTTGCGCAGGATAATCGATATCTGCACACATTAAATCGTAATAGCCTGAAAGGTCGGTATACAAAGCGTTTGCTGACATAGAAGCCTAGTGTATTGAGCTGAAAGATTGGCGGTGGCGCATAGTAAGCTAATCAGCAAATTAAGCTAGGGCCA
>CALZAE010000099.1 GCA_945612235.1 uncultured Gammaproteobacteria bacterium | reverse complement strand
TCGGTGATATATACATCGTGTTCTGGGTCTTGGAAGAAAGTCCAAAAATGATCGCGAATCACATCTGTAGCAATTTGCCCACGGCATACCGGTCCGCGAATAAAGGTGCGGACAAAATACTCAGCATCATCCAACATAAACTGATAGCGCGCTTGCGCAGGAATCATGGCAAAGGTTTCAAAGGGGTTACTGCGCGAAAAAGCTCCATAGCCTGGGACTTTATCGGTTTGCCAATCATCAGCAAAAAACAAGGAACGCACCCGCTCTAATTTGTCTGCATTCATGCCATAGGTGATATGAGTTTTATGCACAATCACGTCAGCCACCGGTACAAAACGGTAATACATAGTCACCCCAGGATCATCATTGGGGCGACGAGTTACAATTTCTTTCACCGCCTCACCGCTGGGTGTACGCGAGCGCACTATACGGAAAAAATGCGGCTCTTCGCCTTGCTCAAAATGAATATGGGCAATAAACAAGTGCTCATACAGCCAGCGACTGACCACAGACGTACGCGCGCCCGGAGTATTTAAAAACGCTTCCCAGTCTTCAATTTGCTGCTGTTCAGCACTGCTCGCCGTCCAATACTGCTTATCCACCTGCGCACCACTGTGCAGCCACTGCTCAACACGGGCGTACTCTGCAGCGGTTAAGCCCGTTACAGCAAAGGGCATACCACCATGGGGATTTTTTTGTGCATACTGAGCAAACTCATTGGGCTGCGGGCATTGATTGCTGCGCGATATTCTAAGATCGACCGAGTCAGGCAGACGACTGTTGGGCGCAAACGGCTGCTGTCGACCCAGCGCCAACATGCTTGCTAGCAATGCCGCTTGAGGTTGATCTTGTCCTAAAACATCGTAAAAACCTTTTTCACGCCAGTCTTGTACAGTGTGCGCATCAGTAAATAAGCGCGTGGTTTGCTGCGCTATTTTACGGCTACCGTTATAGATCGGATCTTTATGCGCCCCACGCTCCAATCCTTCACCACTGCCTAAGTTCAACTGGCAAGGTGAATCATAGCAAGCATGGCAGGCTACACATTTCTGGGTAAAAATCGGTTGAATCTGCTCGCTATAAGAGATTTGTCCTGCCCATACTGAATAACTTAACAGCAAGCCTAAAACACTTAAACACCATTGCTTAATCACGTTATTGCCACTCACACACAAACAAAAAGCAGCAGTATAGAGAAGTTAAGCGCACAGGCCATCAATTAATAAAACCTAGAGCATCGCCCAATATGCCCAGCTTTCACTCAAGCTGATAATGTTTTGCTATCATGAACCACTTTTTTGACTGCACCGTATTTAACTTAGGTAAACACGCATGGCCAAGCACTTAGCTCGCACACAAGCTCTTCAAGACGCCCTAAAACAACGCATTTTAGTACTCGACGGCGGCATGGGTACTATGATTCAAAGTTATAAATTCACCGAAGATGACTTTCGCGGCGAGCGTTTTGCTGACTGGCCACAAGACCTACAAGGCAATAACGACTTATTAATTCTCACCCAAGCTAAGTTAATTCAAGAAATTGAAAAAGCTTATTTAGATGCGGGTGCAGATATTATTGAAACCAACACCTTTAACTCCACGCAAGTCTCACAATCTGACTACGGTCTTGAGTCGATTGCTTATGAGCTCAACTTTGAAGGTGCGCGCATTGCCCGTGAAGTAGCGGATGCTAAAACCCTAGAAACACCTGACAAACCACGTTTTGTCGCTGGGGTGCTCGGCCCGACCAGTCGTACCTGTTCGTTATCACCGGATGTAAACAACCCAGGCTTTCGTAACGTCACCTTTGATATCTTGGTGGAGAACTACAGCGAAGCCACGCGCGGCCTGATTAACGGCGGCGCTGATATTATTATGATTGAAACCATCTTTGATACGCTCAATGCCAAAGCTGCTATTTTTGCCGTTGAAGGCGTGTTTGAAGAACTGGGCATTACCCTACCGATTATGATTTCCGGCACCATCACTGATGCTTCAGGCCGAACCTTATCAGGGCAAACCACGGAAGCGTTCTGGAACTCTATTCGTCACTGCAAACCGATTTCTGTAGGCTTAAACTGTGCCTTGGGTGCTAAAGAACTGCGCCCGTATCTGCAAGAACTGTCAGAAAAAGCCGATACCTTTGTCTCCGCGCACCCCAACGCCGGTCTGCCCAACGCTTTTGCTGAATACGATGAAACGCCAGAAGAAACCTCAGCGATGATTGAAGAGTTCGCTGCATCTGGTTTCTTAAATATTGTTGGCGGTTGCTGCGGCACCACACCTGAGCATATCCGCGCCATTGCTGAGAAAGTCGCTAAATTTCCACCGCGCGTGATTCCAGATATTCCTAAGGCCTGTCGCTTATCCGGTTTAGAGCCCTTCACTATTGATCGTAACTCACTCTTTGTTAACGTGGGTGAGCGTACTAATATCACCGGTTCCGCACGCTTTGCTCGTTTGATCCGTGAAGACAATTACACCGAAGCCCTCGCCGTTGCTCTGCAGCAGGTTGAGTCCGGCGCACAGGTGATTGATATCAATATGGACGAAGGCATGCTCGATTCCAAAGCAGCCATGGTCACCTTCCTCAACTTAATCGCTGGCGAGCCTGATATCTCGCGCGTACCCATTATGATTGACTCATCTAAATGGGAGATTATCGAAGCCGGCCTGAAGTGCATTCAGGGTAAAGGGATAGTTAACTCCATTTCGATGAAAGAAGGCGTGGATGAGTTTATCAAGCACGCCAAACTCTGCCGCCGCTATGGTGCTGCAGTGGTAGTGATGGCTTTTGATGAGCAAGGTCAAGCTGATACCGCAGCGCGCAAGCAAGAAATCTGCGCGCGCTCCTACGACATCTTGGTCAATCAAGTCGGCTTCCCTCCTGAAGATATTATCTTTGACGCCAATATCTTTGCCGTAGCAACCGGTATTGAACAGCACAACAACTACGCAGTGGACTTTATTCAAGCCTGCGCATGGATTCGCGACAACCTCCCCTATGCACTGACTTCAGGTGGTGTGTCCAACGTCTCTTTCTCCTTCCGCGGTAACAACCCGGTGCGCGAAGCGATTCACTCTGTGTTCCTCTACCATGCCATTCAAAATGGCTTAAACATGGGGATTGTAAACGCAGGCCAGTTGGAGATTTATGACCAGATCCCCGCTAAATTGCGCGAAAAAGTTGAGGATGTGATTCTCAACCGCACCGCGAATGGCACTGATGCATTACTGGCCATTGCTGAAGATTACCGTGGCGACGGCTCGGTTAAAGAAGAAGAAACCCAAGAGTGGCGCAGCTTCCCGGTGAATCAACGTCTTGAGCACGCCTTGGTTAAAGGTATTACCCAATGGATTATTGAAGACACTGAAGAATGCCGTCAGCAGTACGCGCGCCCGATTGAAGTGATTGAAGGCCCGCTGATGTCAGGCATGAATATCGTTGGCGACCTCTTTGGTAGCGGTAAAATGTTCTTACCGCAGGTGGTCAAATCTGCGCGCGTGATGAAGCAAGCCGTAGGTCACTTGGTGCCCTTTATTGACGCTGAAAAGGGCGACAAAATCGAAGCCAAAGGTAAAGTGTTAATGGCCACCGTTAAAGGTGACGTACACGACATTGGTAAGAATATTGTTGCGGTGGTGTTGGGCTGTAACGGCTATGACATCGTTGACCTTGGCGTGATGGTGCCGGCTGATAAAATTCTTAAAACCGCCATTGCAGAAAAATGTGACATCATTGGTTTGTCCGGACTGATCACGCCATCACTGGATGAAATGGTCAACGTGGCCAAAGAGATGCAACGTCAAAACTTTCATCTGCCACTGCTAATTGGTGGCGCGACGACTTCGAAAGCGCACACCGCGGTTAAAATTGATCCGCACTACAGCAATGATGCTGTGGTCTATGTGACTGACGCCTCGCGTGCGGTAGGTGTCGTAACCACTTTATTATCAAAAGAGCTCAAGCCTGAGTACACGCGCAAGATTCGTGAAGAATACGCCGAGATGCGCGAGCGTATTGCTGCTCGTACTGTGCGCACTAAGCGCCTGACCTATAAGCAAGCCTTGGCCAACAAGCCAGAGTACGACTGGGCGAACTACCAAGCACCCAAGCCACAAGTGACAGGCACGCAGCGTATCTACAATATCGATTTAAAAACCCTGACTGAATACATTGACTGGACCCCCTTCTTTATCTCATGGAACTTAGTCGGTAAATATCCGCGTATCTTTAAAGACGAAGTAGTGGGTGAGGCGGCACAGGTCTTGTTTGACGAAGCACAAGTCCTACTGAAAAAAATGACCGATGAAAAACTGATTGAAGCGCGCGCCACCTTTGCCTTCTGGCCTGCCAATCAAGTTAATCATGATGATATTGAACTGTATGATGACAATGGTGAGCCGATTGCCATGCTGCATCACCTGCGCCAGCAAATTGAAACCACCGGCGGCAAGCCCAATATGTGTCTGTCGGACTTTGTCGCACCTAAAGACAGCGGCGTGACCGATTATGTGGGCGGCTTTATTGTCACTGCGGGTATAGGTGTGGATGAGTTAGCTAAATCCTACCAAGCGGCAGGTGATGACTACAACGCCATTATGGTACAAGCCTTGGCTGACCGTTTAGCGGAAGCTTGCGCCGAATGGTTGCATCAAGAAGTACGCACCAAGCACTGGGGCTACGACAGCGAAGAAGAATTGAGTAACGATGAGCTGATCCGTGAGAAGTACAAAGGTATACGTCCAGCACCGGGCTACCCTGCCTGCCCTGACCATACCGAAAAAGACACCTTGTTTAAGCTGCTCGACCCCAAGCAAGATTTTGGTGTAACCATGACCGAACACTTCGCCATGTTCCCAACGGCAGCGGTGAGCGGCTGGTACTTTGCTAATCCAAACGCGCATTATTTTGCCGTCGGTAAGATTGAGAAAGACCAAGTCGAAAGCTATGCCCAGCGTCGCAATAAGGATATGGAATACACCGAGCGTTGGTTGAGCCCTGCCTTAGGTTACGAAGAATAAAAGCTTGAGTGGACGGTAGCCTGCCACCCACTCAAACCTTTTTAGCATCTTGCTGCTGGCAAGTTGCGGTGCATGTCGTACTTTGGGGCAAGTGTTAGTCCGTCGATGAGCCCATCCAGGGCTCAACTCCGGCGCTGCGCCATCCATGGCTACGCTCGTCACACTCACCCCAAAGTACTCATCAAGCAATTGCAGTGTTAGCACTCTTGCAGCATAACCAAACTCCAAAACCACAACCTACACTTCTGCTTCTGCTTCTGCTTCTGCTTCTGCTTCT
>CALZAE010000098.1 GCA_945612235.1 uncultured Gammaproteobacteria bacterium | reverse complement strand
CGCTCAAAACAACCAATACTCAGCGCCAGCACTGCTCTACCCCATAACCTGAGCCGGTATAGCCTTTCTTGCCTTGTGCATTGAGGGTGAGATTCCCGCAGATACTGTCAGCAAACTGCTGAACGGCGGTTAGCGCATAACCGCCATCTTCATCTTCACCAGGCTCTAGATGCAGCAGGTAATAGCCGGTGCTGGATTGATCCACCTGAAAGGCATGGCCGTACAGCTTGATCAGCTCTGTACTGTCGGTGACATAGCGATTGTTTTGTGCAAAATAGCGTGCTTGACGGGCGGCAACATCGGCTAAAAAAGCCTGCCCTTCCAGACGTTTGCTGCGCTTCACTTGCGCGTCATACCTTGGGTAACTGAGTGAGGCTAAGATCACCATAATAATCATGACGATCATCACTTCTAAAACACCAAAACCTTGCTGAGTATATTTCATCGTCTGTCGCTCCCTGCTGAGACTTTTTTACTAATGCACAACCCTGCTCATCCTGAGTCAGTCGTTGGATATTCTGCGCCACGATTGTCGCCCTATGGCTTGGGGTGGTGCGGCAATGGGCACTTGAGTATCACGGCCCTGCACCACAAAACTCTGCTCACGTTCAGCGAGCAGCACACCTCGACCCGGTGCCGCGGGCGTAAACGCAATGGCCGATAACAGGCTGGCGGTGGCCGATTCCATGGCCAGCGCCTGATGTGCTGTTGCGCCACCGGTCGTTGGATTCAGCGCATAGAGCCAGTGCTGTGTTGCAGACCCGCTGGAAACTTGCGTTTGCACTAAGAGCATCGAGCCTAAGCTGCGCATGTTATCCACCAACATCTCACCAGTGGCCGCGCCATCGGCTTGCAAATCCAACACCCAACCGCGCTGCTGAATCGGCGCTGAGGCATCAAAATTGGTATGCCATTGCACGGTATGATTGCTGATTACGCGTGCCGCGCTCGACTCACCCGAGTCTTGACTGACACCTAGGGTGGTCTGGGTGATATTTTGCAGCGCAAGCTGCTCACGACTGACCGTACTCGCACCCGTGCTTTGCCCTGCGGTGTGCCGATCCCAAATGCCATACAGACTGTGGGTTAATTGCTGCGGATCGATAGCGTCGGGCAGCTCAAAATCTTGCCCCGTCCCGACAATCACTAAGTAGCCCTTGCCGGTAGGATGGGCGACTAAACTGGGTGCTGCGGTGATCGGCTGACGAACGCCCTGGGCAGTCGTTGCTGTGAATAAAGGTTTGCCGGCATAAGAGACTTTAAAACCAGAACGACTGCCAGATTTTGCCCCATAATAGCCCACACCTGATGCACTCGCTTCAGGTCCATAAGCCCCATCACCCAGTAAATCAAAACGCCATAGATTGCCATGCACATCACCAGCATAGGCATAGTCAGCCACACCATCGCCGTCATAATCGGCTAAGCGCGGGGCGGATAAACCGTTGCTGCGCGCCAGATCACTTTGCACCTCTAAGCTCTTAATCAGCGTTCCCTTAAGTGCATCAATCACATATAAAGCTGCGGCGCCTTGCTCACTGCCTTGTGCTTGATAGCCATTACCACTCACCACCGCCCAACCACCATGATGCAAACGCGCAATACTGGGCTGGGCAAAACTGTAGCCTAATTTAATCTGCTGCGTGGCCAACTCGCTTGAGTGCTCATCCAACTCCCAGAGCAACTCAATGGCATCAGGGTTGGTAATATCCAAGGCAAATAAACCACTACCACCGGCCCCTACGCTACTGACTAAAATGGTGCGCCACTGCTGACCGTCATACACATCAGCCACTGCAGGACGCCCCATGCGATAGTCACCGGCTCGATACTGCTGCGTAGTACTGTGCCGTAGATGCGGCAAGACTGAACTGGGTATAAACGCAAAAGTCTCGGCAGCGCTACGGGCATCAAAAGCATGTAAAAACCCGTCCCGACCTGGCACATACAGCTGCGCACGGCGTTGCGCCCTTTGCGTGACAAAAGCACTGTAAGCGTTATTGCCTTCCAGCCGATTGGCGACAGATGCTAAATAACGTGCGCCCTGCACCACCACACCTTGCGCCGCCGTGATCTCGCCCAAGATCGATGGGCGCGGGCGCAATTCGCCTTCTAGGGCAGAGGAGCCACGCAGATACTCTAAACGTTGCTGCCAGCTCACTGCGCCAGCAAGCGGCTCGGCATGATCAGTCAGTGCATGCGCAAGGCTGCCGGCAGTCTCCGGTGACCCCGCGTTAGCAATGCTAAAAGCCTGCAGTCGATTCAACTCTGGCTCAGCCATTTTAATATTGCGCTGTTGGTAGTTAGGCACAGATAAATCAAGCACTTGCGCGGATGCAACAATACTGATGCTTGCCCATAACACAGCAGCTAGCATTAATTTATCTCGCCATCGATTGAAGTTAATCATCGCTGCACCCTACTCATTTAAACCCAGATGAATCACCGCCACAGTGGACTGCGCCGCGAGGCGATCCTCTGCTTGCGCAGTGACTAAATAATAAAAAGTGCCCTGCCCCTCAAGCGCTGCGCCATATTCAGGATTGTTCACTTGCTGTCCTTGGGCGCTCGAGTTCAATAAATAGCTATTCCAGTAGGCATATTGCTGATGCTGCGGCACCACATAATGCGCGGGCTGCGGATCCAAACCGCGATACGGCATCCACGCCACCACGGTATTGGCGCCCGCGGCTTGGGTGGCACGGCCAGTACGGGCGTTATACAGCTGGGTATAGGCATGATTGTGTTGCCAAAACCCCAGCGGATCGCTAAAAAAGCTCTGCAACTGCGCGCTACTCATCTTGGCCAACAGGCACGGCCGATGCTGACCATCGGTATTGAGCCTATTGGCTTTGACACAGTTGCGCTGCAGGTCCGGCTCCAACTTATCGCGCAGATGTTCTGAGCCATATAAGCGCAACTCACCTTCGCGCAAGGCCGCATCTACTAAGTGCATTAACTGGGTATTGGCCACATGCGCCGTGGTGGTGCGGGTTTCTAAAATCACACCATGCATACTGCTCACCGCCAATAACGTCAGTGCCAACAACATCACTAAAGCAATGATTAATACCGCGCCCTGTTGCTGGCGTGTCTGTAAAATTTTCATGGCATCATATTCCTCAGCGCTTGGGTGCCCTGCGCCACTTGATAAATTTGCCGCTGATCTTGCGCCGCTAAACGCGCTTGCACATGACTTGGCGCCCTAGCCAACCATTGGCTATATATAATAGATTCGCCATCACGCTGATATTTACGACTGGCCGCCAACACCGCATAACGCACTGCGCGTACCGGACCATCGGCAGCGCTCCAACGCTGGGCCAATTTAAAAGGCGCGCTGGCTGTTAATCTTTTTTGCTGCATATCGCCACTCCCAAACTCCACACGCAAATCGGCAATGCCATTGAGTAATTCCACCGCTCCTTTGGGGGTGACACAACTGAGCGTGCCTTGACCGGCCTCGCTCCTATGCGGCTTAAACACAATGGCACTATAGACAATGTCGCTGCTGTTACCCGGCGTAAAAGCGCTAGCAACCGAAACCGGAACCTCATTGCCATCACACATTTTCTCGTCCGCCACAGCGGGCTGATAACGCACGCAAAAGCCGGTGTAACCCTCATCGCCCTGACTTTTCACCTTACTGATCACACTGCCCGCGGCAAAGTCTTCGCAGTAACGGGTTAAAGCTGCAGCGGGCGCAAAGGCTTGCTCCATTGGTTGGCTGGGCGCACGTCGATAACCGGCTTTACCTAACAGATCGTCAATCACCCAGAGCGCAAAACGGCTACTTTCCAGATTAGCGGCCTGACTTTGCTGAAAAACATAAGTACGTTTGTGATCAATATAGACTTGGGTTAAACCAATGATTAAAAAGCTGCTAATGGCCAAAGCAATCAGCAGCTCAACCAGCGATAAACCCAACTGCGCCACACGAAACGACTTCATAACTCCACCCGTGTGCGATAGGTGCAGACTGATTCAGCCACGCCATCTTCGCACTCACCCGGTTGCGCGCGCCAAGCCAGTTGCAACTCTAAGCTAGTACCTTGATAGCCAGCACCGGCGCATTGCCCTGCAGTAAAACTAGGGCACACTTTAATGTGGCTTTTGATCTGTGCCTCATGACTGCCGGGCAAGTAGTCTTCCACTGCTTTTAACCAGCAGTGGCCTTGCTCTAAAGCACTTTGCGCTATCTTTGATGCAGAGCAACGCTGTGCATTTAACTTGAGCGTACCATCGCCGTTATAAAGCACGCTGGACGCTTTTAACTGGCTATAGATGCCCTGTGCTGAAGGCTGCTGGTGGAAAAAATCGCTGCGGTGTACGCGCATCATTTCCACTAGATCATTGGCTAAAGTGATAGCGGTATTACGATTTACAGCCTCTTTTGTGTACTGAATACTTTTGCTTTGTAGCGTTAACATCCCTAAAACGCCAATGCTAATCAGTACGATGGTGACCAGTACTTCAATCAAACTAAAACCCTGATTGCGCTCCATGCTCAGGCCCTCTTTTGTTATGTTGATTGTGTTGCGTCTTTTAATCGGCACTCAGCGCTCAGAGCACTAGGCAGGCTATTCATGCAGCAGAGCTTGACCCTATGCAATAAAAGACAATCTATACAACAGCATAGATGCTAAATAACAAAATAGAGGTCGCAATGTTAAAAATGTGATGCAGTTCACATTTTTAACATTTTCTTAGTTTGCGCGGATCCTTAATGTATGGATTGCAACACACAAGCAGCATGCACAAATCGAGCGCACAGCATAGAACGCAGATCAGCAAAATCATTACTAAAGGATTAACCCTTAAGCAGATGCAACTCGATAATAACGGCTAAGATGTTGATCCTTTATTGTATTTTTACCTCGGCATTTAAGCATGTCACACAGCCGTTCGCTCGGCATAAGGTTCACCGCCCATGTCCATAGTTTTAGATTTTATTAAGCAGCGTTTTATCAGCTTTATGCCCAGCGACTCCAACAGTATCGAGCTAGGACAACTGATTTCACCGAGCCAGCATTCCGCCTTGATCAAGCAGCATCGCGCCACCATGATTGTGAATCGTGTGCGCTTTTTTGCCATGCTATTTGCGCTGTTGACGCCTCTGTGGGGCATCGTGGATGTATTAGCTTTTGAACCTAACTTATGGATGCAGCTGGCTGTATTGCGTCTACTGACCTGTTTGGCTTTTACTGCTTTACTGATTTTTTATCGTCCCAGCGGCAGTTTGTTTGATGCGTATCGGGCGATTGCGATTTTATTTATTATTCCGACCGCTTTTTATGTGGCTTCGCACTCATTACTGTCCACCTATGCGCTCAATAATGTCTCGGCTGCGGTGGCTTCAGGCTATGCATTTTTGCCTTTTTTATTGATGGCAGGCTTGTCGATTTTCCCGCTGAGTATCACTGAAAATATTTTACTAGCCAGCGTACT
>CALZAE010000097.1 GCA_945612235.1 uncultured Gammaproteobacteria bacterium | reverse complement strand
AAACGCTCACCGCCACCCTCGCCAAATAAATGCTCGGCATGGCCACAATTGGAGCAAATATGCACAGCCATATTTTCGACCACACCCAAGATAGGGATATTAACTTTGCGGAACATCTCAATGCCTTTGCGCGCATCCAACAAAGCAATATCTTGTGGCGTCGTCACAATCACCGCACCGGCCACTGGCACTTTTTGCGCTAAGGTCAGTTGAATATCACCCGTACCCGGTGGCATATCAACGACCAGATAATCCAGATCACCCCAATCGGTTTGCGTGATCATCTGCAATAAAGCACCTGAAGCCATAGGACCACGCCACACCATGGGTGTGCTATCAGTGGTCAAAAAGGCCATCGACATCACGGATAAACCATGAGCCTGAATCGGAATAAAATATTTCTCATCACGCACTTTAGGCTGAGTACCGCTGGGCACACCGAGCATAATACCTTGGCTGGGACCGTAAATATCCGCATCCAAAATCCCCACTCGCGCGCCTTCTCGTGCAAGAGCTAAGGCCAAGTTCACTGCAGTCGTGGACTTACCCACACCACCTTTACCCGATGCCACGGCAATCACGTTTTTGACGCCGGCTAAAGTCGCGGTATCCGTTTGCCCCTGATGCGCAGCAATCACTGTTGTAATATTCACTGCAGCTCGCGCCACACCGGGCATTTGCTCTAGGCTCATTTGCAGCATTTGCGCCCAGCCCGTTTTAAAACGATCAGCGGGATAGCCCAGCTCAAGCTGTACGCTGACGTTGTCACCCTGAATTTCAATCGAGCGCACGCAACCGGCACTGACTGGATCAAGATTTAAATTAGGATCTATCAAGCGACTTAATGTTTCTTCAACCGCAGCGCGGGTTACTGCACTCATGATGTTCTCCACTGCAAAATAGACTCAATAACGCACATTCTAGCTTAAACTGACCACTAAGACCTTAATCGTCAGCCCTCAACCATAGCGCAAAGGATGAAAAAAGCAGCCATTGCCTATATAGTAGTCGGCTTATTTCTATTCACTTTTAGTAGTTAGGAAGACCATGAGCGAAGCCCGCAAAATTTTAGTGACCAGCGCCCTGCCCTATGCCAACGGCTCTATCCACCTTGGCCATATGCTTGAATATATTCAAACCGATATGTGGGTTCGCTTTCAAAAAATGCGCGGTAATCAATGCATTTACGTGTGCGCTGATGATGCCCACGGCTCAGCTATTATGTTGCGCGCCGAGCATGAAGGAATCACTCCTGAACAATTAATTGACAATGTACATGCTGAGCACAGCGCTGACTTTGCTGATTTCATGGTGGATTTTGATAACTTTTACACCACGCACAGTGAAGAAAACCGTGAACTATCAGAGCACATCTATAAGCGCCTGAAAGCGGCCGGCCATATTGCCACGCGTTCAGTGACGCAGTATTTCGATCCTGAAAAAGGCATGTTCTTAGCTGACCGCTTTATTAAAGGCACCTGCCCAAAATGCGCAACGCCTGATCAGTACGGCGACAACTGTGAGAAGTGTGGCGCGACCTACCAGCCCACTGAGCTGAAAGATCCACGCTCAGCGATTTCTGGCGCAACCCCCATTCTGAAAGATTCTGAGCATTACTTCTTTAAGCTGCAGAACTTCCAAGATATGTTGCAAGAGTGGACCCGCAGCGGCACCTTGCAAGAGTCCGTTGCTAATAAATTGGCGGAATGGCTCGATAGCGGCTTGCACGAGTGGGATATTTCCCGTGATGCGCCCTACTTTGGCTTTGAAATTCCCGATGCGCCCGGCAAATACTTCTATGTGTGGCTCGATGCGCCGATTGGCTATATGGCTAGCTTCCAAAACCTCTGCGCGCGTCGTCCCGAGTTAGATTTTGATGAATTCTGGAACAAAGACTCAACTACAGAGCTGTACCACTTTATTGGTAAAGACATTATCAATTTCCACGCCCTATTTTGGCCAGCCATGCTTAAAGGTGCAGACTATCGCACTCCAACTGGGGTCAACGTACACGGTTATTTAACAGTGAACGGTGCCAAGATGTCTAAATCACGCGGCACCTTTATTAAGGCGCGCACTTATTTAGATCACCTCAACCCTGAATATCTGCGTTACTACTACGCAGCAAAACTGGGCCGTGGCGTGGAAGATCTTGACCTGAACCTGGAAGACTTTATTCATAAAGTGAACTCCGACCTCGTGGGTAAAGTGGTGAATATCGCCAGTCGCTGCGCCGGTTTTATTCAAAAAGGTAATGACGGCATGCTGGTGGCTGAGATGCCCAACCCTGAGTTATGGGAGCAATTCCAACAGGCGACCCCAGCCATTGCCAAATCTTACGAAGCACGTGATTTTGCTCGCGCGATGCGTGAAACCATGGCGCTGGCCGATGCGGCGAACGCTTGGATTGCTGAGCAAGCGCCTTGGTCAATGAATAAAATCGAAGGCCAACAGGCGCAAGTGCAAGCCATTTGCTCACAAGCGATTAATCTGTTTAAGCAATTGATGATTTTGTTAAAGCCGGTACTGCCTAAGCTGGCTGCCGATGCTGAGCAGTTTCTAAATGTACCCGCACTGAGCTGGAATGACTTAGGGACGCCATTGGGCGCGCATCAGCTCAATCCGTTTAGTGCATTACTGACGCGTGTGGATCCCAAGCACGTGGAAGCTATGATCGAATCCTCTAAAGAAGATTTATTAGAAATGGAAAATTCAGCCGACACTGCAGCCGTTGCAAGCAATGGCGAATTAGAGAAGGAACCACTGGCAGCCGAAATTGACTTTAACGCCTTTGCTGCTGTGGACTTGCGTATTGCCTTAATTGAAAAAGCCACTTTTGTTGCCGGGGCGGATAAGTTATTGCAACTGACGCTGGATCTTGGCGGCGTCAAACGTAATGTGTTCTCTGGCATTAAAAGCGCCTATCCCGACCCCGCCGTGCTCGAAGGTCGCTTAACTTTATATGTAGCCAACTTAGCTGCACGAAAAATGAAGTTTGGTGTCTCAGAAGGCATGGTATTAGCAGCAGGCCCAGGCGGTGAAGAAATTCACTTACTCAGCCCTGATGCCGGTGCTCGTCCAGGCCAGCGTGTGATGTAATTGAGTTCTGTGCGTCGTTATGTATTTGCATAGCGACGCATTAGATACACTCCAGTTTGCTCAAGTTCAGATCACCTCACATCGCGGTATTCAACTCATTGTTGCCACGCTTTACGCCTCTGCTAACCAGCGAGACACTGCCATGTTTAAACCTTTGCTAACACCTGTTTATCTGCTCTTGAGCCTGCTCTACATTGCTACTACAGCTCAAGCCAAAGACATCTCACCCGACTATCAATTTCCACTGCACAACCCTTTTGAAGCTACGGTTGCTGGTACGCCCAGTACTTTATATCCGGACTTGCCCAGCGATGCGGATATTCGTCAAGGTGATTACAGCTTACGCCTGCGACCTGAACGCGAATACACTTTGCCCAGTAATTTCTGGCCGGTAAAAACTTTTCGTTATCGCCTCGCCAAACAGTCTGGTCCAGCGCCATTGATTTTTATCATTGCCGGTACAGGCGCGCAGTATTCAAGCAGCACCATGGAGTACCTGAAAAAACTATTTTATGGCGCTGGTTTTCATGTGGCACAAATCTCTTCACCCACCGCGTATGACTTTATGGTGGGCGCTTCACCCTACGCTACACCCGGCTATTCGCCACAAGATGCCAAAGATATTTATGCGGTGATGCGCGCCATTAAAAAGCAGCAACGCGAGCTTGAAGTCACTGATTGGCACTTAACCGGTTATAGCCTCGGTGGTTTGCAAGCAGCCTTTGTTAGCCATCTCGATGAGCAAGAGCAAGCCTTTAATTTTAAGCGTGTACTGCTGCTCAATCCGCCAGTCAATCTCTATACCTCTGTCAGCAATCTGAACAACCTAGTCAACACCAAGGTGCTGGATAGCGGTGATGGCCGCACTTTCTATCAAATGATGCTGGATAAGTTAACGCGCTACTTCAGCAGTAAAGGACGTTTTGACTTTGATGAAGCAGTGTTATTTGAGTTTCAAAACTCACCGCAGAAACTGACCGAGAACGAATTAGCGATGCTCATTGGAAGCATATTTCGCTTTACTGCTGCGGATATTAACTTCACTTCAGACCTGATTAATCGCCGCGGCATGATTACGCCCATTCAGAAAAAGATTTACGACGGAACGAACTTAACACCCTTTTTTAAAGAAGCCTTACTCTGTGACTTTGAATGTTATATCCACAAGCAATTGCTGCCTTTATGGCGGGTACACTTTAAAGGCTCTCTTAACGCTCAGCCGATTGCTGAAGACTCGGACCTCGACACTTTGATCCATAGCACGAGTTTGTATGCGCTGAGTGACTATCTACGTGACAGTACAAAAATCGCCGTAATGCACAATGCTGATGACATCATTTTAGGCAAAGGCGATATTGGCTTTTTAAAAGAACACATGGCTGAGCGCTTAACGCTGTACCCCTATGGCGGGCACTTAGGCAACTTGAGTTACCGTGACAATGCGGCGGATATATTGGAGTTTTTCCATGACTAAAACACAGAACCTCTCTCACGCTTTAGTCATAGGTACATTGGTCATCGCTGCGCAATCCACCAGCTGGGCGCAAGAGCCGACCATAGATGCCGATGGTTTTAAAAACCCACTGCAGCGCTTAGAGTTTAACTCTGGCGCAGATCAGCATGAGTTTGAGCGTGCCACGCTTGAAGCTCTGCACATCAGCGATCCGTTGGAGCAATGGAATCGGCGCGTTTATCATTTTAATTACCGTTTTGATCAGTGGGTGTTTCTACCCATGGTAAAAGGCTACACCAAGGTTACGCCGCACTTTTTACGCGAAGGTGTGAGTAACTTTTTTAGTAATCTGCGCGAAATCCCGACCTTAGCCAATAGTATTTTGCAGTTGAAAGGCCATCGCGCAATGGAAACCACCTCGCGTATTTTATTTAATACGATTTTTGGTATCGGTGGCTTGTGGGATCCAGCTACAAAAATGGGGCTGCAAAAAAACAATGAGGACTTTGGCCAAACGCTCGGCTACTACGGCATGCCCCATGGTCCTTATCTGATGCTACCCTTCTTAGGCCCCTCCAACGCCCGCGACACCACAGGGGCTGTGGCAGATTTTGCTTTAGATAAATCAATCAACTGGCTAAATATGGCCAAAGAAAGCCAGCGTAACCCTGAAATTTTCGGCTTACAAATTGTCGACCAACGCTATATTACTAAGCTGCGTTACGGCCAACTCAACTCACCCTTTGAGTACGAAAAAATCCGCTACGCCTACACCAAATCGCGTGAGCTGAAAATTGCAGAGTAGTTGGTTTAGGCTCGCCGTGAATATATGTGCGTGCCGTACTGCACTCTAGTTGTTCTTCCGTCGACGAACCCATCCTGGGTTCAACTCCGGCGC
>CALZAE010000096.1 GCA_945612235.1 uncultured Gammaproteobacteria bacterium | reverse complement strand
AAAGCGAAAGTCGCGGCTTCGGCATAAATCACTCCATTATATAAGCCAAGATTGGCTTGCATTTTTTCGGTGTTGACTTGAAAGTGAGCCAGCGCATCGCTGCTGTGATGCAGCGCTACAGCAGTAGCCATCAGCATGCTGGGTAACACCAACCACTCTAATGTCCAAGCGCTACCGCTGCGTTCATGCTCCTGCAGCATAGCTTGGTGCATTTGCCCAATGTGCCCAGCATTATGACGGGCGAGCGTCACTAACAGTTCAGCGCTGACCGGATTGCACTTTTGCGGCATGGTGGATGAGCCGCCACCATTGGTAAAGGTCACTTCACCCACTTCTGTTTGCCCCAGTAGCAACCAATCTTGGCCCATTTTACCCAGCAGTCCTGTGGTCATAGCCAACCAATTGGCCAGTTCCACAATGCTGTCACGTTGCGTGTGCCAGTTTTGGCCCACAGCTAAATCAAGACGCTGCGCCAGAGTTGCAGTAATCGCCACCGCGTGATCTTGCATGGCTGATAAAGAGCCTACAGCACCGGCTAATTGCAGCTTAAGTAAGCGCGGTTTGAGTTCTTCTAAGCGCTGTTGCTGGCGTAATAAAGGTGCCAGCCAGTTTGCAACTTTTAAGCCAAAGCACATCGGTACTGCTTGCTGGGTACGTGTACGTCCCGCGATTAAAGTACTGCGGTGTGCGTTGGCTAACTCTAAGAGCTGCTCAATCACTTGGCTTAAGCGGGTTGCATAAAGCGTGAGCAGTTCACGGCAATTGAGTACTAAAGCGGTATCGACAATATCTTGGCTGGTGGCACCAAAGTGCACCCAGCGCGCATGTTCTTTGGGGAGTGCTTGTTTTAATGCTTGTACCAGCGCAGGAACTGGCACACCTGCTATGCCGGTATCGGCGGCTAAAGATGTGGCGGGTATTTGCACAGTGGCTGCGGCTTGAGCAATGGCTTGAGCGGCATCTGCAGGGATTAAACCGCACTCGGCTTGGGCGAGAGCCAGCTGCGCTTCAACCTGCAGCATGGCGCGAATTTGTGCGTCATCACCCAGATAGCGGCCTGCCTCTTGGTCAGATAAGAGGGTGCTGTACAGGGCTGAATCAAAGGGAGAAATCGTCAACATAGCGGCCTCGCAGTCACTAGAAATTAAATTAAAGCTTAAACAACAACACCTTTTTCACTGTTGCAGCGGATTGATCCAGCTGGTAACGGTGAAAAAGGTGAGGGCGGCAGTTGTGTGTAGTGCACACTCAAGAGTCAGTCCACTGTATCAACAGCTTCCAGTGCAATCGCAATACCTTGGCCCACGCCAATGCACATGCTTGCTAAAGCATAACGCTTTCCGCGACGATTGAGTTCCAGCGCGGCAGTTCCGGTAATACGTGCGCCGGATGCACCCAGTGGGTGACCCAAAGCAATCGCACCACCATTGGGGTTCACGTGTTCTGCATCGTCGGCTAGACCTAAATCACGCAGGCTGGCTAATGCTTGTGAGGCAAAGGCTTCGTTGAGCTCAATCACATCAAACTGCTCAATGCTCATACCCAGACGCGCACAGAGTTTTTTGCAGGCAGGCGCAGGACCAAAGCCCATAATACGTGGCTCTAAACCTGCAGTGGCGCCACCGAGAATCTTCGCAATAGGGCGCAAACCGTACTTTTTCACCGCTGCAGCTGAAGCAATAATCAACGCAGCCGAGCCGTCATTCACCCCTGATGCATTACCGGCAGTGACTGAGCCTTTGCCGTCCAATGCTTTAAGCTTGCTGAGCGCTTCAATGGTAGTACCAGCACGCGGGTGCTCATCGGTATCGACCACCACAGCATCACCGCGACGCTGAGCAATACTTACGGGAACAATTTCTTCAGCAAAGATGCCAGCCGCTTGAGCCTGTTGCGCACGCAGTTGTGAGCGTAAGGCAAAAGCATCTTGATCGGCACGGCTGATATTAAAATCCAACGCAACGTTTTCACCGGTTTCTGGCATGGATTCTACGCCATATAGCGCGGCCATTTGCGGGTTGACAAAACGCCAGCCAATGGTGGTGTCGTAGACTTCATTGCTGCGAGTAAAGGCTGTTGTAGCTTTGGGCATGACAAAGGGGGCGCGGCTCATACTTTCCGTACCACCAGCAATAATCAGCTGTGCTTCGCCTGCTTTAATCGCACGCGCTGCAGTGATAATCGCATCCATACTTGAACCACACAGGCGGTTCATGGTGGTGCCGGTCACGCTAACAGGATAGCCCGCCAGTAAGAGCGACATGCGTGCCACGTTACGGTTGTCTTCACCGGCTTGGTTGGCGCAGCCGAAAATCACATCATCAATCGCTGCTGGATCCAAGCCTGGGTTGCGTTCCAGTAAAGCTTTGAGCGGGATTGCGCCCAAATCATCCGCACGCACTGACGACAAAGAACCAGCGTAACGACCAATCGGAGTACGAACATAATCACAAATATAAGCGTTGCTCATAATCTTCCTCACTCGCCTGCGTGGGTGCGCTCAGTGCGCTGGTTAAGGTCACGTAGCACAGATAATTCAAGCTCAGTCGGCACACTGGTTTCGTTGACTGTTTCTGCATAGGTCACAGTCCAGCCGGTATTGTCCTGAATCTGCTCACGAGTCACACCAGGGTGAATCGAAGTTACGATAAATTCTTTAGTGTCAGGATGAGTTTCCATCACGCACAGGTCGGTAATCAGCTTGCTAGGGCCTTTGGTTTTGATGCCCAGTTCTTCCCGCTCTTTACCTGTTTTACCGTGACCGAGTGAGGTAATAAAGTCGACTTTATCAACAAAACCACGCTTAGATTGCTTCATCACCAAGAAGATTTCGCCGCACGAAGTAGCGATTTCCGGAGCACCACCACCGCCAGGTAGACGTACCTTAGGATTGTCATAATCACCCACTACTGTGGTGTTGATATTGCCAAACTTATCCAGTTGCGCTGCACCCAAAAAGCCTACAGAAATACGACCACCTTGCAGCCAGTAACGGAACATTTCTGGAACTGAGACTGTGGTCACTGCGGTTTCGCACAACTCGCCATCACCAATAGACAGCGGTAGGACATCAGGCTTGGTGCCGATAGTGCCTGATTCATAAATCAAAGTAACACCTGGAGCATGCGTCAGGCGTGCAAGATTACATGCGGCAGAGGGCATGCCTATACCAACAAAGCAAACGTCATCATTACGTACAGCGCGCGAAGCAACCACTGTCATAATTTCAGTTGGGGTATAGCTCATGTTATTTCTCCAGCCATTTAACTTTTTGTGCAAACACTTCTGGACCGACTTCAAGTACGTTGGCTTTGATCCAAGCGGTGAAGGCATCGCGGTCAGCCGCAATCGCATCCCAGTTTTTGTAGAACGCATTATCACGCGGGTAATAACCCAGCGCGTAGGACGGGTGCGAACCACCGGGTACAGTCGCAATTGCAGTAATGGTCCACGCGGGCAAGATGCACGCATTGGTGTGCACGTCATCGAAGTTATCCACTACTTCTTCTACGGTCACAATCACACGCTTAGCAGCTAAGGCGGCTTCTTTTTGCACACCAATAATGCCTTCCACTAACACATCACCGTTTTTGTTGGCTTTTTGTGCGTGAATAATCGTCACATCTGGGCGAATCGCCGGCACAGCGGCCAACTGTTCGCTGGTGAACGGGCATTTAATAGAGCGAATGTTGGGATTCACTTCGGCTAATTCAGCACCTAAGTAGCCACGGAAAATAGCGCAAGGTAAGCCCGCCGCGCCGGCTTCATAGGCGCTGGCCATGGCCGCATGGCTGTGTTCTTCGATTTCAATTTTGTGCGGCCAGCCGTTTTCATAAGAATCACGCAGGCGACGCAATGAGCCCACGCCTGGGTTACCACCCCATGAAAACACTACTTTTTTAGCGCAACCCGTACCAATCAGTTGGTCATACACCAAGTCAGGCGTCATGCGAATCAGGGTCAGATCCTTTTTTTGCTGGCGAATAACTTCATGCCCAGCCGCGTGCGGGATCAGGTGAGTAAACCCTTCCATCGCCACCACGTCACCATCATGCAGGTACTCTGCAATCGCGTCTTTTAGAGATACAAACTTGGCCATTAGACTATCCTTTATACGTCGAAGAACACGGTTTCTTGAGGACCTTGCATATGAATATCAAAGTGATACTCAGGGCCGGTACCCGTTTCTTTGCGCTGTGCAATCAAAGTCGTCTGGCGTGATGCACAAACCTTGCTCAGAACAGGATCAGTTTGGTTGGCACTGGTTTCATCAGAGAAATAGATGCGCGTGAAAGCATGGCTTAATAAACCACGCATCATCACTACGACAGTGATAAAGGGCGCATGACCTGCTTGTGCTGCACCTGGCTTAATGGTGTCAAAGCTAAAGCTTAAATCGCTGCGCGTACCGGTACCGCAACGGCCGTAACCGAGGAAATCTGCATCTAGCGCACGGTTGCTGCGTTGATCTAGTGGGTGATTAAAACGGCCAGCTGCATTGGCTTGCCAGATTTCAATCAGCGCATCATCAACGGCATCACCGTTACCATCAAATACTTTGCCAATCACCCGAATACGTTCGCCGTCAACATCGCCTTTCACCAACTGATGGTCGGCAACTTGCGTATTACCGTAGCTGTACTGCTGCGCCGTTAAGCCGTAAGCGAAGTAGGGACCAACCGTTTGCGAAGGAGTTTGTTTTATAGTCATGTCTTAAGCCTCCGTAGGGGTAGCGTTAACGCCACGAACAACGATGTCAAAGATATAACCCAAAGCAAAACCGTCCTCAGTGACATCCAATGAGAATTGACTGACTAGACGCTCACGGGCTTGCTCAGGTGTAGCGATATAAATGGGGTCGTATTGCAGCAATGGATCGCCAGGGAAATACATTTGCGTCACGATGCGGCTCGCGATGCATGGGCCGAGCAACGACAAGTGAATGTGGTTGGGACGCCATGCGTTCGGGTGGTTACCCCATGGATAGGCACCGGGCTTAATGGTGTAGAACTTATAATTGCCGTGCTTATCGGTTAAACAACGGCCGGCACCTAAAAAGTTAGGGTCGATCGGTGCGTCATGCTGATCACGCTTGTGCACATAACGACCGGCTGCGTTGGCTTGCCAAATTTCAATCAGGGTGTTGGGTACCGGCTGACCAAACTCATCAAATACGGTACCAGTGACGATAATACGTTCGCCAATCGGCTCGCCATTGACTTGACCGTTCTTAGTTAAGTCGTGATCCAGTGGTCCAATGACTTCTTGGCCAAAAGCCGGGCCGGTTAGTTCGGCCAGTTCTGGATCAATTTTGACTAGGCTTTGTGATACGCCGCGCAAAGTCGATGATTTGTATTCGGGAGAGATAAAGGCAGCATGGCTGTCCCAGTCTCTTGGCGTGAGTTTAGACATTAGGATTGCACCTCTTGAGATTCGAGTTCGTTGTAGACTTCTTTAGCAATACGGAA
>CALZAE010000095.1 GCA_945612235.1 uncultured Gammaproteobacteria bacterium | reverse complement strand
GCCGACGACCAATGAGCGATTGCGCAAAATTAACCAGACTGGCGGCCACCCCTGCCCGCTCAAAAATAATACCGGTCAAGATAAACAGTGGAATCGCAATCAGCGGGTATTTGGCAATACTGTTATAGGTATTAGTACCCAGTGTGGCCAACATATCGGGTGACAGCCCCGCAACAATTGCTGCCGCACCGCCTAAGCCCAAGGCAAAAGCAACCGGCATACCGATCACTAGGCATGCCCCAAAAATCAGTAGCATCCATAGATCAGGACTCATTGCTCTTCCCCCAGCTCTTCTTTTCCTAACTCTGGATCGCCATCACGCAAACGATCTAACAGACTTTGGGTGCAGCGCACGATAACCGCGCCAGCTAATAGCGGCAGCCACATCAGATAAATCCACGTTGGATAGCCCAAGCCTGGGGACAATGACTCCCAAGAGTATTCTTCATAAGTCAGCAAACCGCCGTACCAAACCACCAAGCCCAGCACCACCACACTGCCAAGCCACTGCAGAACATAGACGATGCGCAGCCCGGTTAAGCCCAAATAGTTTTCTAATAGGGTGATACGAATATGTTCGTTGCTTCTTGCCGCTACCGCTGCACCGGAAAAAGCCAATATCACCATTAAGAACACCGAGAACTCTTCAGTAAAAGCAAAAGACGCGTTAGTGCTATAGCGCACCACAACGTTAGCCAGACTAATAATGCTAATCCCCGCTAAAGCAAGAATACCCAGCCAAGATTCGAGGGAGATGCGTTTTTTTGACATAAATGATTGCAACCAGCGATACCAAAACGCAGTAGCGGCTAGAAGTACCGATACTGCGTTTTAGAGTGAATAAAGATTAGCGGTTTTTAATGGCGTCTTGCGCGGTGTCCACCAGCTTTTTGCCAATACGCGGCGTCCATTTCTCATAGACTTTTTGCGTCGCTTGCACAAAGGCTTGATGCTGCTCAGGCGTCAACTCTGTCACTTCCACACCACGCTCACGAATCCCAGTTAAAGTTGCGTCTAGTTCTGAGCGAGACTTTTCAATTTCCCACGCGCCCGCATCAATTGCAGCTTGCTTAAGTAATTCTTGATCATCCGCTGATAAGCTTGACCAAACACGCTTACTCACACCAAAAATCAGCGGATCATTCATATAGTGCCACAGAGTCAGATACTTCTGATCGGCACGATCAGCACGGGCCACATCAAACACCGCCAATGGGTTTTCTTGGCCATCAACAGCACCGGTAGTCAGTGCTGGCAAGGCATCGGTCCAACTCATTTGGGTTGGATTCGCACCTAAGGCATTAAAGGTATCTAAAAATAGCGGCGAACCGACAACACGAACCTTTAGGCCTTTGAGATCTGCGGGCTCATTTAATACGCCACGGGAGTTAGAGATTTCACGGAAACCATTTTCACCCCACGCCAAAGGCATCACGCCGCGCTTTTCAATAGCGTTAAACACCATTTTACCGGCTTCACCCTGAGTCACAGCATCAACGGCCGCGTTATCAGGCATCAAAAAAGGCAAGGAAAACAGATTCACTTCAGGCACTTGCGTAGACCAGTTAATGGTCGAGCCCACCGCCATATCGATCAAACCACTGCGCATCGCCGAGAACTCACGGGTTTGGTCGCCCGATACCAACTGCGCGTTAGGGTAAACCTTGAGCGTCATGCGACCTTCAGAACGTTCCTTGACCAGCTCAGCCCATTTATTTGCAGCTTGCCCCCAAGGGAAAGCATCGGACAGGACGGTTGAAACAGAAAACTCACGAGTTTCTTGAGCAAAAGTCGGTGTAGCGTTAAAAGCTAAACAAGCAGCACTGAGTAACAGCCATTTTTTGATGCGCATGATCGCAAACTCCAAGGTGATTTTGGCGCATGATATTAGCAGAGTATGACGTTAAGGCTATGCTGAGTTGCAGTCAATTGGTCTGAGAGACCAGAGTTTAGTTCGTCGAAAAAGTATGGCGTAGCATGTAACAAGCACTTGCTAGACACAGCATAAAACTACCCTCCTATATTTGATTGGCCTTGCGATAGTTGCCCTGATAATCAAAAATCCGCTCCTGCACCTGCCAATAGTGCTTGTGTTTACGGGCAATGACAAAATCGGGCGCGCTCAGCAAACCTTGCACTGCCAACACTTCTTCCAGCGTACTGAACTCTTGTGGTGCTTGGCTATTGGCTAAACGCCGGCCAAATAGCTTATTGAAGATATTGCGCTGGGCTGGTTTAGCAAAATCAAAGGACTCGCTAAGCTCTTCCCCATCTTCACTGTGATAAGTGATTTTCAGCTTGCTTGCGTTAGCGTTTAACGTGATACCTGCGCAACGAATTACCATGGCATCTTTGAGTTTGAGCGCATCCTTGAGTTTGTCATCAGGATCAATAATAGCTTTTTTACACTCATGGCAATTGCGTGCGGCAATATCATTCTCGGCGCTGCAGTGCGGGCATTCTTTAAAGCGAAAGCGGTAATCACACTGCTCAAAGGGTGGCACCGACTCGTCATCTTCATCCATCCCCAATAACCCCTGACAACGACGGCCATAGTGTTCAATGACATGGCCTTTACCGTCAGTTTTGCCCCAGTAAATATTGGCAAAACCACAGCTTGGGCATAGCACCTGCACCGGTTCGCTGTCGGAGTTAGGCTTCTTCTCGCCAACTTCCGGATGGTACAAGTTGACATTATTACCAGCATAATCAATCACCAGACAATCTTCTTTACCGTCATCCAAACGCAGACCACGCCCGACGATTTGTTGGTACAAACTGACCGACTGGGTGGGTCGTAAAATAGCGATAAAGTCCACATGCGGTGCATCAAAGCCCGTGGTCAGTACCGACACATTGACCAGATACTTGAGCTGGCGCTGCTTAAAACGCTGAATCAACGCATCGCGTTCGCGCTGCTCAGTGGCACCGGTAATCAAAGCAGTCTGCTCTGGCGGTAAATAGCTGGTGATCTCTTTCGCATGATCGACGGTTGCGGCAAAGATCATCACCGCCTGTCGCGTCACCGCCAACTCCATCACCTGCTCAATAATGGCGCGGGTGACACGCTGGTGCTTGCTCAGCAATTGATTCACTTCTTGCTCGGCATATTCACCAAAGCGGTTCTGCGTCAGTGCAGAGAAGTCGTATTGCGCCACCGCTGCGTCAATCAGCTCCGGCCTAGTCAGATAGCCTTTACTAATCATATAGATCAATGACAGCTCATAAATGCAGTGTACAAAGGGCTTGTCCTGCTCTTGACTAGAGCCGCGCACAAAGCCGCGATAGTGGTAACGATAAATCCAGCCCATGCCTAAACGGTAAGGTGTCGCAGTCAGCCCCAGCACTTTCAGGCCGATATTCTGCTCGCGCAGTTGCTCAATAATGCGCTGATACTGACTGGTTTCCTCACCACTGACGCGATGACACTCATCAATAATAATTAAGGAGTATTCATCTTTGAACTGCTCAAGATTGGCTGCCGCCGACTGCACACTGGCAAAGGTCACTTGATGGTGATTGTCCTTACGATTGAGCCCCGCCGAAAAAACGCCACCGACTAAGCCATAGCTCTCATATTTGGCGTGATTTTGCTCAACCAACTCTTTAACGTGAGTCAGCACCAGAATTTTACGCCGCGCCAGACGCGCCAACTCAGCAATCACCAAACTTTTACCGGCACCGGTCGGCAACACAATCACCGCCGACTCATCGGATTTGCGAAAGTGTTTTAAAGTGGCATCCACAGCGTCTTGTTGGTAAGGCCGCAGTTTAAAAGGCGCATTCATGGGGCAGTACTTAATATGATTAGAATGAAAACAGCCATACTAACAAATCTGCTGAACTGCTAGCCTGTCAATCTATCTGTTGTGGCTGTTTGACTGACTTTAAGCAGCGCAATATCTATCTGCTGACCAAGAGGCTGCGAACTTATGCATGAGAATCTAAAAACCCAAGGCCTCGCCGTGCCTGAGGAACAGCTGATTGATCTGTATCGCTCCACTCCAGATCAGCCTTCACCCTGGATAGTAATCAGCGATCAGGTGATGGGTGGTGTCTCCAGCGCGGCATTGCAGCAAGAGCAACGTCATCACTCGAACTGCAGTTGTTTAATCGGGCGCACCAGCCTGGATAACAACGGCGGCTTCGTGCAGATGAAATTTAATATTGCGCGGGACGAGTTGCATGCTGAATACAGAGGCATATTTATTGAGTTGTACGGCAACGCGCACGACTATAACCTGCACGTGAAAACCACTCAGCTCAGCCGGCCTTGGCAATCATTTCGCTGCAATTTATCGGTGGATCCGCAATGGACTCGGTTTATGGTGCCCTACACGCAATTCGAAGCTCACCGCACCGACGCGAAATTGCAGCCTGCGGATATCTCTAGCATTGCTGTGGTTGCCATTGGTCAAGCGTTCGATGTGGATGTCTGCGTGCGTCGCTTGGGCTTTTATCGCTAAAATTGCAAGAATTTATTTTTAAAATTTTTAGATCTAGGTCTATAAAGTATTATCTTTGCGCTACACATAACTGCGCGCTCATTAATGCATCAGGATGGTTTAATGCCTTCTAAACATAACCATCTCGAACACACCACCTTTGCCTTTCTTGATATTGAAACGACCGGTGGGAATTTATCCCGTGACCGTATTACTGAAATCGGCATCCGCTTCTGGCGCGCGGGTGAGGTTGTGGATGAGTGGCAAATCTTGCTCAATCCCGATGTACGCATCTCTCCTTTTATCGAGCAATTGACCGGTATTTCCAATGCCATGGTCGCTGATGCGCCCTTATTTGCCAGCATCGCGGATACTCTGGAAGAGCAGTTACGCGATACCGTATTTGTCGCCCACAACGCGCGCTTTGATTATGGGTTTATCAAAGCAGAATACCGCAGGCTGGGGCGGCTTTTTTCTGCGCGGGTGCTGTGCACAGTGAAGCTTTCTCGGCGTCTGTATCCCGAATTTCGCCAGCACAACATGGATGCGCTGATCGAACGTCATGGCTTGGCTCAGGTGCAGCGGCACCGAGCCATGGGCGATGTTGCTGCCATGCTCGAATTTTTCACCCATGCGCTGGCAGACAAAGGCGTTGCGACACTAGAAGAATCCATTGCCGCTCTGCTACAAAGCCCAAGCATCCCCTCTCACCTGCCACTGGACACCTTAAAAAACTTACCCCAGAGCCCAGGGGTGTATCGCTTTTACGGGGAAAACGATGCACTGCTGTATGTGGGCAAGAGCATCAATATTGCACAGCGCGTGGCTTCGCATTTTTCTGGTGATCACAACACCAATAAAGGTATGCGCATTTCGCAAAGTTTGCATCGAGTCGAATACACAGAAACCGCCGGCGAGCTCGGGGCATTGTTGCTGGAACTGCGACAGATCAAAACGCTCAACCCTCTGTTCAATCGTCGATCCCGTGCGGCGAAAAACCTAGTAAGTATCGAGCTGGCGCCGAACGACTCCGGTTACCTGCAGGCGCGGGTGGTACGGAAAATAGAGCCGCAGCGACTCGCTAGCTATTTTGGACTGTTTCGCAG
>CALZAE010000094.1 GCA_945612235.1 uncultured Gammaproteobacteria bacterium | reverse complement strand
AACGTGAGGAGGAATCGGTGCATTTATCATAGGCGCGATATTCTATGGATAGACTCAGCAACTGTCAAAGGATATTGTCCCTGACTTGATTCAATCTTGACCTTGACTGCAAAAGATGGCGATCATTCGCACGCTCAGCACAGCAAAGTAAATATTGTTTCTACGCTGATGTATTATATGCCAAACTCAATCTGTATAAAATATTAGTAAGGTCTTATGTCCACTCTGCTTTTTAGTTTGTTTGCTGCGGTATTTTACGGCACTACCTGCTTATACCTTATAAGCTGCTTATGGCGCCGTGTACCTTTTAATAAAGCGCTGGTCACCAGCGTCACTGCGCTGGGCTTTGTTGCGCAAGGCCTACAACTGTCTGCGCTATTGCTGTCAGAGCAAGGCTTATTGCTGAGCATGTTTAATGTTGCCAGCTTAATCACCTTCTCGATTACCGGCTGCGTATTGCTGTGCTTAACGCGTATCTCTGTCCATATACTGCTACTACCTCTGCTAAGCTTGAGCGCTACGACAGTGCTCTGCGCGCAGTTTATGCCGCAAGGCAACTTGTCTCCCATTAATGAAGCACCCGGCATTCTTGCGCATATCCTCTTGTCCATTCTGGCCTACGGCATGATTACCATTGCTGTATTTCAGTCATTGATCTTACTGATTCAAGATCAGCAACTGCGCAAACGTCCCGTATCGACTTTGATTAAGCACTTTCCACCACTGCAAAGTATGGAAAGCCTGCTGTTCGGTTTTTTATGGGCGGGCTGGTTACTGCTTTCATTATCCCTAGTGAGCGGCTGGTTGTTTTTAGACAACTTATTCGCCCAACACCTAGTGCACAAAACCATTTTATCCTGCATTGCGTGGCTGGTATTTGCCATTCTACTCTGGGGCCGTCACCAACTCGGCTGGCGCGGACACAAAGCTATTCGCTGGACTGTTGCCGGCTTCCTCTTACTGATGCTGGCCTACTTTGGCAGTAAATTAGTCCGTGAATTTATCTTAGTTATTTGAGGCTTTTTGCTTGTGGACGATATGCACATCAGCTATCTGTTAGGTTTGCTGGTTTTTTTGATTCTTTGTTCAGCATTTTTCTCCAGCTCAGAAACAGGCCTCTTAAGCTTAAACCGCTATAGATTGCGCCATATGAGCCGTGAAGGAAACCGTAACGCGCAACGTGCACAACACTTGCTGAGCAAGCCTGATCGCTTACTAGGTACTATTCTAGTGGGCAATAACGTGGTCAATATATTGGCCGCCTCGATTGCTACTGTGATCTGCGTCGAATTGTGGGGCGATGCTGGCGTGGTCATAGCAACAGTATCCCTGACCATTGTGGTGCTGATTTTTGGGGAAATAACCCCAAAAACTTTAGCTGCTTTGCGCCCAGAGCTGATTGCCTTCCCTGCCAGCCGGGTTATTTTGCTGCTCATGACGCCGCTCTACCCTATTGTCTGGCTGACTGGCGCTATCAGTAACAGTTTGCTGCGCATGATAGGTATAGACCCTCGTCACCACTCATCAGAAAGCTTATCGACTGAAGAACTGCGCAGCGTGGTACGTGAAGCAGGACAAGAACTGCCGGGCAATCGACAAGATATGCTACTGGGTATCCTTGACCTGGAAAAAGTCACAGTCAATGACATTATGATTCCGCGCAATGAAGTGTTCGGTATTGACCTCAACAGCAACCTCGATCAAATTATTTGGCAATTGCGCACCACCACACACACCCGTCTGCCGCTGTACCGCGAGAATATTAATCAGATTATTGGTGTGATTCATATGCGCCAAATTGCGCGCTTATTAACGCTCAACAAACTGACGCATGACGACCTTCAAGAGGCTTGTAGCGATCCGTACTTCGTACCTGAAAGCACTCCACTGTCCACACAACTGCTCAATTTTCAAAAGCATAAGCGGCGCATCGGTATCGTGGTAGATGAGTACGGCGATGTAGAAGGGATTGTCACTTTAGAAGATATTCTTGAAGAGATTGTCGGTGAGTTCAGCGACCATGATCGCCGTGCGGCGCCTGAAGTACGCCAGCTCAGTGATGGCAGCTACACCATTGATGGCACAGCCTACATCCGCGATATCAATAAGGCGTTGGAGTGGGAGCTGCCCAGCGACGGCCCCAAGACGTTAAATGGTTTAATCACAGAAATTCTTGAGTTTATTCCAGAGGGGGCAGTCTGTATTCAGGTTGGCCCTTACTATGTAGAAACACTGGAAATTAAAGACAACCGAGTCAGCCGCGCCCGTTTATGGGAAAGCCTCTGACTCGGCAGCACCAATGATTACAAGGTCACTTGAATCTGACTAATGACCTGCAGCGCCTTAGCACGAGCGGCATCGACATTCGCCGCTTGCGCCAACGCCACACCCATACGGCGCTCACCCGCCACGGCGGGCTTACCGAACAAGCGCAAGGCAGTGTCGGGTTCTTGTAATGCTTGCGCTAAACCTGCAAAAGCAGTTTGCGTGGAATGGCCTTGCACCAAGAGTACAGCAGAGGCTGTGGCGCCCAATTGACGAATGGTTGGAATAGGTAGGCCTAAAATCGCGCGCGCATGCAAGGCAAACTCAGATAAGTCTTGCGACATTAAGGTCACCAAGCCGGTATCGTGCGGCCGCGGCGAGACTTCGCTAAACCACACTTCATCACCCTTCACAAACAACTCAACACCAAACACACCACGACCACCCAAAGCATCGGTAATACTCTGGGCAATACGCTGTGCTGCTGCCAGCGCCACAGGACTCATCACCTGTGGCTGCCACGACTGCACATAGTCTCCGCGCTCTTGTAGATGCCCTATAGGCTCACAAAAGCTCGTGCCGTCAACATGACGCACTGTCAGCAAGGTGATCTCATAATCAAAATCAATAAAGCCTTCAACAATCACACGTCCAGCACCAGTACGCCCACCCTCTTGGGCAATTTTCCATGCTGCATTCAGATCTTCGGCACTGCGCAGAACGCTTTGTCCTTTACCCGACGAACTCATCAGTGGCTTCACCACACAGGGATAACCAACCTGCTCAACACCCGCACAATACTCAGCATAATTATCGGCAAAACAGTAAGGCGAGGTAGGCAAGGCTAATTCTTCAGCCGCCAAGCGGCGAATACCCTCACGATCCATAGTCAACTGCGCTGCGCGCGCAGTCGGAATCACCGTAAAGCCTTCAGCTTCTAATTCAACTAAAGTGGCTGTGGCAATGGCCTCAATCTCTGGGACGATATAGTCAGGCTTTTCCAGCTCAATCACCGCGCGCAAGGCGGCATCATCAAGCATATTAATCACGTGACTGCGGTGCGCGACTTGCATTGCTGGGGCGTTGGCATAGCGATCAACGGCGATCACTTCAACACCAAAGCGCTGTAATTCAAGGGCGACTTCTTTGCCTAATTCACCTGAACCACAGAGTAAAACACGCACTGCGCTCGTTGATAATGGCGTTCCTATACGGGGCATTACATATCCTCATTGATTAACTGAGCAAACCTTGCTCTTGAGCACGGGCGTGCGCATGCTGCAGCACCTCACGGCGCTCTTCATTGGTCATCTTACCCCAGCGACTGATCTCTTGACCCGTGCGCTGACAGCCCATACAGACATCATCGATATCCAAAGCACACAAACTAACACAGGGGGATTTAACTGGTTTTTCAGCGATTTTAAAGGGTGTCGTCATGATCTTCCTGTAACTGTTGGGCATAACGCTGAGCATTATGCACATAATTGCCGGCATTGGCCTCTAGGTTACTTTTTTGCTCAGCCGTCAACTCGCGTACAACTTTACCGGGAGAACCCACGACTAAACTGCCATCAGGGATTTCTTTGCCTTCAGCAATTAAAGCATTAGCACCAATAATGCAGTGCTTACCAATCTTGGCACCATTGAGAATCACCGCACCAATCCCGATCAAGCTGTGATCGCCGACGGTGCAGCCATGCAGCATAGCGTTATGGCCCACGGTGACGCCCTTCCCTAAGGTTAGGGGCCAGCCCATATCGGTATGCATCACAGTGCCGTCTTGCACATTACTGTTCTCGCCGATATGAATTAATTCGTTATCACCACGCAACACAGCGTTAAACCAGACACTGGCACCCGCTTCTAAACGCACTTTACCAATCACAACTGCAGTCGGTGCAATCCAACTCTCGGGATGGGCATCCACTCGGCTCTGGGCTAAACGGTATTTCATCGGTCATTCCTTTTATGATTGTTATTTAGACTTCTTTTTTACTTAATTGCGGTGGCTCATGCAAAACGATATCGGTGTCGTAAACTAAATTCACTAACTCCACCAACATTAAAGCTGTCAGCCCCCAAATCTTATAACCGGCAAAATGGTAGCTAGGCACATACCAAGTACGACCCAAGTAGTCGATGCGGTGGGTATTACGGCGCGGATCTGTGGCAAAAAAATCCAGCGGCACCGAAAAAATCGAATCAATCTCACCGGCATTGGCGGTGTACTCCACTGCTTCTGGAATAAAGCCTACATAAGGTGTGACCTTGACACCATGGCGTGAAATAACTTGGCTTAGCGGCCCCACCACTTGCACTAGGTCAGGTGCTAAACCCACTTCTTCATGGGTTTCACGCAAGGCAGTACGGATCAGGTCTTGATCCTCTGGATCGCGCCGCCCACCAGGAAAAGCCACTTCACCACCATGGGTAGAAAGGTTTTGTGCGCGTAGCGTTAACAGCAATTCAGGATTGCCCGTGCGCGTGAGTGGCATCAGTACCGCGGCTTCACGCGCCTGCTCAGGCAGCAACAAAGAACGCGGTGAGTAGCTTTGAATTCGCTTAGTAACATTATCAAACATCGGCATGCTCTATACCTCAAGATGTCTTTATCATGCCAGAAGCCTAGGCAGCACCCAAGTAACTTATACACTGCTCAGGTAAAAGTATGTTATTGACTCTGTGTGCACAGATCGCTACTTACAGACAATATGATTAGAATAGTCGCGGCATTGATTCAGCTTTTCTAAGCTGCTGTTTTAGCTCAATTTTGGATAGATTTTTTATGCGCGCTTTATGTATTGCAGTGTTATTGGCTCTACCATTTTTAAGTTACGCTAACTCAGCCCAGAGCAGCATGCCATCTATTGATAAAATCTTAGTGGTGAAGTCTGAGCGCAAGCTGCACTTAATGCGCGGCGATACCGTGGTGAAATCATACCGCGTGTCGCTGGGTAAAAAACCCGGCCCCAAGCAACACGAGGGTGATCAGCGTACACCGGAAGGGGTTTACTCGATTAATTGGCGCAAACACAGTGATAACTTTAATTTAGCCATGCATATTTCGTATCCAAATACTCATGACCTAAAGCGCTCTGCAGAAACTGGCTTACCGCCGGGCAATATGATTATGCTGCACGGCACACCGGATGATGAGGAGTACCCTGAGTGGTTTTTCAATACGCTCGATTGGACTGAAGGTTGTATTGCTTTGACCAACTCGGATATGGAAGAGGTGTGGAAGTCGGTGCAGGATGGGACTTTGATTGAGATTCAGCCTTAGCTTTTAAGTATGTATTGGGTGTGCAAAGCTAAGAGCAAAAGCTTGTTGCGAGTTATGGGCATGTCGTACCTTGTTTATGCTGCTTTTCCCTCCACGGGGCGTCCCGCCC
>CALZAE010000093.1 GCA_945612235.1 uncultured Gammaproteobacteria bacterium | reverse complement strand
GACCACTGATGTAATTGACGGCTTCTTGTTGGCGGGGATTAAGCTTAGACATGCAGCAGACCAGAATCGTAAAAGTGACTATTCTAGCATTGAAGTCGCTGGGCGCGGATCAATAGACGACAGTTGGCTTGATGGGCTATATGTTTAGAAATAAAAAAGGCGCTCGTGATGAGCGCCTTAGTTGTGACTTAGAGCCTATTACTCACGCACCACATGCAGGAAGTGCATATGTTGCTCGTATTGATCCAAGATATCATCAATCACTTCATCACGTGACCAGCCCATGATGTCGTAATCTTGACCACCTTCGAGCAAATATACTTCAGCACGGAAGTATTTACGCTCTTCGCGTCCTTCAGTCTCAGTATCGTCTTCATCGGGCATGATAAAATCTGGCTGAACGTAGGCGCGTGGGCGTATTTCGTAGACAAAGTTCACTTCGGCGTTGTGCTGCACTTCGAGTCTGATGCGCTTATCATCGCGGCTTTCGACTGCAACGGCGTAGCCTTGTTTACGCAGTTCACCAGCCACCTCTTCAAGTGCTGGCATGACCACTTCATCAATAAAACGGTTGACGTGTGAGCGGCGAGGGAACATCACCATGCTGCGTAAGCGCCGCTGCCAGCCACCCGTACTTTTATGTTGACGCGAGTGGTGGATGGCACTTTGCTGCCTGAGCACACGCTTAGTTGAATCAATATGCAACGCTTTGAGTAACCCCCATATCGCAACCAATAAAATGACTGAGAAGGGTAAAGCACTGGCAATGGTCAGCGATTGTAGAGCGCCTAAGCCACCGGTCAACAGTAAGGTAATAGCTACCACACCGGTTGAGGAAGCCCAGAATATACGCTGCCACAGCGGTGTTTCAGTTTTGCCACCGGAAGCCAGCATATCAATCACCAGCGAGCCTGAGTCGGCTGAGGTGACAAAGAACAAAATCACCATACACACTGCCACCATCGACAATAAGCTCGAGAAGGGGAAGTGTTCTAAGAACGCAAACAACGCTAGCGACGAGTCGGCGTTCACCGTATCGGCCAGTTGCGTCATACCCTTTTTCATAATTAGGTAGATGGAAGTGTTACCAAACACCGTCATCCACATAAAGGTAAAGCCCGTGGGTACGAGCAGTACACCGGTGAGGAATTGACGGATGGTACGACCACGCGAAACGCGCGCGATAAACATACCGACAAAGGGTGACCAAGAAATCCACCAACCCCAATACAACAAGGTCCAGCCACCCAGCCAGTCGGTTGGGTTGTAGGCGTAGAGGTTAAAGGTTTTATTCACAATCTCGGATAAGTAACCACCGGTATTTTCTACAAAGCTTTTCAGCAGTAAAGCGGTGGGACCCAGTGCCAAGACTAAGGTTAACAAGATGACGGCTAGTACCAGATTCATCTCAGATAAAATACGAATACCTTTATCCAGACCTGTTGCCACTGACAGCGTGGCTAAGGCAGTAATACCGATAATCAACATTACTTGGATATTGGTGCCAATGGGCAAATCAAACAGATAGTTAAAGCCACTGTTAATTTGCAGTACGCCATAACCCAGCGATGTAGCGATACCTAAAACGGTACTGATAATTGCAAAGATATCCACCGCATGGCCGATTGGGCCATAAATACGCTCACCAATTAACGGGTAAAGTGCCGAACGTAAGGTCAGTGGTAAGCCGTGGCGATAAGCGAAGAAGGCTAGAATCAGCGCGACCATCGCGTAAATGGCCCAAGCGTGTAAGCCCCAGTGGAAGAAGGTCAGTTTCATCGCTTCTTTAGCGGCTTCGACGGTATTCGGATCGCCTACCGGAGGTGCAATAAAGTGCATCACCGGCTCAGCCACACCAAAGAACATCAAGCCAATACCCATACCTGCAGAGAACAGCATGGCAAACCAACTGGTGCTCTTATAGTCAGGTTCACTGTGGTCGGGACCCAGTTTGATATCACCGTAACGGCTAAAGGCTAGAAACATTGTGCTTAATAAAATCAGCGCAACAGCCAGAATATAGAACCAGCTGACTTTGTCCACAATCCAGCTTTGTAAGTCACCAAAGAAGCTTTGTGCAGTACTTGGAAAAATACTGGCAAATAAAACTAAGATGGCAATCAGAATAGCTGAACTATAAAAGACCGGTGGGCTTATAGTTCCGCTGCGTTGGGTGGGTGTTTCCATGGGAATGCTCCTTGAAGTGCAACATCACTTATGGCGAAGTGATATTAACGTATAAACGATCGCATTTATAAAGCATGTGCAGTACATGTCAAGTTGAGTGGCGCTGAGTATTCTAGTTTAGGTTGCAAAAAAACCCCCAGCAGTTAACTGAATAACTGTTGGGGGTTTTGATGTAACACAACTATGAGCGCGTTGCTCTAGTCGTTACGTGAAGACAATAATGCAGGTTTTTCTTTACGGCTACGCGAATCCAATTGCTCAAGTTGTTCCAAACTTGGCAGGCGCTCGCCTTTGCGAATAATCAAAGGTTGCGGCGCTGGACGTGCTTCACGGCTGACAGCTGGTTCTGCATAGCGTGAATCAGTGCGTGGTGTATTCGCACGTGGCTTTCTTGGACCAGAGCGACGTTGTTCACCAGACGCGGCAGGCGTTGCGCCGGTACGAGCAGGGCGGGCTGTGCGTGCTTGTGCACCTGCAACTGGCGCATTACCGTTCGGGCGACGACTGTTGCCTTTATTTTTATACGGACTGACGTAATCAACACTGTTACCGAAGTTATCAATCGCATCATCCAAAAACACTTCTGGATCACGATTCGCTGGTGCGCTAGGTGCGCCTGCTGCTGGACGGTTATTACGTGTGTTGCGTGGATTACGAGCACGTGCTGCTGCAGGTTTAGTTGCTACACCCTCGGCATTTTCAGCTGAACGCGTTTGTGTACGCTCAGGGCGACGGCCACGTGGCTTATCAGCATCGGCAGGCTTGTCAGCACTACTTTTGCGCTCGGTGCGTGGTGCGTTACGACCTGCACCACCGCCACGTACTGGGCGCGGAGCACGTGGCTCAGCTTTTTCAATGACAACACTGCTCGGGTCAAAGCCCATGGTGTCGCCGTCTTCGATATTTTGACGAGTCATACGCTCAATGCTTTTCAGCAAGCGCTCTTCGTCTGGAGCTACCAGTGAAATAGCTTGACCGGTACGGCCAGCACGACCAGTACGACCGATACGGTGCACATAGTCTTCTTCAACATTAGGCAGTTCATAGTTTACTACGTGTGGTAGTTGATCAATATCCAAACCACGAGCAGCAATATCAGTGGCGACTAAGATGCGCACGCTGCCGGCTTTAAATTCAGCTAAAGCCTTGGTGCGCGCATTCTGGCTTTTATTACCGTGAATGGCTGCAGCCGGCAGACCGTTTTTATCCAAATACTCGGCTAAACGGTTAGCGCCATGCTTAGTGCGGGTGAACACTAACACCTGCTCCCATGCGCCTAAGGTAATTAAGTGCGCTAAAAGTGCGCGCTTATGTGAGGCTTGAATGCGGAACACGCGTTGTTCAATACGCTCAACCGTGGTGTTGGGCGGCGTCACTTCAATGCGCTCGGGGTTGTGCAGTAAACGACCGGCTAAATTGGTAATGTCTTGCGAGAAGGTCGCAGAAAACAGTAGGTTCTGACGCTTGCTGGGTAATTTGGCTAAGACTTTCTTCACGTCATGAATAAAGCCCATATCCAACATACGGTCTGCTTCATCCAAGACTAAAATTTCGACGCCACTTAAGTCGATTTTGCCTTGATTGACCATGTCGAGTAAACGGCCTGGGCAAGCAACCAATACGTCCAAACCTTTCGCTACTGCGTTGGCTTGCGGGTTCATACCCACGCCGCCAAACACACAGGCGCTGACAAAAGGTAAGTCACGGGCATAGAGTCTAAAACTGTCGTGCACCTGTGCGGCTAATTCACGTGTAGGGGTTAACACTAAAACACGAGGCTGGCGCGGACGGTGACGGTTTTCGCGGTCAGGCTTACCGTTAGGGAACAGGATCTCTAAAATAGGTAGAGCAAAACCACCGGTTTTACCGGTACCGGTTTGTGCGGCAACCATGAGGTCGCGGCCTTGTAAAGCCGGTGGAATCGCGAGTAATTGCACAGGCGATGGAGTTGTATAGCCGGCAGCTTCAACGGCGTTAACCAGGGCCTGAGATAGACCTAGGGAGGAAAAGGACATGCAGTCTTCCTGTGTGTCGGCGGCCCGCCGACTTTGGGGCGCAAAATTATAAATGCTCAATACCAGTGCATAAAACTAAGCACTCCATCCACGAATGATGTCCTGCGCTGGGCATCAAACTGGGTGGAAGTATATCGCTAGAGTGGCCTTAAGGCCTGATTTCAGCCTTGAGGCTTGAGATTATCCCAAACAGCTAAACTCGGTTCAGCCTGGTTAAGTGTGTAGAAATGCAAGCCTGGGGCACCACCTGTTAAGAGGCGCTCACACATATTGGTAATAACTTCTTCACCAAAGGCTTGAATACTGGCTGTGTCATCGCCGTACGCTTCTAATTGTTTGCGTACCCAGCGTGGCAATTCAGCACCACATGCATCAGAAAAGCGTGCCAATTTACTGTAATTGGTAATTGGCATAATGCCTGGCACGATTGGGATATCGATACCGAGTTTACGCACTCTATCAACAAAATAGAAGTAACAATCGGCATTAAAGAAGTATTGGGTGATCGCGCTGTCAGCACCAGCATGCACTTTACGCGCGAAATTGTGTAGATCTGCTTCAAAATCATGCGCTTGCGGGTGCATCTCTGGATAGGCTGCGACTTCAATATAAAAGTGATCGCCGGTTTCCTTGCGAATAAACTCCACCAGTTCATTAGCGTAGCGTAGTTCACCGTTAGCCATACCCATACCTGAGGGTAAGTCACCGCGTAAAGCCACGATACGTTTGATACCTGCATCTTTATACAGATTCAGTAACTCACGTAAATCTTCGGTGCTATCACCCACACAGGACAAGTGTGGCGCGGTGGGAACTTTAATTTCGCTGTCTAACTGTAAAACAGTATTGAGTGTACGGTCGCGAGTTGAGCCACCTGCACCGTAAGTGCAAGAGAAGAACTCGGGGCTATAGGTCGCGAGTTTAGCTGCGTTAGCTAACAGCTTGTCATGGCCAGCGTCAGTTTTAGTAGGGAAAAACTCAAAACTTACATGCGGTTGATTACTCATAGAACAGATCTCTAAATATCAAGGTGTTGTGCAGCCAGGATGCAAAAGGGGCAGCTAAGCCACCCCTTTTTCTGGCAACTTAGTAGCGGTAAGTTTCTGGCTTGTAAGGGCCATCCACTGGTACGCCAATGTAGTCAGCTTGCACGTCGGTCATGCGCGTAATCACACCGCCAAAACCTTTAACCATCTCTAGCGCAACTTCTTCGTCGAGCTTTTTGGGCAACACTTCAACGGTTAATGCAGCGGCTTTTTGCTCGGCGTTTAATTGGGCGAACTTACGCTCAAATAAGTGCATTTGTGCCAATACTTGGTTAGCAAAAGAGCCATCCATAATGCGGCTTGGGTGGCCAGTGGCGTTACCTAGGTTCACTAAACGACCTTCTGATAACAGAATCAGGTAATCATCGTTACGTGGATCAAATGCGCCAGCGCCGGTGCGGTGAATTTTGTGCACCTGTGGCTTAACTTCTTCCCACGCC
>CALZAE010000092.1 GCA_945612235.1 uncultured Gammaproteobacteria bacterium | reverse complement strand
GGTGTATACCGTGGTCGTCAAGTGATCGCGAAGGATTCTGCTGAGTAAACCTTGACCGGTTCAGCGATAGCGATTGATGCAATGGGCGGGGACTTCGGTCCCCGCCTTGTTGTTTGTGCATCGGTAAAAAGTCTAGAAGAACACCCGCGCCTGCGCTTAGTGTTGGTGGGTGATTCAGCAATTATTGAGTCTATTCTGGCTCAATGCCCTCAAGTTGATTATTCCCGCCTTAGTATTCAGCATGCCAGCGAAAGTATCGCGATGGATGACTTGCCTGCGCAAGCTTTGCGCACGAAGTCAGATTCATCGATGCGTGTTGCTCTGCAGTTGGTGCGTGATCGGCAGGTGCAAGCCTGTGTCAGTGCCGGTAATACCGGTGCCTTAATGGCTTTGGCCAAGCATATTTTACACCCCTTGCCGCATATTGAGCGGCCCGCCATTATGACGGCCTTGCCTACTTTAAATGGTGAGACGCATCTATTGGATTTGGGCGCTAATGTTGATGTGAGTGCTCAGCAGTTGGTGCAGTTTGCTTTAATGGGGTCGGCTGCAGTACAGATTCAAGGTGTTGCTAATCCACGCGTTGCTCTATTGAATGTTGGGCGTGAAGCCATTAAGGGTAATCAGCAAGTGAAGCAGGCCGCTGCGCAGTTGCAGTTTATGCCTGATATTAACTATATCGGCTATGTGGAAGGCGATGGCGTCTTTCGTGGTGATGCAGATGTGGTGGTGTGTGATGGTTTTGTCGGTAATGTACTGCTTAAGTCCAGTGAAGGCTTAGCAACCATGATCGCCGCGCGAATTAAGCAGCGTCTAGGGCGTGGTCCACGTGCTTGGTTATTGGCTTGGCTTGCTGCACCTCTATTAAGAGTGTTGCGCTCAGAGTTGGCGCCAGAGCGTTATAATGGCGCTTGTTTGCTGGGTGTGGATGGTGTGGTGGTCAAAAGTCATGGCAATGCTTCGCAACAAGCCTTCCAGGCTGCAATTACTGTGGCCTATAAGGCGGTGCAAGAAGATTTGTCTGAGCGCTTGCGGCAGCATTTACAAGCGCTCAATAGTGTTTAAATGCGGCTTGCTGCAGGCTAAATGTAAGTAAAGTGTGACGGATGGATAAGGCTTATCATCCAATAGTCGGTTTGTTATTCGCATTCTATGCGTGCAAACTTCCTTTGTTGAATGACAGGTAATAATAGTTATGAAGGCTTCTCTTGCGTTTGTATTCCCCGGCCAAGGCTCACAAGTCGTTGGCATGCTGGCAGACATTGGTGCTGCAGAGTCGATTGTGCTTGATACCTTTACCGAAGCTTCTACTGCTTTAGGTTATGACCTTTGGGCATTAACCCAGCAAGGTCCAGCTGAAGTTTTGAATCAAACCGACAAAACCCAACCCGCTATTTTAACGGCATCTATTGCCTTGTGGCGTCTGTGGCAAGCCAAATCAGCTGCGCAGCCAGCATACGTTGCTGGGCACAGTTTAGGTGAGTACTCAGCTTTAGTGGCTGCAGGCAGCTTGTCGTTAGCTGATGCAGTGCGTTTAGTTGAGCGCCGCGGCCAGTTAATGCAAGAAGCCGTGCCTGCGGGTACGGGTGGCATGGCCGCTATCTTAGGTTTAGATGATGCCGATGTGCAGGCAGCCTGTGCCGAAGCAGCTGAAGGTGAAGTGGTCAGCGCAGTGAATTTTAATGCGCCTGGCCAGGTCGTAATTGCTGGTGCGGCAGCTGCTGTTGAGCGTGCGATTATTGCTTGTAAAGCACGCGGTGCTAAGCGTGCACTGGCCTTGCCGGTCAGCGTACCTTCGCATTGTGCTTTAATGCAGCCTGCCGCTGAGCAATTTGCCCAGTCCTTAGCCGCTATTGAGTGGCAGCAGCCCAAGATTGCTTTAGTGCAGAACGTGAGCGCTGAAGTGGTGACTGACTTAGGTGTATTAGAGCAGAATCTTCTTGCGCAGCTGTACAGTCCAGTACGTTGGGTTGAGTCAATGGTGTGTTTAGCTGCGCAGGGTGTGACAGATGTGGTTGAGTGCGGCCCAGGCAAAGTCTTATCCGGCCTGAATAAGCGCTGCATTAAAGGCGTGAACACCTATAATTTAGATACCCCTGAAGCATTTGCAGCAGCTGTTGCTGCGCAGCTTTGAGATGGAGAAGAACATGAGCTTACAAGGTAAAGTGGCATTGGTGACCGGCGCGAGCCGTGGTATTGGCCAAGCCATTGCCCTGCAGTTGGGTGCACAAGGTGCCACTGTCATTGGTACCGCAACATCTGAGAAAGGTGCGCAAAGCATCACTCAGGCGCTGCAAGATAAAGGCATTCAAGGTGTCGGCATGGTGCTCAACGTCTGTGACGCTGCATCGGTTGCTGCAACACTTGAGCGCATTCAAACTGAGTTTGGTGCGCCGCTGATTTTGGTCAATAACGCGGGTATTACGCGTGATAACCTGATGTTGCGCATGAAAGATGACGAATGGTTTGATGTCATCGATACGAATTTACATAGTTTATACCGCATGTCGAAAGCTGTTTTGCGCGGTATGACTAAAGCACGCTGGGGCCGTATTATCAGTATTGGCTCAGTAGTGGGTGCAATGGGTAACGCAGGTCAAGTAAACTACGCCGCAGCAAAAGCCGGTCTAGAGGGTTTTGGCCGTGCATTAGCGCGTGAAGTGGGCTCACGCTCCATCACAGTCAATGCGGTTGCGCCGGGCTTTATTGATACTGATATGACCCGTGAATTGCCTGAAGCACAGCGCGATGCTTTGCTGACCCAGATTCCATTAGGACGTTTAGGACAGGCTGAAGAAATCGCTAACGTAGTGACTTTCTTGGCGTCAGAGCAGGCTGCTTATGTCACAGGAACCACTATTCCCGTGAATGGCGGCATGTATATGAGTTAAAATGACTGTTATTGTGACCGAAGCTGAGTGTTTTGAGTCATAATTGCAGTTTGTAGAATTAGAACTGGATGCGCAGTGTTTGTTATAGTGCGCAGCTAGGTCAAATAAGTGGTTCGCAAAGGGCAAGCAGTTCGCTTAAAATGCGCAAACCCTTTTTTATATAAAGCGGCAGCTTGGGTTGCCCAGATTTCCATTTAGGAGTTATACAGGTTATGAGCACTATTGAAGAACGCGTTAAAAAAATCGTTGCTGAGCAGTTAGGTGCTAAAGCAGAAGACGTGACTAACAGCGCATCTTTTGTTGACGATTTAGGCGCAGATTCACTGGATACAGTTGAGTTGGTAATGGCTCTTGAAGAAGAGTTCGAAACTGAAATTCCAGACGAAAAAGCTGAGAAAATCACTACTGTTCAAGAAGCAATCGACTACATCAACGCTCACGCGCAGTAATGTAAACGGTTTCTTTGCAACAGTGAAAGCCGCGCGACTTGTTACGAGTGTGCGGCTTTTTTTTTGTACAGTACATTTTGCATTAACAAGAGGTTGTCGCCATGTCGCGTAGACGTGTCGTAGTTACCGGGATGGGTATGCTGTCCCCGCTAGGTCTTGATGTCGCACAAAGCTGGTCAGGCGTCCTAGCTGGTAAAAGCGGTATCAGTGCGATTGAGCACATGGACGTTGAGGCTTTTTCAACGCGTTTTGGTGGCTCAATTAAAAACTTTGATATTGAACAGTATATGCCGGCTAAAGATGCGCGCCGCTTAGACTTGTTTATTCAATACGGTCTGGCTGCCGGTCTGCAAGCTATGCAAGACTCTGGCCTTGAAGTGACGGATGCCAACCGCGAGCGTATTGGTGTGGTTATGGGTTCAGGTATTGGTGGCTTAACCAATATTGAAAACACCAGTAAAACTTTGCTTGAGCAAGGTCCGCGTCGTATTTCACCATTTTTTGTCCCGGGCTCTATTATCAATATGATTTCGGGTGTGTTGTCGATTCAGTTAGGTCTACAAGGCCCCAACTATGCGATTGCCACAGCTTGTACCACTGGCACACACTCCATCGGCATGGCTGCGCGTAATATTGCCTATGGCGAAGCAGATGTGATGTTAGCGGGTGGCGCTGAAATGGCGGCCTGCGGCTTGGGTCTAGGTGGTTTTGCTGCATCACGCGCACTTTCCACGCGCAATGATGATCCACAAGCGGCCAGTCGCCCTTGGGATGCTGATCGTGATGGCTTTGTTTTGTCAGACGGTGCGGGTGCTGTAGTACTTGAAGAGCTTGAGCATGCTAAAGCCCGTGGCGCGACGATTTATGCCGAAGTCGCAGGTTTTGGTATGGGCGCAGATGCCTATCATATGACTTCACCACCTGAGCAAGGTGATGGCGCGGCACGCTGTATGGCCAGTGCCTTACGTGATGCGGGCATGCGTGCGGATCAAGTGCAGTATGTGAACGCGCACGGCACTTCAACACCGGCTGGCGACTTGGCTGAAGTCAATGCGCTAAAAACCGTGTTTGGTAGTCATGCGTCAGCGCTGGCTGTGAGCTCAACTAAATCGATGACCGGACACCTCTTAGGTGCGGCCGGTGCAGTTGAAGCGATTTTCAGTATTTTAGCGATGCGTGATCAAGTTGCCCCACCGACCATTAACCTAGATACACCCGGTGCAGGTTGTGACCTAAACTTTGTGCCACACCAGCCGCAATCAATGAAAATTGATGCAGTCTTGTCCAACTCCTTTGGTTTTGGTGGTACCAACGGCTCGCTGTTACTGCGCCGGTACAACTAAAGGTGCAAACCTGGATTAACGGTCAGCCCGCAGGCGGTATCGCGGTAGCTGACCGTGGCTTGGCCTATGGTGATGGTGTATTTGAAACGATCAAAGTGCGGCATGGGCAAGCCGCTTTACTTGAGCGCCATCTAGCGCGCTTAGTAGAAGGCTGTCAGCGATTATATATCCCGTGCGATCTGCAGATATTAACATCTGAACTGCATGCTTATATGCAGCAGTTAGGTGATGGCGTCTGCAAGCTGATTGTGACCCGTGGTGCGGGCCAGCGTGGTTATACACTGCCTGAGCCTTGTGTGCCGCAGCGCATTTTACAAGCATCAGCTGTACCGAGTTGGCCTGCTAGCTATGCGCAGCAGGGGATACAACTATTTAACTGCCAATTACGTCTCTCTGAGCAGCCTCTATTGGCCGGCTTAAAGCATCTTAATCGTTTAGAGCAAGTGTTAGCACGGGCTGAGTGGCAGGATTCGGCCTATGCCGAAGGCTTGTTGCTGGATGCGCAGGGGCGCGTTATCGATGGCGTGTTTAGCAATATTTTTATTGTTGCTCAGCAGCAGTTACTGACTCCTAAACTCGATCGTGCTGGTGTTGCAGGCGTGATGCGTGCTGAATTGTTAGCCCGTGCTGTGCTGGCGGGTATTGAAGTGGTGGAGTGCGATATCAGTCTTGAGCAATTGCAGCGCGCTGATGAAGTGTTCACCTGTAATAGTTTGTATGGTATTTGGCCCGTGCGTGCTTATGCAGCCCAGTATTGGCCCGTTGGCGCTGTGACTCGTAAACTGCAGTGTCTTATTAAAGATTTAGTGGATGAATAGCCGTGTTGCGTAAATTAGCGATCATGTTTTTATTAGGCTGCCTGCTAGTGATTGCAGCAGTGCTGACATTGGTGTGGAAACACAATGCCGTGCTCAGTCAGCCCTTACAGCTAGATAACGAGTATGTACTCAGTGCGCCCGCAGGTAGCACACCCAATGGCTTACTGTTGCAGTTAGAGCAGCAGGGTATTTTACAGGGTGCGTTTTGGTTGCGTTTGAGCTGGCGCTTACAAGGTCAGGTGCAGTCGCTGCATACCGGCGAGTATCAGTTGTTGCCGGGGATGGATGTGACGCAACTGTTAGAGAAATGGCGCAGCGGCGATGTTTTACAGTATCGCGTGACTTTGGTTGAAGGCTGGAA
>CALZAE010000091.1 GCA_945612235.1 uncultured Gammaproteobacteria bacterium | reverse complement strand
AGGATATTTTATGCAGCGTTCACAGTCTTTAACTCTAGACACTTCAACAGGCTGGCTTCAGGGCGCAACGCATCTGCCATCCGACAATTATAACGCCCGCCCCAGCGCTGAAATTTCGTTATTAGTCATTCATAGCATCAGCTTACCGCCGGGCGAGTTTGGCACAGGCATGGTTGAAGCTTTATTTACCAATACGCTTCCTAGCGATGCTCATCCTTATTTTGCTGGCATTGCGCATTTAAAAGTTTCAGCTCATTTTTTTATTAAACGCAGTGGCGCTATCACGCAATTTGTCAGCTGTCTCGATCGTGCTTGGCATGCAGGTGTGTCTGACTTTAAAGGCAGGGAAGCCTGTAATGACTTCTCACTGGGAATCGAACTGGAAGGTGAAGATCATCTGGCCTATACCGATGCACAATATGACAGCTTAAATCTACTAGTTGCACAATTGACTCAGCACTACCCAATGATTACAACAGAACGTATCTGCGGACACAGCGATATTGCTCCTGGGCGTAAAACCGATCCAGGACCTGCCTTTGACTGGCAACGTCTACGCACAACCCATCATGGAGAAATAATATGAGCTTTCTAGTATTAATGCTGACCATTCTTATCGAGAAGCTCTCAAGCGGACGCAAGATTTTACAAAAAGACCACTGGTGGTACGAGCAACTGCAACGCTGCTCAAAGCTACTGCCCAAGCAACACAGCTTAGCTTTAGTGCTGGCCTTAAGCTTGCCCATCATTGGCTTAGCTCTATTGCTGATTGCAGCACAATCAATGATGTATGGCTTATTACTGATTCCTCTGCACCTGCTCGTAGTGATCTACAGCCTCAGTCGTGGTGATATTCGTGTCGCTTTAGGCCCATTTCGTGATGCATGGCGTAGAGAGGACACCCACGCTGCCAGCTTAGCCGCACAACGTGATCTACTGATCCAATCAGAAGAGCCCCGTGGTCTCTTACAAGCAGTTGAGGGTTATATGCTCTGGCAAGGCTATCAGGGCTTTTTTGCTATTTTATTCTTCTATCTGATTGGCGGTCCATTAGCTGCATTAACCTACCGCTTACTGGTACTAACTGCAGAACAAGCCCAATGGCCTGAAGCAGCAGGCAAAGCCACTCGCTTACTGCATATCCTGGATTGGCTACCTGCACGTTTAGTCAGCGCCAGCTTTGCCTTAATCGGTAACTTTATTACCGTCAGCCGCTCCTTAATGCCCGACTTACTCTGCATCAATGAACCGGCCAATCACTTATTAAGCAAAGCAGGGCGCGCAGCAGTCGAGGCAGAAAACGATGCACCTGGAGAAAAAGGCACTGCTATTTTAGATAATATTTGGCTACTCCTCGTACGCTCAGCTGTGCTTTGGTATGCCTGTAGCGCAATTTTCACTTTATTTTTCTAGCTCTATACAGGGTTTTAAGCACTTTAAACCCTGTGGAGAACCCGACCTAGACTCGGTGTAATAGTATGTGGATAACTCTGTTGAAAAGTCGCCTGTGGATAACTAGGTTACTTATGCACACCTTATGACCATCAGGCGCACAGCTAGAACACCTCTTCAGCACAACTCTTAATCACTTGTAAGCCATTGTTTTATATAGATAAATTATCTTTACCCACAGTTTTATTGCTCAGTAGTAATAGCAATAAAAATAAGCTTTATATACTCTTTTCTAATTTATACTGAATTCAAACTCATGCATTCAACATAAGTTTTCAAAGGCGTAAATAAGAAATTGATAAACAAATGCTGCAGATAATTGACCTAAGGCTCAGCTTTCACTAGAATTACGGGTCTATTTAACGGGGACCACTTCGGGCCCCCTTTTGCCCAAGAAGTCACCAGGTAGCGAATCATGAAACGTACATTCCAACCCAGCACCCTAAAACGCGCTCGTAACCACGGTTTCCGCGCACGTATGGCAACAGTCGGCGGTCGCGCAGTTATTCAGCGTCGTCGTGCAAAAGGCCGTAAGCGTTTAAGCGCATAATCCAATCGAGCACAGCATGAATCTAGGCTTTGGCCGAGAAAAGCGTCTGCTGACACCTCAGCAGTTTAAAGCTGTCTTTGATTCTGCAAATAATAAAGTACAAGGCAAAAGCGTCTTGTTACTTGCTCGTGATAACCAACTCGGACATCCACGTCTCGGGTTGGTTATTAGTAAAAAAAGTGTGAAACTTGCTGTTGAGCGCAACAGAATAAAACGCCAAATACGAGAATCTTTTCGCCATAACCAAGTTCAATTGGATGGTGTAGATATTGTAATTGTTGCCCGTAGGGGTATAGCTGATTTGTCTAATATTGAGCTACGTCAGCAGTTCGATAAAATGTGGAAACGCTTGGCTCGCCAACGAATAACTGCATTACAAGCAGCTCATTCTGATTCAACAGGGTAGATCAATGCGCAAATTGGTGATTTTACCAATTAAGTTTTATCGTTATGCAATCAGTCCTATGATGGCAAGTCATTGTCGTTTTTATCCAAGTTGTTCAGCTTATGCCATTGAAGCTATTGAACTGCATGGTGCAATTCGAGGTGGCTGGTTAGCAGCTCGACGACTAGGACGTTGTCACCCTTGGAACGCTGGGGGTGTTGACCCCGTTCCTCCTTCCTCTTGTTCATCTTCTTCGGCCGAGTAACTATGGATATCCAACGTACGATCCTGCTCGTTGCCTTAGCTGTTGTGTCTTATATGATGGTTCTTCAGTGGAACCAAGACTACGGCCAGGCTCCAGAAACAGCAGCAATTACGCAATCAAGTTCAGCTAACAAACAGTCTTCTGCAAGTAATCAATTCGCACCAAACACAGCGCAAGCAGCGATCAGCGACGATCTGCCTACAGCAGTTAACGAGCTTACTCAAGATCCTACGTTGACTAACACCGTTGTTAGCAATGATTTAATCTATGTGAATACCGATGTATTGCAGTTAGCTATTGATCCTAATGGCGGTGATATTGTTGAGTTAAAGCTCAGCCAATATCCACGCAATGCAGCGACACCTGATATCCCATTGCAATTGTTTGAAAATAGCAGTGAGCGTGTCTATGTAGCACAAAGTGGCTTAGTGGGTACTAATGGTCCAGATGCTCGCGCCAGCGGACGTCCGTTATACAGCGTGGCTCAGCAAAATTTCACTTTGCAAGACGGCCAAGATCAACTCAATGTTGACCTGTCTTTCCAAGAGAATGGTGTGAATTACACCAAACGCTTCACCTTCCATCGTGGTTTAAGTTTAGAGTGCTCTGCGCGTGAAATCAGCCAGCGTCAAGTCAGCTGCATTAACGATGAAGCCTATCAAATCAACTTAACTTACCTTGTGGATAACCAGAGCGATCGTGAGTGGAAAGGTAATTTATTTGCCCAACTCAAGCGTGATGGTCAAGGTGATCCTTCATCAACAACTGCTACAGGTACTGCAACTTATTTAGGTGCAGCGCTGTGGACAGCTGATGAGCCTTATAAAAAGTTATCCATGAGTAATATGGATGATAAAAACTTCAACCAAGCCATCAATGGTGGTTGGGTTGCATGGTTACAGCACTATTTTGTAACGGCTTGGGTCGCTGATGCAGAGCAAACCAATCAAGTTACTACGCGCAAAGACAGCAAGGGTAACTATATTATTGGTTACACCAGTCCAACGATGAGTGTCGCTGCCGGTCAGCATGCACAAACCACTGCGACTTTGTATGCTGGTCCAAAAATTCAGAGCCATCTGAAAGCCTTATCCCCAGGTCTTGAATTAACTGTGGATTATGGATTTCTATGGTTTATTGCACAGCCGATTTTCTGGTTACTGGGAGTTATCCACAGCATCTTAGGTAACTGGGGCTGGTCAATTATTGCTCTGACGGTATTGATTAAACTCGCATTCTTCCCATTGTCGGCTGCTAGTTACAAGTCTATGGCACGCATGCGGGCTGTGGCACCAAGAATGGCTGAGTTAAAAGAGCAGCATGCAGGCGATCGTCAAAAGCTTTCGCAAGGTATGATGGAGCTGTACAAAAAAGAGAAGATCAACCCACTCGGTGGTTGCTTACCTATTTTAGTACAGATGCCTGTGTTCTTATCTTTGTACTGGGTGTTATTGGAAAGTGTCGAGATCCGTCAAGCGCCGTTTATGTTCTGGTTAACAGACTTATCCAGCAAAGACCCATTCTTTATCCTGCCAATCATTATGGGTGCGAGTATGTTTGTTCAACAAAAACTCAACCCAACACCACCGGATCCAATGCAAGCTAAAGTGATGAAACTGTTACCTATCATCTTCACTTTCTTCTTCCTGTGGTTCCCAGCAGGCCTAGTATTGTACTGGGTGGTTAACAACCTGCTGTCGATTGGTCAACAGTGGTACATTACTCGTAAGATTGAAAAATCAATGGCGGCCGCTAACGCAAGTTAGTCGAACCAAACGAGTTCACAACGCCCCTTTTTAGGGGCGTTGTGCTTTGTGAAGAATGTTTTTATCTATTGCTTGTGCAAATACAGTTAAGGGAAATCATTATGCCTATGTCGCGTGACACTATTGCCGCCATTGCCACAGCACAAGGTCGCGGTGGCGTTGGAATCGTTCGAGTTTCTGGGCCATTAGCTCAGCAAATATCCCAGCATATGACTGAACGTGAACTCAAGCCGCGTTATGCACATTACGGCCCTTTTTATGCACAAGGGCAGCAAGCTATTGATGAGGGCTTAGCTCTGTATTTTGCTGGCCCCAACTCTTTTACCGGTGAAGATGTTCTAGAACTACAAGGTCATGGCGGGCCTGTGGTTTTGGATATGCTCTTGCAGCGTTGTGTCGAACTCGGCGCACGTTTAGCACGTCCTGGCGAATTCAGTGAGCGAGCGTTTTTGAATGATAAGCTCGACCTTGCCCAGGCCGAAGCCATTGCCGACTTAATTGAAGCCAGCTCGACGCAAGCTGCGCGCAACGCTTTGCGTTCATTGCAAGGTGTGTTTTCTAAGCGCGTGAATGCACTGACTGAGCAGCTGATTGCCCTGCGTATTTATGTCGAAGCAGCGATTGATTTCCCTGAAGAGGAAATCGACTTTTTAGCTGATGGCCATATTCTAAAGTTACTCACCGATGTACAAGCCGAGCTCAAAGATGTGGTACGCGAAGCAGGACAAGGTGCCTTACTGCGTGACGGTATGAGTGTAGTGATTGCTGGACGCCCGAATGCGGGAAAATCCAGTTTACTCAATAGCCTGGCAGGTTATGAAGCGGCGATTGTTACTGATATTGAAGGCACCACACGGGATATTTTGCGCGAACATATCCACATTGATGGTATGCCATTGCATGTCACCGATACTGCTGGTTTGCGTAATACTGCCGACCAAGTCGAAAAAATCGGCGTGGAGCGAGCGTTAAAAGCTATTAACGAAGCTGACCGTATCTTATTGGTCGTGGATGCCAACTCAGCAGAGTCAGCCGATCCTTTTGCCTTATGGCCAGAGTTTTTAGATAGCACACCTCACCCTGAAAAAGTCACTTTGATCCGCAACAAGGTCGATCTCTCAGGTGAGCCAGTGGAGATGTGCAGCAATGCTGATGGCCATATCACCATTAACTTGTGCGCGCGCAGTGGCGATGGCTTGGAGTTGTTACGCGAGCATTTAAAAAGCTGCATGGGTTACAGCCAAACCGCAGAAAGCAGCTTCAGTGCTCGTCGTCGCCACTTAGATGCATTAAAACAAGCTGAGCAATACCTAGAAACAGGTTATCAACAGTTGACCCATGCCAGTGCAGGGGAGTTACTTGCTGAAGACTTACGTATGGCCCAGCAAGCCTTAGGTGAGATTACCGGTGCTTTTAGCGCCGATGATTTACTCGGACGTATTTTTTCTAGCTTTTGTATTGGTAAATAAGTGTGCATAGCCTGTGGGTAACTCTGTGAATTAAAAGATTA
>CALZAE010000090.1 GCA_945612235.1 uncultured Gammaproteobacteria bacterium | reverse complement strand
AAAGAGTTCTACGTTGCTGGTGGTGGTGTTCACCCGATTGCCAATGGTATGGCAACCGCTGCGGACTGGATGTCTGCTGCATCCTTTATTTCTATGGCCGGTATTATCGCGGCAACCGGTTACGCCAGTTCTGCTTACTTGATGGGTTGGACCGGTGGCTACGTAATTCTGGCGATGCTCCTGGCGCCGTATTTACGTAAATTCGGTAAGTTCACCGTACCTGACTTTATCGGTGAGCGTTTCTATAGCCGTGGCGCACGTCTGATGGCGGTTCTGTGCTTGATTCTAGCTTCGGTAACCTATGTTATCGGTCAAATGACCGGTGCTGGTGTTGCCTTCTCGCGCTTCTTAGAAGTGAGCAGTGAAGCAGGTATCTGGATCGCAGCGTTGATCGTGTTCTTATACGCGGTGTTCGGTGGTATGAAAGGTATTACTTACACGCAGGTTGCGCAGTATGTGGTGCTGATCGTTGCTTATACCATTCCAGCAGTCTTTATCTCACTGCAACTGACCAACAACCCCATTCCTATGTTTGGTATGTTCGGTACGCACGCTGAATCCGGTGCGCCACTGTTACAGAAACTCAGTGAAGTGTTGGTTGAACTCGGTTTTCGTGACTACGCCGCTGACGTACCCAGCCACTTGAACATGGTGTTATTCACCCTGTCGCTAATGGTCGGTACTGCGGGTCTGCCACACGTAATCATTCGCTTCTTCACTGTACCTAAGGTGGCTGATGCGCGTTGGTCAGCGGGTTGGGCGTTAGTCTTTATCGCACTGCTGTACTTAACCGCTCCTGCGGTAGCTTCTATGGCGCGCTTGAACTTGCTGACCACGGTTTACCCAGAAGCAGCAAAAGAAGTTGTGAACATGGACAGCTATGATCAAATTCTGGGTAACTCAATCCAGTATGCCGATCGTCCAGAGTGGGTTAAAACGTGGGAAGGCACAGGCCTGATCACCTACGAAGATAAAAACAACGACGGCAAAATTCAGTTCTATGATGACACCAACAAAACCTTCGCTGCCGATGCTGAAAAACGTGGCTGGGCAGGTAACGAGTTAGTTGTTAACAATGACATCATTGTATTGGCGAACCCTGAAATTGCTAATTTACCGTCTTGGGTGATTGGTCTGATTGCAGCCGGTGGTATTGCCGCAGCGTTATCCACAGCAGCAGGTTTGTTGTTGGCGATCTCTGCAGCAATCAGTCATGACTTGATCAAGAAAACCATCAATCCAAATATCTCTGAAAAAGGCGAGATGTTAGCAGCACGTATCTCCATGGCAGCAGCGATTGTGTTTGCAACCTGGTTGGGTCTTAACCCGCCTGGCTTTGCGGCACAGGTTGTGGCACTGGCGTTCGGTATTGCTGGTGCGTCAATCTTCCCTGCGCTGATGATGGGTATTTTCTCGAAGAAGATGAACGATAAAGGCGCGATTGCCGGTATGGCTGCTGGTTTAGGTTGCACCTTGCTGTATATCTTCACTTACTTGGGATGGTTCTTCGTTGCTAGCACGGCGATGCTGCCAAACACACCTGAGCATTGGGTCATGGGTGTTTCACCTCTGTCCTTTGGTGCAATCGGTGCGGTGATTAACTTTGTAGTAGCCTACGCTGTATGTAGCGTCACTAAAGAAACACCGCAACACATTCAAGACTTGGTTGAGAGTGTGCGTTTCCCTAAAGGTGCCGGTGGTGCAGTGGATCATTAATGGTCAGGCCACACCCCGTTAGCAATTGCTAGCGAGGCACGTCACACAGCGGGCTTCTTAATTGAGGCCCGTTTTGTATCTAAGCAGAAGAGAAATCTATGATTTGGCATTTAGTTGCAACATTCAGTGCAGGTTTAGGCGCTGCGGGTATAGCGTTCTTGCTGCGCTCCATCACCCGACAAAAATTCCCTAAGTGGATTATTCCGGCTTTTGCTGGCTTAGGCATGCTGGGTTATCAGGTGTATTTTGAATACAACTGGTTTGAGCATCAGACTTCGCGTCAGCCGCAGGGCTCAGTAGTGACCTCCAGCCAGCAAAGTTCAGCCATCTGGCGGCCATGGACCTTTATCTATCCAATGACTACAGTGTTTACTGTGGTGGACACCAATAATTTACAAAAACAACAGATCAACGGCAGCAGCCTAGTTGAGTTTATTGAGTACCGCTTTGAGAAAAAGTATATCGATGTAGTGACATACCAAAAGTATGTACTCAATTGCACCCAGGCACAGATGATCAGCGTAGATGATGCAAGTCATACTGTATCGAAGCCGCCGGTGAATGTGGATCGTAACAGTCGCTTGTTTGCTGCTGTGTGTGCTGAGCGCTAAATAAATATTGCACTGTAGGGTTGGCTGGGCACTTGATAAAACAGTGGCTGAGCTTTGACTCACTGATAGGAGTTGCATCTATGCCTGACATGTTTAATGTGGATCACTTACCCTTTAGTGTTCTCACTGCGGATGAGCAAGCTGTGCTGCAAAGCCATGTGCAGCGTCTGACTTATCAGCCAGCACAGTTATTGATTGCGGCAGGCGAGCCAGCGCCAGGCTTATTTATTATTGCCCAGGGCCGCGTGACAGAAAGCGAGCCGCAGCAACACGCGCAGGAGCCTTTAAGCGCATCCGCCACAGCCTTTATGCATTATGAGGTGGGGGAGTACTTTGGCAGTTGGTCAGTGTTTAATGGTCAAGCCATCCATGATTTTGTGGCGATTGAGACTACGGTGTGCCACCTGATTCCCACCCAGACCTTACTTGAGTTAATTGATAGTAACGCTTCCTTTGCCGATTACTTTCAGCAAAGCCTGACCGCCAAGCGTGAAATTATCGCGCAGCATGCGCCCAATCAAGATATGGCTGAATTTATGCTGGCGCGTATTGCCGACAGTACGGTGCGTGAGCCGCTGATTGTTGAGGAAGGTACATCCATTGAAGAAGCCACGCGCTTAATGCGTGAGCAAAAAGCCGATTGTTTATTGGCCAAAAAAGGTAATCGTTATGGCATGGTCACCGGCACTGACTTACTGGATGCAGTGATTATTCAGCACTTGCCTTTGGACACTGATGTCTCACAAATTGCCAGTTACCGCTTGATCCGTATTAAGCCCGATGACTATTTGTTTAATGCGTTGATTATCATGACGCAGCAGCAGATTGAGCGTGTGGTGGTGATGGGGGATAACCGTCAATTGTTTGGGGTGATTGAGCTGACCGATGTGCTCAGCCAGTTTTCTACCCACTCCCATGTGATTGGCTTGCGTGTGGAGCGTGCCCAGACTGTGGATGAACTGCGTGAGGCATCTTTTGGCTTGGCTGATTTGATTAAGGGTTTGATTTCTACTGGGGTGAAAACTCGTTTTGTGATGGAGTTGTTAGCAGCGCTCAATAGCCGAATTTTAAGTAAGTTATTTGATCTGATTGTGCCTAAAGAAGTCCACCCACATGTGTGTTTGATTGTGATGGGCTCGGAAGGGCGCGGTGAGCAGATTATGAAAACCGATCAGGATAACGGTTTGATCTATCGTGATGGACTTGAGTGGCCACAGATGCATGAGGTGATGCGTAAATACAGTGAGACCCTGATCTCCTTTGGCTTTCCGCCGTGCCCCGGCAATATTATGGTGTCCAACCCTGAGTGGGTGAACTCCACCAAGCAGTGGGCGCACAAGTTGACGCGCTGGAGCCAGAGCTACGAGGGTGAGGCATCGATGAATCTGTCGATTGCCAGCGATGGTAAGCCGGTGGCAGGCAATGTGGCGTTATTTAAAGTGGCGCGCAATATTTTCTTTCGCCGCATTCAAGACAATGAAATCTTCTTTGCCCATTTTGCCAAAGCAGCGCTGAACTTTGATACACCCTTGACATTTTTTGGCCGCCTGAAAGACAGTGTTGGCTTAGATATTAAAAAAGCTGGTGTCTTTCCTATCGTGCATGGTGTGCGTGCTATTGCGCTTGAAAATAAAATCACTGATACCAACACCTTTCGCCGCTTAGAAATATTAGTAGAGCGTGGCTTAATGCATAAAGAATTGGGCGATAACTTAGCTGAAGCTTTGAGTTATTTTGTGCAAGTGCGTTTACAGCAACAAATAGCACGTTACAGCGCTGACCCAACCGAGTTGGATAAGATGCCGAATCAAGTCAATATTAAACTGCTGACTGCATTGGAGCGGCAGTTGTTGCGTGATGCGTTGTCGGTGGTGAAGGACTTTAAGAAGTATTTGGTGCATCGGTATCATCTGACCTTTTAAACGGCCTGTTATTTTTTAAGGAGAACCCAATGACATTCCCTGATTTCTTTGATCAAGCACCGGTGATTCGAGTACGTGATCCATTAGCACAACTGCTTGGTAGTGCAACAGATGGCATTATTGATTATCGCTATGTGGATGCGGTGCGCTTGGCTGGGCATTCCTGTCCAACGGTGGCCGGGGCGTTCCTCACTGCACGAGCGGCATTAAAAGCGTTGTACCCCGATAGGTTGCCAGAGCGCGGTGCTATCCGTGTGCATATGCCTAGTCCTGAAATAGAGGGCACTACAGGTGTGGTTGCGCAGGTGCTGACTCTGATTACGGGTGCAGCAGCGCAGGGCGGCTTTAAAGGTATCGGGCAGCGTTTCGCTCGTAATGGATTGCTGACTTTTGCGGCAGAGCATGTTGAGCATAACGCTGCCATACGCTTTGAGCGCTTGGATACTGGTAGCGCTGTTTTGGTTCATGTTGATGCGCACAAAATACCTGCCGATGCCTCCCAGCGCGAACGTATGCAGGCGGTTATTCAGCAGCGAGAAACACCAGAGCAACAGGCTGAATTTGCGCGTCTTTGGCAGGAGCGTGTGCGGCGAATATTGTTACAACATGCTGACGATCCTGCGCTGCTGTCTATCCTTGAGTTGCCCTCGTCTCAGTAGCTTGAAGGGCACGGCCCAGCTTACTTATGTGTATGCCGTAGCGAGTATTTTCTAATCTTGCTGCAGCACTGCACTGCATTAAAGTGGTTGGCAGCGCCAGCCTTACCCAGAGAATCAACTGACAAGAGTGGTGGGTAAAGCACCTATCCTGTCAGTCGTTATCATGCAGTTAAATTACGAAGCCTTCGGCTTAAAGAACAAGGTCGCGCCGCGCTGCAAGCCTTGCAGATTAATATCATCGCGTGGCACTTCCGCTTCAATCGCCTCATCCTGACCGGCAACTTTTAACGTCACGCGAGTGATTGCACCCAAGGGGCGAATATCACGCACCACACCAGCTTGGTGGTCTGCCTGTGCAATTTGTGATAACAGCACTTCATGTGGGCGGAACTGGATATCCTGATCAGCCACCTTCAAGCGATTCGAGTCGCCCAAGAAGTGATAGACAAACTCGCTGGCGGGGTTTTCATAGACCTCAGCCGGGGTACCAATTTGCTCAATCACGCCTTTGTTCATCACGACGATGCGATCTGCCACTTCCATGGCTTCTTCTTGGTCGTGGGTGACAAACACTGAGGTCAGATTGATATCTTCGTGCAGGTCAGCCAGCCAGCGGCGCAGTTCTTTACGTACTTTGGCATCCAGCGCACCAAAGGGCTCATCCAGCAGTAAGATTTGTGGCTCCACCGCTAAGGCGCGCGCTAAAGCAATACGCTGGCGCTGACCGCCTGAGAGCTGCTCAGGGTAGCGATCCGACAACCAATCCAATTGCACCATGCGTAGTAATTCTTGCACTTTCTCAGCGATCACTGCTTCGCTCGGACGCTCGCGACGTGGCTTCATGCGCAGACCGAAAGCGACGTTATCAAACACTGTCATATGGCGAAACAGCGCATAGTGTTGGAAGACAAAACCCACGTTGCGTTTACGTACATCACGGCGTGAGACATCATCGCCATTAAATAAAATACTGCCGCTATCAGGTGTTTCCAGACCGGCAATAATGCGCAGCAAGGTGGTTTTACCACAGCCGGATGGGCCTAATAATGCGACCAA
>CALZAE010000089.1 GCA_945612235.1 uncultured Gammaproteobacteria bacterium | reverse complement strand
GCAATCAATAAATCCGCTAAACCCGCCTGCACATGCGAGTGCAAATGAATCTCGGGCTGCTCCAACCACACCGTGGAGTTGGGCTGCGCGTAAAACACCTGCACCAGCACCGGCAGCAACTGAGAAATACCAAAGCCTAAATCAGCCAAATTCACTTCACAGGCCGCGGCATGGCTTTTTAATAGGACTTGATATTCATCTGAGTGATCCGCAGCAGGACGCACAGAAAAATCACTGGCCACGCCCATCTGCTGCAGCCAATAGGCAATACCTTGCGCAAAGGGTTGCTCAGGCTGATCCGCAGCAAACTGCAAACTGCGCTGCTCGGCAGTGGCAGCTAAAATGGCTGCGGCTGCGTTTTGACCCGCACGACCAACGCAGTCGGGCGTTGCGCCTGTCCATGGATAACGACGCTTAGGAGCATCACGCAAAGCGGCTAAGGCATGCACATCAGCCAACACGCTTTCGGTTTGTGCCGCTAAAGCTTGCATAAACTCAGCATCAAGTTGCTGGGCCGCAGGCAGCTGATAAAAACGCGCAGGGCTGGCCAGATCAGCTAAAGCCAAGCTGTAACTGTGTACCTGTGGCTGCTCAACCTGCACTTGTAATGCATCGGGTTGATTACTGTGATAAGTCACACTGAGCTGTACTTGATCCTTGTGACTGGCGGTATAACAGATGGATTGCAACAGCGGTTGCTGATCGGCGTCCGCCATAATGCTGACGTCTAAGCACAAGGCATCAACGCTGATCGCTTGTTGCTGCGCGACACCTTGCAAGTGAATCGGCTGCGGCAGTTGCCACTCTAACGCAAAGGTCAGCGGCTCAGCGAGATTACCGTGATGTAGATTTTGCGCGAAAGAGCCCAAATCAATCAGGCTCTGCGCATCACCAAAATTCAGGAGTTGCGGGGAGGTGCTGGCGGCGGCCGTTTGCTTAAGTGCGAGTAATAGCTGACCTAAGCTGCTTTTACCAACACTGTTCTCGCCAAAAAAAACGGTCAATGGCGCGAGCTGAATCGCTCCGGAATCGCGCCATGCTTTAAAGTTTTTGACTCGCCACGAGGTCAACATCGCCATTCACTCCCCTTACATAGAAGTGACTAGACTATCAGAGCAGCATGGCGGCCGCCCATCCGAAAGCTAATAATGGCAAGTTATAGTGAATAAAGGTTGGCACCACTGAATCCCAAATATGGCTGTGCTGACCATCCATATTCAAACCTGAGGTTGGCCCCAAGGTTGAATCTGAAGCTGGCGAGCCCGCATCACCCAAGGCACCCGCCGTACCGACAAGGCTGATAATCGCCAACGGACTAAAGCCTAATTGTATGGCTAAAGGCACAAAAATCGCCGCAATAATCGGCACAGTGGAAAACGATGAACCAATACCCATGGTCACCAATAAACCCACCAGCAACATTAAAATCGCGCCTGTGGCTTTACTGTCACCAATAATACTGACTGATGAATCGACCAAGCTTTGAATCTGCCCCGTTTCGCGCATCACTTCAGCAAAGCCCGAGGCGGCAATCATAATAAAGCCAATCATGGCCATCATTTTCATGCCTTCGGTAAACAAGTCATCGGACTCTTTCCAACGCACCACACCGGAGATCGAGAACACCACAAAACCCACCAGCGCTCCCATGATCATTGAGTTAAGCCACAACTGCACCACAAAGGCGGCAATCACTGCAGCGCCAGCGGCAATTAAGCTTTTCGGATTATAGGTGCTGACGCTGGTGTCATTGGCGTTATCGGCAGGCAGTTGATAAACACGCTTTTTACGATAGCTGAAGAAAATCGCCACCAACAAACCAAACAACATACCAGCTGCGGGAATCATCATCGCCTGCATCACGCTCAGGCCAGTGATATCCACACCACCCTTTGCAACGTTGGCCAGCAGCACTTCTTTGAGGAAAATGCCACCAAAGCCCACCGGTAAAAACATATAGGGCGTAATCAAACCAAAGGTCAGCACACAGGCGACCAAACGGCGGTCCAACTGCATACGGCTCATCACATAAAGCAACGGCGGCACCAGCAAGGGAATAAAGGCGATATGAATCGGCAAGATATTTTGTGACGACATCGCCGCAATCAACAGCACCAAAATCAGCAGCCACTTCACCACTTCAGTGCCCTTACCATCTTGGCGACCAATCATAGCGAGGATTTTTCCAGCTAAGGCATGCGCCACACCAGATTTGCTAATGGCCACGGCAAAAGCACCGAGCAACGCATACGACAGCGCCACCGTTGCACCGCCACCTAAACCTTTATGAAAAGCGGCTAGCGTACTTTCCATTCCCAAACCACCGAGCAAACCACCGGCCACCGCACCGATAATCAGCGATACCACCACGTGCACGCGCAACAAACTCAGCACGAGCATCAAGGCTACCGCGATAACAACCGCATTCATTTTGACCTCACCCACTTAAAATGTATTGAATACGCAACAACGCGCATTTATTTTCAGCTGCGCAGTTTACACGCATGAAACGCACAATGGCGCGCGGATCTACAATGCCATGCTGTAAAGGTGCCTCAAGCTCGATTAAAGCTCGGGTGTAGTGACGGATTTAGGACTCGAGCCTGCTAAGATCAATAGCTGATGCGGTGACTGCTATTACAGTGTTCTGTCTATGGCACTCTTAACTGACTAGCTCTCGCAGGGTCAAGGCCGATTGGACGGACAACAGAATGACAATCACACCAAGGCAGTAGAGCAAAATGAAAGTTGTACTAGTCACAGGACCTGAATCGGCCGGTAAAAGCTCCTTGTGCCAAGCACTGAGCAAGCGCTTTAATGCGCCTGTGGTAAGCGAATATGTGCGTGAGTTTATCGAGCAACAGCAACGCGACACCTGCTATGCCGATATCAGCAGCATTGCCAAGCAACAACTGCACAACGAACTAAGCGCCCGTGCGCAATGTCCGCCCTTGCTATTATTAGATACCAACCTGTTGAGTAATAAGCTGTGGAGCGAGACGCTGTTTAACGACTGCCCTGCTTGGATTGAAGCCGCCTTGCTTGAGCAGCACTATGATTTAATTGCCCTGCTCAGCCCAGCAGGCATCGCTTGGCAAGCCGACCCACAACGCTGCCAACCCGAGTTAGCCCAGCGCCAGCAGTTTCATCAGCAGCTTGCTGATTGGCTGAGTGGACATCAACAACCCGTTTTACATCTCAATGGCTGCTGGCAAAGCCGCTATCAAGCGTTAGAATCAGCCATCGAAACGTTATTGCACGCCAATTAAGCCCATAACATCATTTTTACTTTCACAAGAGTCCAGATATGACCAGCACCCACGCACACGATCCTTTGCACGGCGTCACCCTCGCCGTCATCCTCAACCGCTTAGTTGAACATTACGGCTGGGAAGAGTTAGCTGAAATCATTCCAGTGAATTGCTTTAAAACCGACCCGTCAGAAAAATCATCCCTGAAGTTTTTGCGCAAAACCGAATGGGCGCGCAGCAAGGTTGAAGCCCTGTACATTTCTACCTTTGCCTAAAATCAATTTTTTTGCATGGGGCTGTATCGATCAACGCGCGCGGCGCTGTTGCTGTGACAAGCGCAGCCATGGATGGCGTAGCGCCTGAGTTGAGCCCCGGACGGGCTCATCGAAGGAAAAACAGCAATAGCGCTGCACGCCTCACATCTAGAGTGAAAACAGCGCACAGGCTACTGCTTGTATAACAGCGATATAGGTCTGCAAGATGTGTCGGCCTAAAGACCGACCCACCAAAAGCAGCCAACACATCACACCAGCAAACTTAGCTGTGTTCAGCCACAATATGCGTACCGGCCTGCCCCGAGAGCAACGCCAAAGCTTCAGACAAACGCCCAATGGCACTAAAACCACCCGACTCTGCAAAACTGCAGGCCGCATTGATTTTGGGCCCCATGGATCCGGCCGGTAAATTTAACTCATGACTCTCGGCAATGGTTAAAGTACTCAGTGGCTGCGCCTCAGGCGTACCAAAACCTTGATACACCGCCTCCACATCCGTCAGCAGCAACAACGCATCTGCACCCAGTTGCTTGGCTAAAAAGGCGCTGGATAAATCCTTATCAATCACCGCCTCAATCCCTTGCAGATTGTTATCCGCATCACGAACCACCGGAATACCGCCACCACCGTTACAAATCACCACAGTGCCTTGCGCAACCAACAGTTGCAAAACCTGCAAATCAGGAATCTCCAACGGCTGCGGTGAGGCCACCACACGACGCCATTTATCACCGTCTTGAGCAATCTGCCAACCCGACTTCAGTGCACGCTGCTCAGCTTCCGTTTGACTGTAAACCGGACCAATATACTTAGTCGGATTACTAAAGGCTGGATCATTTAAATCCACCACCACTTGCGTGAGCAAAGTTACAATCGGGCAACTGTGTTGCAGAGCATTTTCCATCTCTTGCTCAATCAGATAACCAATCATCCCTGCCGTTTGCGCACCAAGCACATCCAGCGGGTAACTTTCACCTGGGGTATAAGCATCGTTTTGCAACGCCAGTAGACCGACTTGCGGGCCATTACCGTGAGTAATCACCAACTGATGCCCCGCCTTAACAATCTCTGCTAAAGCACGCGCTGCCACTTTGACATTCTCGCGCTGTACCTGCGCAGTCAACGGCTGACCACGCTGTAATAAGGCATTGCCGCCTAATGCTGCCACAACCAACATATTTAATTATCCTAAAGTTGCCACCAACACCGCTTTGATGGTGTGCATACGGTTTTCTGCTTGATCAAACACAATAGATGCCGGACTTTCAAAAACTTCTTCAGTCACTTCCATCGCATCAATACCAAAGGCTTCCTGCATCTCTTTGCCGACAGTGGTTTCAGTATTATGAAACGCTGGTAAGCAATGCATAAACTTAACCCGTGGATTACCCACTTTTGCCATCAACCCAGCATTCACTTGGTACGGCATCAATAACTTAATGCGCTCAGCCCAGATTTCTTGCGGCTCGCCCATCGATACCCACACATCCGTGTAGACAAAGTCTACATCCTTGACGGCCAGATCAATGTCATCAGTAATGGTAATGCGCGCACCGGTGATCTTGGCAACGGCATAGGCATAGTCTTGAATCGCTTGCTCGGGCTGACACTCTTTCGGCGCGCACAGACGCACATCCATGCCCATTTGCGCACCGCCGACCAACAAGCTGTTACCCATGTTGTTGGCCGTATCACCAATAAACACATAGGCCACTTCATGCAGCGGCTTATCGCTGTGCTCTTGCATGGTTAAAAAGTCAGCCAAAATTTGCGTTGGGTGTGAATCATCGGTGAGACCGTTGTAGACCGGCACACCCGAATACTCAGCCAGCTCATTGACAATCTCTTGACCAAAACCACGGTACTCAATCGCATCATAGACACGACCCAAAACCCGCGCCGTATCTTTAACTGATTCTTTATGACCAATATGGTTACCGGTTGGGCCCAAGTAGGTCACATGAGCGCCTTGATCCATTGCCGCCACTTCAAAACTAATACGGGTCCGCGTGGAATCTTTTTCAAAAATCAGCGCGATGTTTTTGCCTTGCAGGCGCTGCTGCTCAGTGCCTGCGTACTTCGCTGCTTTAAGATCGGCAGACAACTTCAGTAAAAAGTTGATCTCCTGAGGCGTGTAATCGCGTAACGTTAATAAGTCACGATTTTTAAGGTTGAAAGGCATGCATCTGCTCCTTAGTTAGCAGCTGGGTGAAAATGTGCAGCAAAAAAATGACATATTAAACAGCATCACGCACCGTTGGGCAGCTCATGCAACGACCGCCGCCACGTCCACGACCTAATTCAGCACCGGGAATGCACAACACCTCAATCCCTGCTGCAGCTAATGCCGCATTGGTATCATCATTACGGTCATAACCAATCACGACACCTGGGCTGAGCGCCAACACATTGTTGCCATCATTCCACTGCTCGCGCTCGCGTTCAGCAGGATGAT
>CALZAE010000088.1 GCA_945612235.1 uncultured Gammaproteobacteria bacterium | reverse complement strand
AGCTCACTATCAGCATCCACCACTATCGGGCGGCTGGATAAGGTATGCGGGTACATCGGCACAATCACAATCGCATCTAAGCGCGGATGCATGATCGGCCCACCTGCAGACAAAGCATAGGCAGTCGAACCGGTGGGCGTGGCAATAATCAAACCATCAGCCTTAAGGCTATACACAAACTGCCCATCAATAAACAACTCAAACTCAATCATGCGCGTCGATTTACCCGGGTGTAACACCACATCGTTAAGCGCATCACCTTGACCAATAGGCACACCGTTACGTCGCACTTCGGTTTCTAATAAGAAACGCTGCTCTACGGTGTAATTACCCGCCAATACCTCAGAAATTTGCGACTCAAGTTGCTCAGGTAAAATGTCCGTTAGAAAGCCTAAGCTGCCACGGTTAATACCCAGCACCGGCACACCGTGTTGCGCTAAAGCTCGCGCCGCACCCAACATCGAACCGTCACCCCCCACCACAATCACTAAATCACAGACTTCACCAAGCAACTTACGCGAGCTGGTTTGCAAATTATGGCCCGGCAGCATCTCAGCAATGGTCTCTTCTAAGATGACATGCAAATGCCGTCCGATCAGATAGCGCTTCAGGCGACGAATCGTGTCTAAAACGCGTGCGCTGCCCATGCGTCCGATAATGCCAATATTGCGAAACTGCTCCATAGATTCCCCACTTCAACTGCGTTAATGATGTATGTAAGACCTACAGGGCCGATTAAGATTTTTTGCGTATCCAATACACATAGGTGCCGCCTTCTTCGCGACTTTCAAGGAGCTGATGCTCCAAAAATATACAAAACTTAGGTATATCACGCTGCGTTGATGGGTCTGTTGCAATCACTTTTAACACTGCGCCCGCAGCTAGCTCGCGCACTTTAGTGTGCAACAGCATCACCGGCTCCGGGCAAAAAAGGCCACTGGCATCCAGTTCGGCATCAACTTGTATAAGCATGTCTGTCACCTTTATTTTACCTTTGATTTAAAGTGCTCTAGAACAACACCGACCGAACGATGGCCTAGTGTGCTGAGTTTTTAAGCGCTCGTTGCAACAAAATCGACTTATGGGTCAGTCTTTATGCTTTACCTATTATTCAGAGCTGGGTAGTGTGCCACTCACAAACAATAAAACGGATTCTATGCCATGAGCGAACTGATTCACTACAGCTGTCACGAAGGTGTTGCTACCTTAACCCTAAACAACGGCAAAGTTAACGCCTTATCGCCGGATATGATTGCTGCATTTAACCAATGCCTTGATCAAGCCGAACAGGATCGAGCTATTGTGATTATCACTGGTCAACCCGGTATTTTATCCGGTGGTTACGATTTAAAAGTGATGACCTCCAGCCTCGACAACGCCTTTAATCTAGTGGCATTAGGCTCAACCTTAACGCGCCGTATGTTAGCACACCCCTACCCAATCATTGTTGCCTGCCCAGGCCATGCTATTGCTAAAGGCGCATTCTTATTACTGGCTGCCGACTACCGTATCGGTACAGAGGGTGCGTTTAATATTGGTCTGAATGAAGTGCTGATTGGCATGACCATGCACCACGCCGGTATTGAATTAGCTAAAGATCGCCTAACTAAGCCAGCCTTCCAGCGCTCGGTGATCAATGGCGAGCTGTTTAGCCCTCAGGATGCTATTGCTGCCGGCTTTTTAGATCGTGTTGTGCCGGCTGAACAGCTTATGGATACCGCACAAGCCATGGCTACAACAATGAAGAAAATCAATATGCATGCACACGCCAAGACCAAACTTAAGGTGCGCAAAGATTTGCTAGAGGCACTGGATGCAGCCATCGAAGTGGACAAAACTATTCCACTCTAAGCCTCAGCCTGAATGATAACGCCCGCCTACTGTGTTGACCGTAGCGGGCGTTTGCTTAACTGGCCGGGCGTATGACTTCAATCAAGTAGCTGATGTCATAACCCAGTTGCTCGCTAATGCGCTCTGCTTGCTGGCGCATTAACGGGATGGATGGTGTTTGCTCAAAACTGTAGGGTACCAGCAAAATCACATTACCCTCTTTTACCGGTATCTCCCAATAATGGCGATAAAACAAACCACGCAATAACGCAGCCCCCAAAGGACTGCCATCGAGCGTTGCCCACTGGTTGATAATCAGCCAGCCACCAGGGTTGAGCTTATTCTGACACTTAGTCAAAAAGCCCCACGCCAAATGCCCTGCTGAAGGTCCAAGATCGGTGTACATATCTAAATAGATCAGGTCTGCCGTCTCTGCCGTATCAATCAACTCCAGCGCATCACCAATACGAATGGTCAAACGCGGATCATCGGTCATCGCCAAATGCTCCATCGCCATACGTGGCAAAGGCTCGCGCAGCTCCAGCACTTCTACATCCTCTAACGGCAAAGTGGCCAAGCACACCTCAGTCAAACTGCCAGCACCTAAACCTAAAAATAGCGCCGTTTCTGGATGCTCATGGCACAGACTGGCCAATAACATGGCGCGGGTATAGTCGTACTTAAGGTACAGCGGGTTGTCATATAGCACACAGCTTTGCTCAAAACTGTCACCAAATTCTAGATAACGATAGCCATTGACCTCAACCACGCGAATCACGCCGTATTCATCGGTTTCTTCGGCAATAATTTTTCTTTCGATCTGTTGCTCAACTAACACTGCATATTCCTTACGTGCCTGCCCATAGCGATACAGATGGTATGCCGCCAGCAACACACACAAACTCAGACTCAACCAAAGCATCATCATAGCCTATGCAGCCTCTCAATATGACGTCCGCCAACCTGCAGATCATTAAAACCAAAAAGCCCAGCATAGGCTGGGCTTCAGTGACCACATACGACGAACAGCTTAGGCTTTAACGCGGCCTTTGTATTCACCGGTACGGGTATCAATTTCAATGGAGTCACCGATCTCACAGAATGAAGAGACTTGAATCTCATGACCTGTGCTTAAACGTGCAGTCTTCATGACTTTACCTGAAGTATCACCACGTACCGATGGCTCGGTGTAAATGATTTCACGCACAATGGTGGTTGGCAGTTCAATCGAGATGACTTTCTCATCGTAGAATACCGCAGCACACTCATCCGTCATGCCATCTTCGATGTACGGAAGGACTGCTTCAACGTCTGATTTTTCAACTTCGTACTGGTTGTATTCAGCATCCATAAACACATACAAAGGATCAGCAAAGTAAGAATAGGTTACATCTTTACGATCCAAAATAACCGGCTCAAACTTATCATCAGCACGAAATACAGTTTCAGTCGCAATACCGCTCAGAAGGTTTTTTAACTTCATTTTTACAACAGCAGCGTTACGGCCTGATTTATTGAATTCAGCTTTCTGAATAACCCAGGGTGAACCATCAATATTAGCCACTTGGCCGGCGCGAAATTCTTGTGCAGTTTTCATGCTGTAAATCCATAGGGGATGTGAATAAAATTTTAGAAGCGCATCATAGCCAATCTTGGTAAAAATGCACTAATTTTGTTGCAAGATCGGCATGTTTATTTTGTTGCGCAGACCAGCAGCGTGCGTGGCTTTGCAGTGCATGCTCATGTACGACAAAATGCTGCCAAGCCTGGGTCATATCCCGTCCATGATTCCATGCCAAGTAAAGCCCCTCGAGGGCCTGTTGTGTATTGTCGCCTAATAGGCCGCTATATAAGGTTAAAAACGCCCCTAGCTTATCCAAGTGCGCAGCATCGTCTTGCGGATAGATGTGCCAAAGAAAAGGCTTAGCGGCCCACTGCGCCCGCACAAATGAATCTTCGCCGCGTACGCAGTTTAGATCGCAACACCAGAGTAATGCATCGAACTTTTCTTGCGCAATATAAGGTAAAACCTGCACTATCAGATTGTCGCAGCGGTACTCTTGCCCGGTCGCTAAGCTTTCCTCACCCAACCAAGCAGCCGTCGCCCGCTGTAACACTCCTGGCAACACCAGCAATCGGTTAGTCTGTGAGTCTTGACTTAAGGCTGTTAAAAAACTCGGTAACGCGGTATTCGCATAAGCAAACAAGCTGATTAAGCGCTCACTGGGCTGCTGCTGCACACCCAACTCAGCTAAATACTCAGCCCGCGCATGGTTCGAAGCCAAAAAAGCATCACGGCGCGCCAATAAATCAGCTTCACGCAACACACCGCCAGTCGTCTCAGTAAAACCTGGGAAAAAGAAATACTTTTGCAAGCCAGCACCCTGCATCGATGGCAACCTGTGGCACTCCGCAGCCCAAGACTCAGCTGTCAGGTACTCTAAGTTCAACCATAAGACATTTCTCTTACGCATCAGAGCAATATAATCTTGTGGTAGCTGACAGGCAAAAGCTTCAATCACTACGGCTGCACTGTCGCCAGCCAGTTGCGCAACCCCAGTTTCAGGCCATAAATACACCTCAACCCCTGCAACCTGCTGGCGTGGTACTGTCGTGTCTACCGCTGGGTTTATCGCTTTAAAGGACGTCAGGTCATCAACCCACAAACGCACCGCCACATCATGCTCTTGTTGCAATTGCTTGGCCAAACGCCAAGTCACGCCAATATCACCGAAGTTATCAATCACTCGGCAAAAAATATCCCATGTCACACGCATGCTGTCGCCTTGTACTGATAAATAAGTCAGAAATATACGTTTGCCATCATAAGACAAACCACCCTTAAAAATGAATATTTGCCTTCAGGCGTCTATTCGGCTATATTAGCGCGCCTTGAAGACATCTAAGATGTTTTTAAGAATTGCGGTGAAGTGTCCGAGTGGCTGAAGGAGCTCGCCTGGAAAGCGAGTATACGAGAAATCGTGTCGAGAGTTCGAATCTCTCCTTCACCGCCAATTTTTGAATCTAAACCTCTGATTTATCAGGGGTTTTTTTTCGCCTGCTGTTTATGTGTCGAAAAAGTGTCGATATTGGCGCAGGGATTAAAACGCAAAGCATCCTATAAATGATGGGAAGCTAAAAATCACAGCTAAAGCAACACAGAGATGGTTTGACAGGAAGTTACCAAGTGAAAGCGAATTTTAAAGACAGAATTACAAAGCGAAAAAGAAACAGTGGCGGCTGGCTTATACTTATATTGATGTGCTGTGCTGCTGGAATTATCTATTTTCTAAAAAACAAACCTGCTGAACTCATTAAAAGTGAAATAAGCACTCCTGAAGCAACAAGGCAGCTGATCAGTCCGATAAAAACACATGTAAAAATAGCTGTGGAAGAAACGAGACCACCAACCACAAAACAAACAGTATTTAACGATCAAAACTATCAGCCCAAAAGCTCGATAAACACTATCGCACCGCCACCAAGCCGATACTATGAGCCGGGCCAAGCACGAACCAATGCGCAAGTTCGCCAAGTTCAGCGTTCATTTAATGGCGCAAGTCATCAACGGACAATCCCCTGGTCTTGGAAAAGTGAAAAAACGCATAGACACGGCACATTTACGTTCACTGAAAACAAACAAGGTATCAACACCATGAGTGTTTGCAGTAATTACAAACGCGGCTCTTTTATCTATCGAGACTGTCGTAAGGCTGCTAAAAAATACTTTAAAGATGCTTGCTCAAGCCAGTACAGGGCTGCTTGTGGTGCTGCTGATATGATTCCCTAAATATCGTAAAAACCTCAAAGAAAAGCACTACAGTGGGCGTATTGATTAGCTCAACGAACCAATAAAAAAACCCTTTGCAGATTGCTCCGCAAAGGGTTGGTTTACACTAAAGCTGACTTAGATAATGATTTGATTGTTGTTTAACAAATCATCCAGATCCTTAGAGTCCGTTTGATTGGTTAATACCAGCAACTCTTCAAAACCATAGGCATCACCCGCACCATCACGGTCAATACTTAAGGTAATAGTTTTATCCTCCTCGTTAAACTCAGTCTTCAAGAATTCACTTAAATCCACTTCACCGTCTGACTCAGGTAATAATGCAGAAATATCGATCACATCAGCATTAACATCGCTACCCACTTCGCCAAAATGGAAGTCGGTCCAAGTATCAACACCATTGCCGCCCGTGGCATCGTCTGCATCGAGCAAATCGAAACGGATAGTGTCTGAACCTAAACCACCCTCAAAGGT
>CALZAE010000087.1 GCA_945612235.1 uncultured Gammaproteobacteria bacterium | reverse complement strand
GACTCTTCAGTACCGGCAAACATTGAACCCATCATCACTGCATCCGCGCCAGCCACAATGGCTTTGGATAAGTCGCCAGAGAAACGAATACCACCATCAGCGATCATAGGTACGCCAGTGCCTTTTAAAGCAGCAGAGACGTTAGCAATCGCAGAAATCTGTGGCACACCCACACCCGCAACAATACGCGTGGTGCAAATTGAACCTGGGCCAATACCGACTTTAACTGCATCCGCGCCCGCTTCAACCAAAGCCAAAGCCGCTGCACCTGTAGCGATATTACCGCCGATCACTTGCACTTCTGGGAAGTTTTCCTTCACCCAACGCACGCGATCCAGTACACCTTTAGAGTGACCGTGCGCCGTGTCCACAACGATGACGTCAATACCAGCAGCAGCTAACGCAGTGACACGCTCAGCCGTATCCGCGCCAGTACCCACAGCCGCTCCCACACGCAAACGGCCTTGGCTGTCTTTAGATGCGAGCGGATAGCTTTTAGCTTTTTCGATATCGCGGAAAGTAACCATACCGCGCAACTGAAACTTATCATTGACCACCAGCATTTTTTCAATACGGTGCTCATAGAGTTTAGTTTTGATGTCTTCTAGGCCTGTGCCTTCTTGCACAGTCACTAGCTGCTCTTTGGGCGTCATAATCGCCGTTACAGTGTCACCCGCATTAGGTGTGTAACGCAGGTCACGGCCGGTTACGATACCCACCAATTGATTATCTGCACCAATCACAGGGAAACCAGAAAAGCCCAGCTCGTCTGCACGCTTGAGCAAATCAATGATTTTGGTATCGGCAGTTACAGTGACAGGATCATGCACGATAGCAGTTTCATAGCGCTTAACTTTGCGCACTTCAGCTGCTTGCTGTTCAACTGTCATGTTTTTATGAATGATACCGATGCCGCCTTCTTGTGCCATAGCAATGGCCAAGCGCGACTCAGTAACGGTGTCCATTGCAGCAGAAAGCAATGGAATATTAAGTACGATGTCCCGGGTTAAGCGGGTTTTTAAACTGACATCTTTAGGTAACACCTCGGAATAACCGGGGATTAATAATACATCATCAAAGGTCAGAGCTTCTTGGCTGATACGCAGCATATTACACGCTCCCGAACGGGAAAAATGGAAGCGCGGTATTATACCGCGCAACGTTTGGCTTCTCAATAACTAAACTCGCAATCGCACTTTAGTTTTAATCAACCCCTGTTATTACTCGATGTCTTTACGCTTGTAAGGGTATACGTCAATCACCTTACCTTGGCGAATTGCCTCTTGCAGTCCTTGCCAGTATTCAGCGGTAAATAGATCACCATGTATTTCTTTGAACAGTTTACGCTGCTTTAAGTCAGTAAACAAAAAGCGTGGAAACTCTTCTGGAAACACATCATGCGGCCCCACTGAGTACCAAGGTTCAGCAGACATCTCATCCTCAGGAAAGCGCGGCTCAGGAATCTTGCGAAAATTCACTTCGGTGAGGTAGGTAATTTCATCATAGTCATAAAACACCACCCGACCATGACGTGTCACGCCAAAGTTCTTCAACAGCATATCGCCCGGGAAAATATTCGCCGCGGCTAATTGTTTAATGGCCAGACCATACTCTTCCAAGCCATCTTTAATCTGCTGCTCACTGGCATTATCTAGATAAATATTCAGCGGAATCATGCGCCGCTCAGTCCAGCAGTGGCGCACTAGAACCTCATCGCCTTGCACTTCAACTGTGGCGGGCGCAACCTCCAATAACTCACGCAAACATTCTGGTTCAAATTTAGCTAAGGGAAAGCGAAAATCAGCAAACTCTTGCGTATCCGCCAAGCGTCCCACACGGTCAACATATTTAACCATACGATAACGATCAATCACGGTATCGCGAGTGACGTTTTTCGATGGTGAAAAGCGATCTTTGATAATTTTAAATACCGTATTAAAGCCCGGCAAAGTAAAGACGCTCATAACCATGCCACGAATACCATCGGCCATCACAAAACGGTCATCGGTAGTTTCTAAATGATCAATCAAGGAGCGATAAAACTCTGATTTACCTTGTTTATAAAAGCCAATAGAGGTGTACAACTCAGACAAATGCTTACGCGGCAAAATACGACGCAAAAAGCTAATGAACTCGGCAGGATAAGCCACGCGCACCATAAAATACGAGCGGGTAAAAGAGAAGATAATCGACACTTCAGCTTCATCGACAATGGCTTTATCAATGCGAATCCCCTGCTCTTCACGATTGAGCATGGGGATTACTAAGGGCCACTGCTCATCCAGAGTGAACACACGACCCACTAAATAAGCACCCTTATTGCGGTACAAGCGCGAACTATACAATTCAACACACAAGTCAGGATCCTTGCACACCCAATCTGGCAAGCTCTCGCGCAGTTGCTGCTCAAGACGCAGCACATCAGCGTCTTGGTCAGCATAGGGCACTGAAAAACGGTAATCTTCACTGATTTGCCGCAGCATACCTGCCAAATCGCCTTGCGGGCGATAGGTGCGAATCTGCATCGGTGCATCACGCGCATTCAAAGGTGGGCGCGTACTGTGCACAAACATGCACTCGTCACTGATCAAGTCATGACTGAATAAACTATTAAAAATCGAGTTAAACCAGGTTTCCGATAACTCATCATCTAAACGCAAATCAATCTGCCCAATATAGGACTCTTTAATTTGCGGCCAGCACTCAATATTCAGCAAGACCTCTGCGCCATACTGAGTTAATAAGTGTTGCTGGGTCAGGTCAACTTGCACCTTATACAACTGTATGCGCGCTGCCGATGCGTCTTGAATCTCTTGCCACTGTGCTTTTTCAAAGCGCTCACGGCCCAGATTAGTGATTTGCCGAAACTCCTCACGATACAGATCAAAACCATCAAGAATCTGGCGAGCAATGGCTACAGCCGGACATTGTATTGCCATCAGAGCAACTCCCTTAAATAGATACAGTGTACCTCTATACCAGGCTGCCAGCGCACCTCATCACTTTTCACCCTGATCACTGCGCCAGTTCTTGTTCTGTAAACAAGCCATCAAATAACATACTGGATAAATAGCGCTCACCTGAGTCAGGTAAAATGACCACAATGGTTTTACCTTGCATCTGCGGTTGCTGGGCTAAGCGCACAGCCGCTGCCATGGCCGCACCACAAGAAATGCCACACAAAATGCCTTCTTCGCGCATTAAACGCAGCGCCATCAATTTAGCTTCATCATCACTGACCTGCTCAACTTGATCGAGCATGCTTAAGTCTAGATTTTTCGGCACAAAGCCTGCGCCAATACCTTGTATTTTATGCGGTGCAGGCGCTGCAGCTTGCCCAGCCAACTGCTGGCTAATCACCGGCGAAGTCATGGGCTCCACACCCACAGAGAGAATCGGTTTGCCGCAGGTGTTTTTAATATAGCGAGAAATACCGGTTAAGGTGCCGCCCGTACCGATGCCGCTGACCAACACATCAATAGCTCCATCGGTATCATGCCAGATCTCTGGCCCGGTGGTTTTTTCATGCACATCAGGGTTAGCGGGATTATCAAACTGCTGTAACACTAAGTATTTCTCTGGCGCGCTGGCGGCAATTTCCTGCGCCTTATCAATCGCGCCCTGCATACCTTTAGCTGGCTCAGTCAAAACCAGTTCAGCGCCCAGAGCTTTCAGAATTTTGCGCCGCTCAAGACTCATCGAAGACGGCATAGTCAGAATCAACTTATAACCACGCGCCGCCGCAACAAAGGCTAAACCAATCCCCGTATTACCTGAGGTTGGCTCAACCATAGTCACGCCAGGTTTCAACGCCCCCGAAGCTTCAGCCGCTTGCACCATACCTACGCCAACACGGCACTTAACCGAACCTGCAGGGTTACGCGCTTCAAGCTTGGCTAGAATCGTCACCCCAGCAGGGCCTAAACGATTAATCTGCACCAAAGGTGTGTTACCAATGCTTTGCGCGTTATCAGCATAAATACGACCCATAGCAAACTCTCCTCATTGATTTAAATAATACCTCTGAGCCTAAAGCGCTGAGCGCCAAGCGTCCAGCCTGTTTTAGGCTAAAAATGCACACACAATGACCAAAAACCCTCTTTCGTTCACAAACCTCAGGCCGGCAAGGTATAGTAAGCAACCTATAAACGTAATCATTCACTTTAATTAAAATAATAACGCGCAGGTTGTGCTGAGGTTTGTTATGAAGTTTTCTGGTACTCAATCCTATGTTGCTACAGATGATCTAAAGCTGGCAGTCAATGCGGCCATTACTCTTGAGCGTCCATTGCTGGTTAAGGGCGAACCCGGCACTGGTAAAACCATGCTGGCCGAGCAACTGGCTGAATCTTTTGGTGCGCGTTTAATCACCTGGCATATCAAGTCCACCACCAAAGCCCATCAAGGTCTGTACGAGTACGATGCGGTCAGCCGTTTACGTGACTCGCAACTCAACTCCGAAAAAGTCCACGATGTGCGTAACTACATCAACAAGGGCAAACTCTGGGAAGCCTTTGAAGCGGATGAGCGGGTGATTTTGCTGATTGATGAAATCGATAAAGCCGATATCGAGTTCCCCAATGACTTGCTGCAAGAAATCGACAAAATGGAGTTCTACGTCTACGAGACCGATGAAACCATTAAAGCCAAGCATCGCCCGATTATTATCATCACGTCCAATAATGAAAAAGAGCTGCCCGATGCGTTCTTGCGCCGCTGCTTCTTCCACTATATTGCCTTCCCCGATCGCAATACGCTGCAAAAAATCGTTGATGTGCACTACCCCAATATCAGCCAGTCCTTGGTCAGTGAAGCGCTGGATGTATTCTTTGATGTGCGCCAAATCCCCGGCTTAAAAAAGAAGCCCTCAACCAGTGAACTAGTGGATTGGATCAAGCTGCTGATGGCCGATAACATTGGTGAAGCGGTGCTGCGTGAGCGTGATGTTACTAAAGCCATTCCACCCTTGGCTGGTGCGCTGATTAAGAACGAACAAGATGTGATGCTGCTGCAGCGCTTGGCCTTTATGAGCCGCCGCAAACGCTAAACACATGTGCTGCACGGACGTGTTTGTGTGACGCAAATCCGTCCGCTGCACCTTTTACTGAAGAGGTCTGTAGCCATGCTGCTGAATTTATTTAATGAAATGCGCGCCGCCAAAGTACCGGTTTCGGTGCGCGAACTTTTGGACTTAATCAATGCGCTCAAACACAACGTGGTGTTTGCCGATATGGATGAGTTTTATTATTTAGCGCGCGCCATTTTGGTCAAGGATGAGCGTCACTACGATAAGTTTGATCGCGCCTTTGCTGCTTACTTTGAGGGCATTGAGCACCTCGACCAGCATATTGAAGCGCTGATTCCCGATGAGTGGCTGCGCAAAGAGTTTGAGCGCTCACTGAGCCCTGAGGAGCGCGAGCAAATCAAATCTCTGGGTGGGCTCGATAAGCTCATCGAGGCCTTTAAAGAGCGCTTAGCTGAGCAAAAAGGCAAACACCAAGGCGGTAGTAAATGGATCGGCACCGGTGGTACCAGCCCCTTTGGTTCGGGCGGCTATAACCCCGAAGGCATTCGTATCGGTAACGAAGGTGAGCGTCAAGGCAAAGCGGTAAAGGTTTGGGAGCAGCGTGAATATAAAGACTTGGATGACCAGGTTGAGATTGGCACGCGCAATATAAAAGTTGCGCTGCGGCGTTTACGCAAATTTGCCCGCACTGGCGCAGAAAATGAATTTGATCTGAGCGGCACTATTGATCACACCGCGCGTGATGGCGGCCTGCTCAATATCCAAATGCGCCCCGAACGCCGTAACACCGTCAAACTGCTGGTGCTGTTTGATATTGGCGGCTCGATGGATGCGCATATCAAGATCTGTGAGGAGTTATTCTCGGCTTGTAAAACTGAGTTTAAGCATATTGAGCATTACTATTTCCATAACTTTATCTACGAGGGCTTATGGAAAAGTAACGCGCGCCGTTTTGATCAGCGCACGCCCACGCAAGATGTACTGCACACCTATGGCGCTGACTATAAAGTGATTTTTGTCGGTGATGCGTCGATGTCACCCTACGAAATCGCCCAGCCCGGCGGCAGTGTTGAGCACTGGAACGACGAAGCGGGTTATGTGTGGATGCAGCGTTTTAAGCAGAAATTCAAAAAGATCATCTGGCTCAATCCCTACCCTAAAGA
>CALZAE010000086.1 GCA_945612235.1 uncultured Gammaproteobacteria bacterium | reverse complement strand
AAAACCTAAGGGGACTTACGAGTGAACAAGTCAGAGTTAATTGATAAAGTTGCTGCTTCGGCAGATATTCCTAAAGCAGTTGCTGGACGTGCATTAGACGCTGTGATCGAGAGCATCACAGGTGCATTAGCAGAAGGTGATTCAGTCGTATTGGTTGGCTTTGGTACATTCGCTGTTAAAGATCGCGCTGCACGCACTGGCCGCAATCCTCAGACGGGTAACCCGATTGAAATTGCAGCAGCTAAAATTCCTGGCTTTAAAGCCGGTAAAGCACTTAAAGATGCTGTCAATATCTAAGCGCTTGTAATGCATCAGTCTTAGGGCTGATGCATTGGATACGGGCCAAGAGGTTCTTGCTGATCGAAAGTCGCAGACTTATTGCACGTATCAGTAAATGCAAAGGCGCATCATTTGGTGCGCCTTTATTTTGTTTGACCGACCCATAATGCACAGCCATTAAAAATGGCTACATCGGGGGATGCATGCTGCAGAATATTCGAGACAACTCTACGGGTTGGATCTCAAAATCAATTATTGGTTTAATTGTAATGCTTTTTGCTTTTACAGGTTTTGATGCCATTTTGGGCTCAACCAGTAACAGTAATAACGCTGCTAAAGTCAATGGCGAAGAAATTACCCTTGATGCATTGGCTGAGGCAAAAAACAACCAACGTCGACAGCTTATCCAACAATTCGGTCAAGATTTTGATACGAGTTTGATTGACGATAAATTGTTGACTGAAGCAGCACTGCAAGGGTTGATTGCACGTGCGCTATTAGTACAAGCCGCAGATGATTCTGACTTTGCTTATTCCAGTGCCGCGATTGATCAATTTATGTTATTGGCACCTGAGTTTCAAACCGATGGTCAGTTTGATGCGACGCGCTTTGATCAGGTGATTCGCCAGATGGGTTACAGCCGTCTCCAGTTTCGTCAGATGATCGAGCAAGAAATGCGTACAAGCCAATTACGTGCGGGTATTGCTGGCAGTGCTTTTGTGACTGAGCAAGAGGCGCAAGCCTTTGCGCGCTTAGAGCGCCAAACGCGTGATTTCTCTATGCTGACTATTGCACCAGATTTTAATCAGGTGACGGTATCAACTGAAGATAGCCAAGCGTATTACGATCAACATACCGCTGAATTTATGACTGATGAGCAAGTGGTCGTTGAGTATATTGAACTACAAAAATCAGCTTTAGCTGAGCAAGTCAGCGTTGATGATGAGCAGTTGCAAGAACTGTATCAGGCAGAGATTGCTAACTTGTCAGAACAGCGCCGTGCGGCACATATTCTGCTAGAAGTCGGTGGCGATGTCAGCGATGAGCAGGCGCGTGCAAAAGCCGATGAGGCACTCAAGCGTATCAATGCCGGCGAAGACTTTGCTGCAGTGGCTACAGAGTTGTCTGATGATGTGGGTTCAGCGCAGCAGGGTGGTGATCTTGGTTTTGCTGCACCTGATGTCTATGAGCCTGAGTTTGAAGAAGTATTGTATGCGCTCAATAAAGACGAATTGTCAGCACCAGTACGCACTGAATATGGCTGGCATGTAATTAAACTGCTCGATATTCGTGCGGCTGACATTCCAAGTTTTGATAGCCTGAAAGCTAAGCTGGCACAAACCTTAAAAGCGCAAGAAGTTGAGCAGCGCTTTGTTGAGATTATTAAAGATCTTGAAGGTCTTGCTTATGAATCAGCTGATTTACAGCAGCCTGCCAGTGAGTTGGGTTTAACCATTCAAGTCAGCCAAGCATTTGGACGAGAGGGTAGTAATGACGGTTTATTTGCCAATCGCCAAGTGCTAGCGGCAGCTTTTAGCACTGAAGTGCTGGAAGAAGGCGCTAACAGTATGGCTATTGAGTTAGACCCAGAGACCACCATCGTATTGCGGGTGAAAGAGCATATGCGTCCTCAGCAGATTGAATTCGCTCAAGTCAGTGAGCAGATTCAGCAGCAGTTGACTGCTCAGCGTGCAATCGAGCAAGCACAAACTAAAGGTGAAGCTTTATTGGCGAGCCTACAAGCAGGTCAAACTTCAGTAGCGCAAGCTCAAGAAGCCGACTGGAAAACTGTTGAAGCAGCCATGCGTGATCAAGACGGTGTTGAGCCGCAAGTGTTGCAAAAGGTCTTTAAAATGCCTAAGCCGCAAGCTAATGCAGCACAGTTTGCTGGTTTAAGCTTAGGTGATGGTAGTTATGTGGTTTTACGTCTAAAGGGTGTGAATGATGCTCCTACACCTTTAAATGCAGAAGAACTGGCGCAGTACAAAGATATTTTGGCGTCACGTGCTGGACAGGTTGATTTTAATGCGTTGCAAAAGCAGCTTGAGTTGGATGCAAAGATTGAGCGTTTCTAAACAGTCTTGAATCCACAAAAAACCCGCTCTAGAGCGGGTTTTTTGTATCTGGCTGAAGATTAATCTTCGTCAAGGTTACCCATAGCGGTAGTGTTGAAACCACCATCGACATACATGATTTCGCCGCTAATACCCGATGCTAAATCTGAGCACAAGAATGCACCGGCGTTACCCACTTCCTCAATGGTTACATTGCGACGCAGTGGCGTTTGCTTTTCATTGGCAGCCAGCATCTTACGGAAGTTCTTAATGCCTGACGCGGCTAAAGTGCGGATTGGACCGGCGGATACAGCGTTAACACGTGTACCTTCAGCGCCTAAGCTGCCTGCTAAGTAACGTACACCGGCTTCTAGGCTGGCTTTAGCCATACCCATTACGTTGTAGTTAGGCATGGTGCGCTCAGCACCCAAGTAAGACAGGGTCAGCAAGCTACCGTTGCGGCCTTGCATCATGCTGCGACCGGCTTTAGCTAGAGCAATAAAGCTGTAGGCACTGATGTCGTGGGCAATTTTAAAGCCTTCACGGGTAGTGGCTTCGGTGAAGTCGCCATCGAGCTGGTCGCCTGGAGCAAAACCTACTGAGTGAACGATGCAGTCTAAGCCGTCCCATTTTTTGGCCAGTTCAGCGAAAACCTTTTCGATTTCTTCGTCATTAGCGACATCGCAAGGGAAGCACAGCTCAGCCGATGAGCCCCAGCTCTCAGCAAAGCCTTCTACACGGCCTTTAAGCTTGTCGTTTTGGTAAGTGAACGCAAGCTCCGCGCCTTCACGGTGCATGGCGGCTGCGATACCTGAAGCGATCGACAGTTTGCTGGCCACGCCAACGATTAAAACGCGTTTACCGGTCATAAAACCCATGGTGTTTCCTCTTCTTGAGTCAATAGTCATTGTTGCGGTTGTGGCGCGCTATTGATAAAAGCTGCGGCTAACAACTGCTGTGTATATTGGTGTTGCGGTGCGGCAAAAATATCCTCTGCAGCACCTTGCTCAACCACTTGGCCTTGGCGCATCACTAAGAGCTGATGACTGAGTGCTTTCACCACGGCTAAGTCGTGGCTGATAAACACATAGGTCAAGTTGTACTTTTGCTGCAAACTACGCAGCAACTCTACCACTTGACGCTGCACAGTACGGTCCAATGCTGAGGTGGGCTCATCTAAAACAATAAGTTTAGGTTTGAGCACCAAGGCGCGCGCAATGGAAATACGCTGGCGTTGCCCCCCAGAAAATTCATGGGGGTAACGGTGGCGCGTGGCTGGATCTAAGCCCACTTCGCGCAGTACATCGATAATAATCTGCTCTTGTTCCTGCGCATTACCGATCTGGTGAATGCCTAAGCCTTCGCCAATGATATCTGAGACGCTCATTCGCGGGCTTAGGCTACCAAAAGGATCCTGAAAAACCACTTGAATGTCACGACGCAGCGGGCGCACTTCTTTTTGTGACAGTCCTTCAATGGCTTGACCGGCATAGAGAATGCGGCCTTGGCTCTGAATTAAGCGTAAAATTGCCAGACCTAAAGTGGATTTTCCTGAGCCACTTTCACCCACCACACCGAGGGTTTGCCCGCGCTGCAGGGTAAAACTGATGCCGTCTACAGCTTTTACATGGTCAACGGTGCGCTGCAAAATACCTTTTTTAATCGGGAACCACACACGTAAATCTTGCGTCTCCAGTAGCACATCACTGGGTGTGTGCGGTGCCGGTAAGCCGCTGGGTTCAGCACCGAGTAATTCTTGGGTATAAGGATGTTGGGGGTTGCTAAAAATCTCAGCACAAGGCGCTTGCTCGACAATTTCTCCACTGCGCATCACACACACACGATGGGCCACCCTACGGACTAGATTGAGGTCATGACTGATCAATAAGATCGACATGCCTAAGCGCTCCTGTAAGTCCTTGAGCAGCTCTAAAATAGTCAGCTGCACCGTCACATCCAGTGCGGTGGTGGGCTCATCTGCAATCAGCAACTCAGGCTCATTAGCTAAAGCCATGGCAATCATTACGCGCTGACGTTGTCCACCAGAGAGTTCATGCGGGTAGGAACTCATGCGCTGCTCTGGGTTTTTGATTTCTACCAGTTTGAGTAACTCTAGCGTGCGAACTGAGGCTTGTTTGCTGTTCATGCCTTTGTGCAGCATCAAGATTTCATTGATCTGCTTCTCGATGCTGTGCAGCGGGTTGAGTGAACTCATTGGCTCTTGGAAGATCATCGCAATGCGGTCACCACGCACTTGACGTAGGTAGCTGGGTGTTGCGCTGAGCAAGTCCTTGCCCTGGTACATAATCTTACCGTTGGGGTGACTGGCTAAAGGGTAGGGCAATAAACGCAAAATTGAATGCGCCGTAACTGACTTGCCCGAGCCACTTTCGCCAACCAAGGCTAAAGTTTCACCTTTATTTACAGTAAAGCTGATGTGTTTGACCGCATGCTGCACGGTATTGCCGCTGATAAAGTCCACCGACAAATCTTCAATACTGAGCAAGGGTTCGCTGTTATTTTCTTGGATCGAATGCATCACGGGCAGCCTCACCAATAAAGACTAATAAGCTCAGCATCAAGGCTAAGACGGTAAAGGCGCTGATCCCCAACCAAGGCGCCTGTAAGTTGGATTTACCTTGCGCCACTAATTCACCCAATGAAGGCGAGCCTGGGGGTAAGCCAAAACCTAAAAAATCCAGCGCAGTTAGGGTGCCGATGGCCCCGGTTAAAATAAAGGGTAAAAAGGTCAGGGTGGAGACCATCGCATTGGGCAAAATATGGCGGAACATAATGGCACTGTTTTGCATGCCCAGCGCGCGCGCGGCCCGCACATATTCAAGGTTACGCCCACGTAAAAACTCAGCGCGCACCAGATCCACCAAGCTCATCCACGAAAACAGCAACATAATGCCGAGCAACCACCAAAAGTTGGGCTGAATAAAACTGGCCATAATGATTAACAAATACAGCACCGGCAAGCCTGACCAGACCTCCAAAAAGCGCTGACCAATTAAGTCCACCCAGCCGCCATAGAAGCCTTGCAGTGCGCCGACAAATACGCCAATCACAGAGCTGATCAGCGTCAGCGTCAGGGCAAACAGCACCGAGATACGAAACCCATAAATCACTCGGGCAAACACATCACGACCTTGATCGTCAGTGCCTAGCCAGTTTTGCAGCGAGGGCGGTGCGGGTGCTGGCACTTGCAGGTCGTAGTTGATGCTGGAGTAATTAAAGGGAATCACTGGCCAAAGCATCCAGCCATCTTTTTCTGCGATCAGCTCTTTGATATAAGGACTTTTATAGTTGGCTTGTAATGGAAACTCACCACCAAAGGTGGTTTCTGGGTAGCGCTTAAGTACTGGGAAATACAATGCGCCATCATAGCTGACCACCAGCGGCTTATCGTTGGCGATAAACTCAGCGCCCAGCGATAAAACAAATAAGACCAAGAATAACCAGAGCGAATACCAACCACGCTTATGTGCTTTAAAACGCTCAAAACGGCGTTGGTTAATGGGAGACAGAGCCATCTCAATTCCCCCGACTGCTAAAGTCGATGCGTGGATCGACCAAGGTGTAAGTGATGTCGCCGATCAATTTAACCAGCAACCCCAGTAAGGTGAATAAAAACAGCGTGCCGAACACTACGGGATAGTCACGGTTGATCGCGGCTTCAAAGCTGAGCAAGCCTAAACCATCCAGGGAGAAAATTACTTCAATCAGCAACGAGCCGGTAAAGAACATGCCAATAAAAGCAGCGGGGAAGCCGGCGATAATAATCAACATTGCGTTACGAAATACATGCCCGTACAGCACCTTGTTTTCGGGTAGACCCTTGGCACGTGCGGTGGTGACGTATTGTTTGTTGATTTCATCGAGAAAGCTGTTTTTAGTCAGCAAGGTCAGGGTAGCGAAGTGACCAATCACTAGGGCGGTCACGGGTAAAGCGAGGTGCCAGAAGTAGTCACCGATTTT
>CALZAE010000085.1 GCA_945612235.1 uncultured Gammaproteobacteria bacterium | reverse complement strand
AAGCCCACACCCTACAACACTTATGTGATTTCAGGCTTGCCGCCGACACCTATTGCGATGGTTGGTCGTGAAGCTATTTATGCTGCCTTGCATCCCAAGGCAGGTAAAAGTTTATACTTTGTGGCACGTGGTGATGGCAGTCATGTGTTTTCTAATAATTTAGCTGAACACAATAAAGCGGTGCGTGAATACCAAATTAAACGCCGTGCCGACTACCGCTCCAGTCCAGCGCCTGCTGCCCAATAAGGATTTTTTATGATGCGTGGATTATTTATTACCCTTGAAGGCCCTGAAGGTGCAGGCAAAACCACCAATCGCGCGTACTTAGCTGAGCAGTTACAAGCGCAAGGCCTTGAAGTAATGCTCACGCGTGAGCCCGGTGGTACGCCACTGGCTGAGCAAATTCGTGAGATTTTGCTAGCACCGCATGATGAGCCAATGTCAGTTGATACTGAGTTGCTATTGATGTTTGCTGCGCGCGCTCAACATTTAGCACAAGTGATTAAGCCCGCTTTAGCTGAGGGTAAAATTGTGATTTGTGATCGCTTTACTGATGCCACTTATGCCTATCAAGGCGGTGGGCGCGGTTTAGATTGTTCACGTATCGCGGTGCTCGAGCAGTTTGTGCAAGGCGATTTGCGTCCTGATCTGACTTTATTATTTGACTTACCTGTAGCGGATGGCATGGCGCGCGCTGTGGCACGTGGCAAGTTGGATCGCTTTGAACTTGAACAACACAACTTCTTTGAGGCGGTACGCCAAAGTTATTTGCAGCGCGCGCAGGATGCCCCCGAGCGTTTTCGTCTGGTCAATGCTCAACAAACGCTGCCCGAGGTGCAAAAAAGCTTAGACGTGCATTTAGTTGAAATTATGAGCCGTGCCCGTGGCTAGTCATTTGTACCCCTGGCAAGACAGTCTCTGGCAATCTTTAGCCGGACGCAGTCAGCAGGCGCACGCCTATTTATTACATGGCCCAGCGGGCAGTGGCAAACGCGCCCTAGTTGAGCATTTTGCAGCGTTTTTGTTATGTAAAGCTCCTGCCGACCAGCAACCCTGCGGTCAGTGCTCAGCCTGTAAGTTATATGCTGCCGGCACTCACCCAGATTTGATGCGTCTTGAGCCAGAAGAAGAGGGCAAGGGGATTTTAATTGCCAACGTGCGTGAGTTGGTGGCGAAAATCTTACAAACCTCACAGCAAGGCGGACGCAAGGTTGTCATTGTTGAGCCGGCTGAAGCTATGACCACAGGCTCGGCCAATGCTTTATTAAAAAGTCTGGAAGAGCCGGCTGGTGCTACCGTGTTTTTGTTGGTGAGCCATCAATTTAGTTTTTTACTGCCCACGATAAAAAGTCGCTGCGTGTTACAGGTCTGCCCATTACCGACGCCCGAGCAAAGTGTGCAATGGCTGCAACAACAGCACAGTGAGCTGACTGCTGAACAATGCCAGACTGTATTGGCGCTGGCCTCTGGCTCACCTTTGAATGCACAAAAGCTGCTGAGTGCAGATGTCTTGGCCGTGCGTGAACAGGTGGTCAATGGTGTTAAACAGTTATTTAAACAGCAAAGCAGCCCAAGTGATCTAGCGGTGGCTTGGGCGAAAATGCCACCTGAATTACTGTTTGATTGGTTTTGTCAGTGGGCACAACTGATGCTGCGTTATAAAGTCACCACAGATGACAGCGCGCTGGGTTTGCCGGATATGGCGGTGGTGTTAAAGCATGTAGCGCCGCGTGCACCCTTAGCGACATTATTACAAACGCAAGACTGGTTGCTTGAGCATCGTCAGAAGGTCTTGCGCCGAGTACCGCTGCGCGCTGACTTGTTATTAGAAGGGCTGCTGGTGCGCTGGCAGGCTTTGCTACCGCGCTAAGCCGTTGATCTGTGCGTATACTATAGTTATTGTTCGAAGTTGGCGCTGCAGTTATGCAGTGGCATCAATGGTTATCCGCTTCTCAGGAAGGTGCTATGAATTTACCCACAAATGAAGAGCAAGGTCACAGTGTCTTAACGCTGACTATTAAAGATAAGTCTGTATTGTATGCAGCCTATATGCCGTTTATAAAAAATGGCGGTCTTTTTATTCCCACCAGTAAAGAGTATGAGTTGGGTGATGAAGTGTCGATGCTGCTTAACTTGATGGATGACATTGATAAAATTCCGGTGACTGGCAAAGTGGCTTGGATTACACCGAGCGGCGCACAAGGTAATCGTGCAGCCGGTGTGGGCGTGCAGTTCAATGATGACGGCGTGCATGCTCGCAATAGAATTGAAACCTATTTGACTGGCGCGCTTAAATCCGAGCGACCAACGCACACTATGTAATGTTGTTGCTTGTTATATTGAGCACTGTATCTATTTCTAATGATGGCTGTACCTATGCTTATTGATTCACATTGTCACCTTGATCGACTCGACTTAACTGCTTATGACGGTTGCCTTGATTCTGCTTTACAAGCTGCGCGCGAGCGTGGGGTTGGGCATTTTCTGTGTATTGGGATCAGTGTGGAAAATGCCCCTGTTATGCGTGAATTGGCTGGGCGTTATGCTGATGTGGATTGCTCGGTGGGTGTGCACCCGCTGGATTTAAGTCGCGGCAGTGAGCCCACCATGCAGTGGTTACTCAATGAGTTGGATCATCCGGGTGTGGTGGCTGTGGGTGAGACAGGTCTGGATTATCACTATCAAGCAGAAACGGCGCAGATGCAGCAGGATTCATTTCGTTTGCACTTAGATGCAGCGCGTCAGTGTGGTAAGCCAGTGATTGTGCATACGCGTGAAGCGAAACAAGATACTTTGGATTTGTTGCGTGAAGCGGCTTTGCCACAAGCAGGTGTGATGCATTGCTTTACGGAAGACTGGCCAATGGCTAAAGCCGCACTGGACTTGGGCTACTATATTTCCTTTTCCGGTATCGTGACTTTCCGTAATGCCGCGGCGCTGCGTGAAGTGGCTTTACAGGTGCCCAGTGACCGTATCTTAGTGGAAACCGATTCGCCTTATTTGGCACCTATTCCGCATCGTGGTCGTGCTAACTTTCCTGAGTATGTGGTGGATGTGGCGCAGTTTGTCGCTGAGCTGCGTGGTGTGCCCTATGAGGAATTTGCAGCGCAAACTACGGATAACTTTAAACGTTTGTTCCCATTAGCACGGGTGAAAGCTAGCTAGTCTTTTGTTGCGTTCGTGTGCATGGCGTCCTGCACTATTGCTGTTCTTCCTTCGATGAGCCCGTCCGGGGCTCAACTCAGGCGCTACGCCATCCATGGCTACGCTTGCCACAGCAACAGTGCAGGACTTGCTGAACTTCTATACTGCTTGCACTCTTGTAGCTTGAATCAGTAGCAACGAGGGGTGTCAGGCACAAAGCTGGCTCAATGAATGATAAAAAACACCTAAGGCTTGCGCGCCACAATCACCGCGCGCATCGGGGCGGGTAAGCCTTCGATGGTTTGTTTTGGATTGTCGGGGTTTAAAAAATCACTTAAGGATTGGTACTTCATCCATTCGGTAGAGCGTTGCTCGTCGGTCGAGGTGTAGCTGATATCCACGCAATGCACATCTTTAAAGCCCGCGCGGCGCAGCCACAGTTCCAGTGCTGCCACTGAGGGTAAAAACCAGACATTACGCATTTGTGCATAACGGTCTTCAGGTACTAAGACTTGGTTGCAGTCGCCTTCAATCACCAGGGTTTCTAGCACTAACTCGCCGCCGCTGACCAAGCAATCTTTCAAGGCCAAAAGGTGATCAATCGGTGATTTACGGTGGTAGAGCACGCCCATTGAGAAAACAGTATCAAAGCCTTCGAGCTTTTCCGGTAAATCTTCCAGAGTAAAAGGCAGATGCCAGACCGGTGGCGCAGCAAAGAAACGGCGCATGGCTTGAAACTGGCAGAAGAATAACCAGTTTGGATCCACGCCCACCACGCTTTGCGCGCCAGCACCGAGCATGCGCCACATATAGTAACCATTACCGCAGCCCACATCTAAAATACGTTTGTTGTTGAGATCTAAATGCGGACTGACACGATCCCACTTCCAATCGGAGCGCCACTCAGTATCGACATGTACATCAAATAAACGAAACGGGCCTTTGCGCCAGGGAATTAAACCTTGCAGCGCCGTGTGTAATTGCTCGCGTTCGGCTGCAGTGCAGTCGCCTTGCAGATTAAATTCGCTGGTCAGTTCCGGAGTGCTGGGCACTAACGCAGGTAACGCATCCACCGCGCCCATCCAGCGTGGTAAGTCACCATGGCCGATGGCGTATACATCATCAAATTGCTGCTGCACATTGCGCGACCATTCTTTCATCGGCGTGCCAGCAAGGTGGTGCACTAAATCTGTGTAATCAATCATGGGAGGGCAATCAACGAGGCAAAGTTTAAACACTGGAACCACACAACCACCTTGCTAAATCCGGCACTGTATAAGCGCTCGCGGTGTTCTTCAAGGCTGTCGGGCAGCATGACTTTTTCAATGGCGCGGCGCTTTTGTGCAATCTCTAACTCGCTATAGCCATTGGCGCGTTTAAAGGCTAAGTGCAGTTCGTTGAGCAGTTCATGCTCCTCTGCATCATTAAAGCGCAGCTTCTCTGAGAGAATCAGTGCGCCACCGGGTAGCAGGGCGCTGTGAATATTTTGCAGTAGCTCTAGGCGTTGTTCAGGGGCAATAAATTGCAAAGTAAAGTTCAGCGCAACTAATGAAGTGGGCGTAAATTTTAACTTAAGAATATCCGCTTCAATCACCTCTACCGGCAGCAACTCTTGAAACATGGCGTCTTGTGCATTGAGATGTTCGCGGCAACGCTCAACCATAGCGGCAGAATTATCCACGGCAATCACTTTGCAACCACTGTGACTCACATGGCGGCGCATGGCTTGTGTGACTGCGCCCAATGAGCAGCCTAAGTCATAGAGTGTGCTATTGGCTTGCGCGAACTGTGCCGCCAGGACGCCGGTGTTTTCCACAATGGTAGGATAGCCAGGTACCGAGCGCTTGATCATATCGGGAAAGACGCGCACCACATCTTCGTTAAAGGTGAAGTCGGGCACTTGCGCTAAGGGTGTGTTAAATATGCGATCAGGGACGTGGGTCATGGGCTTGAATGAGCAAAAAAGAAAGCTATTATGCCATAACCTGCGCTAGAAAATGCTGGCGTAGCGAACGGCTCAGTCCTGAGCTTTTGACGCCAAGTAAAACCTGCTACTTGATAGTCAGTGGCTAAGGCAATATTGTGTGTAAAGATTGTCATCGCAAGGCCCATCGATCTGTGAAAACATCCGCAGAATATACGCCTGTACCCGCTAAGATACAGGCTGCTGAGTTGTGCTTTATGGACTGGAATGTGAGATTTTGCAATCTTAAGCCCTTTGGCCTATAGCCGGTAATGTGTCGTCAGGCTATTGTGATGCGTCTTAGCTGGACAAGAATTTTAGGTTTGGCCGCCAGCAGAGGGCGTACATGGTGTACGTATTTTTTTATCTGTCAGTGACTCGCAAGTCGAGTGCTGAGTTAGCGGTCATCTAGGGCGGCTTTTAACGTGGAAGATGCACGATGATTGGCATACGCAGTATTGCAAGTTACATCCCTGAGGGGAGAATTGATAACATCGCGCAAGCGCACAGCTTTGATCGTGATGAGGATTTTGTTGACGCCAAGTTGGGTACTCGCACTTTATCTGTGAAAGCAGAAGGTGAAGAAACCTCAGACTTATGTGTGCGTGCCGTGCAAAATTTGCTCGCTAAAAATCCTGAACTCAAGCTAGACGATGTTCAGGCCTTAGTGGTTGTTACGCAAAACGGTGATGCTGAAGGCTTGCCGCATACCTCTGCTATTGTGCAGCACAAACTTGGCTTGCCAACCCATGCCGCTTGTTTTGATGTGTCATTGGGTTGCTCAGGTTATGTGTATGGCTTGTATGTGATCAAAGGTTTTATGCAGTCTTTGGGTCTGAAAAACGCTATTTTGGTCACAGCTGATCCGTATTCAAAAATCATGGATCGTTCTGACCGTATGACTACGCTATTATTCGGTGATGCAGCAACTGCAACTTGGATGAGCACAGATGCACCGGTCTGGGAGCTCGGGCCTGCACGTTTTGGCGGTGATGGCGCTGGTGCTGAGTACCTAGTGGTGAAAGATGGTCATTTCCATATGAATGGTCGTCAGGTGTTTAACTTTGCCAGTTTAAAGATTATTCCGCATATGCAAGAAGTGCTCGATGAAGTGAGCATGCATATGGATGATGTGGATGCGATTTGTTTACACCAAGGCAGCGGTGCGATTGTGGATGCCATTGCCAAGCGCTTAGGTGATAACGGCAGTAAAGTCATTAAAGATATGTTCGGTGCGGGTAATACTGTGTCGTCATC
>CALZAE010000084.1 GCA_945612235.1 uncultured Gammaproteobacteria bacterium | reverse complement strand
CCGTGCTGGCGATAACGCGCCTATGGCTTATGTTGAACTGGTTGACCGTCCGGTTGCTGGTGAAGTAGAAGTCGCAGAGTAAGCAGTACTGCAGTTCAAGAAAAACCGAGCCTAGCGCTCGGTTTTTTTATGCCTGCATATTTTGTATAGACAATCGCTATCGTCTGCTTTTTATTAATCTATTTGGTGGTTTCTATATTTTTCGCTACTCTCAAGCTAAGATAATTTGAATAAATAGAGCAGGAGTAATGCCATGAGTGACAAACCTAAATTGACATCGGTATCTGGATGTCCAATCGCTAATAACCAAGATAGCTTAACTGCCGGTCCGCGTGGGCCAATGTTGATGCAAGACGTTTGGTACTTAGAGAAAATGGCGCACTTTGATCGAGAGGTCATTCCTGAGCGCCGTATGCACGCTAAAGGCTCTGGTGCTTTCGGTCGCTTTACTGTGACTCATGATATTACTCAGTACAGCAAAGCTATGATCTTCTCTGAGATTGGCAAGCAAACCGATATGTTTGTGCGCTTCTCTACGGTCGCGGGTGAGCGTGGCGCAGCGGATGCTGAGCGTGATATCCGCGGTTTTGCTATGCGTTTTTACACTGAACAAGGTAACTGGGATTTAGTTGGTAACAACACCCCAGTATTTTTCTTTCGTGATCCGCTGAAATTTCCTGATCTTAACCACGCAGTCAAACGTGATCCGCGCACTAATATGCGCAGTGCGACTAATAACTGGGATTTCTGGACCGGGTTGCCTGAAGCCTTACACCAAGTCACCATAGTGATGAGTGATCGCGGCATTCCTGCTTCTTATCGTCATATGCATGGCTTTGGTTCACACACCTTTAGTTTTATTAATGCTGACAATGAGCGCTATTGGGTTAAGTTTCATTTTAAAACTCAGCAAGGTATTAAAAATCTTACCGACCAAGAAGCTACTGAACTGGTAGGGAAAGATCGCGAGAGTTCGCAGCGAGATCTGTATGAAGCGATTGAAGGCGGTGATTTCCCACGTTGGACCATGTATGTGCAAGTCATGCCTGAAGCCGACGCAGCAACAGTACCTTATCATCCGTTTGATTTAACCAAAGTCTGGCCTAAGGCTGATTACCCGCTGATTGAAGTGGGTGAGTTTGAGCTGAATAAAAATCCAGAGAACTATTTTGCTGATGTGGAGCAGGCGGCCTTTAACCCAGCGCATATTGTGCCAGGTATTGGTTTTTCACCTGATCGCATGTTGCAAGGTCGTTTATTCTCCTATGGTGATGCGCAGCGTTACCGTTTAGGAGTGAACCATTCGCAGATTCCGGTAAATACGCCCCGTTGCCCATACCATAGTTATCACCGTGATGGTGCCATGCGTGTGGATGGTAACCAGGGCAGTCGTTTGCATTACGAGCCTAATAGCTATGGTGAGTGGCAAGAGCAACCCGACTTCTCTGAGCCGCCTTTGGCGCTTGAAGGTGCCGCGGATCGATTTGACTACTGGGAGACGGAGCCGGATTACTTTACTCAGCCGGGTAACTTATTCCGCTTGATGAGTCCTGCACAACAGCAAGTGTTGTTTGAGAACACTGCGCGCAATATGGATGGCGTGCCTGATGAGATTAAGATGAAGCACATCTGCCACTGTATGCAGGCTGATCCTGCCTATGGCCAAGGTGTGGCGAAAGCTTTAGGTATTGAACTGCCATAACAGTGCGATAGCTATTGTAAAACGTTACAGCACAAGCCTCGTTGATCGAGGCTTGTGTGTATTGGGTTTAGACTTTGTCTTTGAGGAAGCGTCCAGTATGCGACAGGCTGCTTTGCGCCACTTGTTCCGGCGTGCCCGTGGCAATAATCTGCCCGCCACCAGAGCCACCTTCAGGGCCCAGATCAATGATCCAGTCTGCGGTTTTGATCACATCCAAATTATGCTCAATCACCACCACGGTGTTGCCGCGATCACGTAAGCGGTGCAAAACATCGAGCAATTGCTGAATATCAGCGAAGTGCAAACCTGTGGTCGGCTCATCGAGGATATACAGAGTTTGTCCGGTATCTCGCTTAGACAGTTCGCGCGATAGCTTAACCCGCTGCGCCTCGCCGCCTGAGAGCGTGGTAGCGCTTTGTCCAAGGCGAATATAGGATAACCCCACATCAATCAATGTCTGCAGCTTACGCGCCAGAGCAGGTACCGGGTCAAAGAAGGTGCGCGCCTCTTCAATAGTCATATCCAGCACCTCATGGATATTCTTACCTTTGTAACGAATATCCAAGGTTTCGCGGTTGTAGCGCTTACTTTTACAGGTATCGCAGGCCACATAAATATCGGCTAAGAAGTGCATCTCAACCTTAATCACGCCATCACCCTGACAAGCTTCACAGCGTCCGCCTTTGACGTTAAAGGAGAAGCGCCCAGGGCTATAGCCGCGTGCGCGCGATTCGGCGACTCCAGAGAAGAGTTCACGAATTGGCGTAAAAATACCCGTGTAAGTCGCAGGGTTAGAGCGCGGGGTGCGACCAATGGGGCTCTGATCAATATCCACGACTTTATCTAGCAGTTCCACACCTTCAATAGAATCGTAAGCAGCCACTTCCAAGGTGGTTGCACCATTGAGTGCAGTGGCCATCAGCGGATACAGGGTGTTGTTGATGAGGGTGGACTTGCCTGAACCAGATACGCCAGTCACGCAGGTGAGTAGACCCAGAGGTATTTCTAGGTCAACGTTCTGCAGGTTATTACCTTTTGCGCCGAATAAACGCAGCATTTTTTCTGGATTGATCGGTGTGCGCTCTGCAGGGTAGGTAATCTTTACCGCCCCTGATAAGTACTGGCCCGTCAGGGAGTTGGGGTTGGCCATCACTTCGGCTGCAGTGCCTTGGGCAACGATTTGACCACCATGCACACCAGCCCCAGGGCCGATATCCACGACATAGTCGGCCATACGAATGGCGTCTTCATCGTGCTCAACCACAATCACGGTATTACCGATCTTGCGCAGATGATCCAGGGTCTTCAGTAAGCGCTCGTTATCACGCTGATGCAGGCCGATTGAAGGTTCATCGAGGATATACATCACCCCAACTAAGCCTGCACCAATCTGGCTGGCCAAACGAATACGCTGGGCTTCACCACCGGATAGTGTGTCGGCACTACGGTTCAAGGTTAAATAGTTAAGTCCGACGTTCACTAGGAACTGTAAACGCGCACTGATTTCTTTAAGAATTTTCTCGGCAATTTCCCCGCGTTTACCAGGCAGGCTGAGTACAGAGAAATACTCAAAGGCTTCACCAATCGGCATTGAAGTAATAGTCGGTAAGGTGTTTTCGCCCACCCAGACGTGGCGAGCTTCACGACGCAAGCGTGTGCCTGAACAATCTGGACATGCTTGGGTACTGAGGTATTTCGCCAGTTCTTCACGCACGGTATTGGATTCCGTCTCGCGGTAACGGCGCTCTAAGTTAGGCACAATACCTTCAAAGGGGTGCGCGCGTTTAACGATATCGCCGCGGTCATTCAGATAACGAAATTCAACTTCGACTTTACCCGTACCGTAGAGAATTACGTGTTGGGTGTCTTGATCAAGTTCTTTAAAGGGTGTTTCTAGGCTGAAATCATATTGATCGGCTAAAGAGCTGAGCATTTGGAAGTAATACACGTTGCGTCGATCCCAGCCACGAATCGCGCCTTCAGCTAGAGTCAGCTCGCCATTGACCAAGCGCTTGATATCAAAAAACTGTTTAACGCCTAAGCCATCACAACTGGGACAAGCACCGGCGGGGTTATTAAAAGAAAACAGTTTTGGCTCTAATTCGCTAATGGCATGACCACAATGCGGGCAAGCAAAGCGGGCGGAAAAGACCATCTCTTCGCAGCCGTCATCATCCATCGATGCCACTAAAGCAATGCCGTCGGTGAGGCGCAGCGCAGTTTCAAAGGATTCGGCTAAACGCTGAGCCAAATCTTCACGCACTTTAAAACGATCCACTACCACATCGATTGAATGTTTCTTTTGCTTATCGAGCTTAGGTACATCATCGATTTCATAAAGAGTGCCATTGACGCGAACACGGACAAAGCCTTGGGCACGCATTTCCTCAAAGATCGACAGATGCTCACCTTTGCGTTCGCGAATCACCGGTGCCAACAACATCAGGCGCGTTTCGGCTTCACGAGCTAACACTAAATCGACCATCTGGCTGACGGTCTGCGCCTCTAAGGGCACATGGTGATCAGGGCAGTGCGGTACACCAGCGCGGGCATACAGCAGGCGCAAATAGTCATAAATTTCGGTGATGGTGCCCACAGTTGAGCGTGGGTTGTGTGAGGTTGATTTTTGCTCAATAGAAATGGCTGGCGATAACCCTTCAATGGTATCGACATCCGGCTTTTCCATCATGGATAAGAATTGCCGCGCATAAGCTGATAAAGACTCAACATAGCGGCGTTGACCTTCGGCATAGAGCGTGTCGAAAGCCAGTGAAGATTTACCTGAGCCCGATAGACCAGTGATCACGATCAGTTTATTTCTAGGTAAGTCCAGATCAATATTTTTGAGATTATGGGTGCGAGCCCCACGAACTACGATGGTATCCACTGCATTCCTCGCGCGTCGAGCCTAAAACGATTGAGTATACGGGTTAGAGGGATGCTGCGGCAAAGTCTTCTGCCTGATAGAATTGCGCCTCTATTTGGGGAGGTGTCATGCAGGATCGTAATAGTGACGCAATGAACGCTCAAGAAAAGCGTGCGGCCGGTGGTTTATCCTTGGTGTTTGCCTTTCGTATGCTGGGCATGTTTATGGTGCTGCCGGTTTTAGCCACCTACGGGCAAGATTTAATCGGGCAAACGCCTTTTCTGCTCGGTGTAGCGATTGGTGCCTATGGGTTGACTCAAGCATTTTTGCAAATACCTTTTGGCATGCTATCGGATCGTTTTGGGCGTTTACCCATTATCTATTTGGGTTTGTTGATTTTTGCTGCAGGTAGTGTGGTTGCTGGCATGTCAGATTCAGTCTGGGGCGTGATTGCTGGACGCGTCTTGCAGGGTGCTGGAGCAATTTCTGCGGCAGTCATGGCGTTGTTATCTGACTTAACCCGTGAGCAGCATCGCACTAAAGCTATGGCGATGATTGGTATCAGCATCGGTATTTCTTTTGCTATAGCCATGGTAGTCGGGCCTTTGGTGACGCGTGGCTTTGGTTTATCCGGCTTGTTTTGGTTTACTGCAATCATGGCGCTGTTGGGAATAGTGATTATTGCGGTTACTGTGCCCAAGCCAGCACAACAAGTGCAAACTCGAGAGTCAGGGGTGGCTAAAGCTGCTTTGGCGGCGACGCTACGTAACCCAGCCTTGTTACGCTTGGACTTTGGCATTTTTGTCTTGCATGCGCTGTTAATGGCCAGCTTTATTGCGTTACCTTTAGCATTGGTTGAGCAGGGCGGTTTGCCTAAAGAAGAGCATTGGTGGGTTTACCTGATCGCTTTATTTGTCGGCTTTTTTGCCATGCTGCCTTTTATTATCTACAGTGAAAAAAAGCGCCAGATGAAGCGTGTGTTTGTCGGTGCTGTCGCGGTTTTAATGGCTACTGAGCTGTTTTTATGGCTGTTTGCCGACAATTTAACCTTGCTAGTCATAGGTACGTTGGCGTTTTTTACTGCGTTTAACTTTTTAGAAGCGTCTTTACCGTCGCTGATCAGTAAAGTTTCACCTGCTGGCGCAAAAGGTACCGCGATGGGTGTGTACTCCACCAGCCAGTTTTTAGGGGCTGCCTTGGGTGGCATGCTCGGTGGTTGGCTATTTACTGTGGGAGGTGCGTCCTTGGTTTTTGCTGGATGTGCAGCACTAGCCGCCCTCTGGTTAATATTTGCTGCTAATATGCAAGAGCCGCCTTATGTAACCAGTGTGCGCTTGTCGGTAACCCCTGCAGCAATGCAAGAAACGCAATGGCTTACCGCACTCAGTTCGCAAGCGGGTGTAATGGATGCTGTGTTGGTGGCAGAGGAAGCTGCTGTTTATGTGAAATTTGATACGCAAATAATAGATCGTGCATCTGTTGAAAGTTATCTATAAATAACTTGGCGTGCTGACCGTTTGGAGAAAAATATGGCTCGTGGAATTAACAAAGTAATTTTGATTGGTAATGTGGGCGGCGACCCAGAAACACGTTATTTGCCCAATGGCAATGCGGTAACTAACCTGACATTGGCGACCAGTGACAGCTGGCGTGATAAGCAAACCGGTCAAATGCAAGAACGTACTGAATGGCACCGTATTTCCTTCTTTGGCAAAATTGCCGAAATTGCAGGTCAGTATTTACGCAAAGGCTCAAAGGTTTATATCGAAGGTCGTTTGCAAACCCGTGAGTGGGAAAAAGACGGTGTGAAGCGCTACACCACGGAAATTATCGTGGATATGGGTGG